>JBBRFB010000006.1:0-54167 GCA_038225015.1 Burkholderiales bacterium
GGCACCTGCAAGGACCGCGACCTGCTGATGTTCAACCCGCACATCGTCATCGAAGGCATGGCGATCGCGGCGTATGCGATGGGCGTGAACGTCGCCTACAACTACATCCACGGCGAGATCTTCGAGGTCTACGAGCGCTTCGAGGAAGCGCTCGACGAGGCGAGGGCGGCCGGCTACCTCGGCGACGCGTTGCTCGGTTCGAAGTTCAACTTCCAGCTCCACGCCAGCCACGGCTTCGGCGCCTACATCTGCGGCGAGGAAACGGCGCTGCTCGAGTCGCTCGAAGGCAAGAAGGGCCAACCGCGCTTCAAGCCGCCGTTCCCGGCCAGCTACGGTCTCTACGGCAAGCCCTCGACGATCAACAACACCGAGACTTTCGCCGCCGTGCCGTGGATCATCGTCAACGGGGGCACGGCCTACCTCGAGGTCGGCAAGCCCAACAACGGCGGTACCAAGATCTTTTCGGTGGTCGGCGATGTGCAGAAGCCCGGTAACTACGAAGTGCCGCTCGGCACGCCGTTCACGAAGCTGCTCGAGCTCGCCGGCGGCGTACCCGAAGGCCGCACGCTGAAGGCGGTGATCCCCGGCGGCTCGTCGGCGCCGGTCCTTCCCGCGGCCGTCATGAACGAGTTGACGATGGACTACGACTCGATCGCCAAGGCCGGCTCGATGCTCGGCTCCGGCGCCGTGATCGTGATGGACGATTCGCGCTCGATGGTTCATTCGCTGCTGCGCCTGTCGTACTTCTACATGCACGAGAGCTGCGGCCAGTGCACGCCGTGCCGCGAAGGCACCGGCTGGCTCTACCGCATGGTCGAGCGCATCGCCAATGGCCAGGGCCGGCTCGCCGACATCGACCTGCTCAACAGCGTGTCCGACAACATCCAGGGCCGCACCATCTGCGCCCTCGGCGACGCAGCGGCGATGCCGGTTCGGGCGATGATCAAGCACTTCCGCGACGAGTTCGTGGCGCTCATCGAGCATGCGCCCGTCGTTTTGAAGGCGGCCGCATGATCGAGATCGAACTCGACGGCCAGAAGGTCTCGGTCGCCGAAGGCAGCATGGTGATGCATGCGGCCGACCAGGTCGGCACCTACATCCCGCACTTCTGCTATCACAAGAAGCTCTCGATCGCGGCCAACTGCCGGATGTGCCTGGTCGACATCGAGAAGGCGCCGAAGCCGATGCCGGCCTGCGCTACGCCGGTCACGCAAGGCATGATCGTTCGCACCAAGAGCGACAAGGCGCTCAACGCCCAGCAGGGCGTGATGGAGTTCCTGCTCATCAACCACCCGCTCGACTGCCCCATCTGCGACCAGGGCGGCGAGTGCCAGCTGCAGGATCTCGCCGTGGGCTACGGTGCCTCCTCGTCGCGTTACGACGAGGACAAGCGCGTCTACTTCCCGAAAGACGTCGGTCCGCTCATCTCGATGAAGGAGATGAACCGCTGCATCCACTGCACCCGCTGCGTGCGCTTCGGCCAGGAGGTGGCGGGCGTGATGGAGCTCGGCATGATCCACCGCGGCGAGCATTCCGAAATCACCACCGTCGCCGGCGAGACGATCGACTCCGAGCTCTCGGGCAACATGATCGACATCTGCCCGGTCGGCGCGCTGACGTCGAAGCCGTTCCGCTACTCGGCCCGCACCTGGGAGCTCTCGCGGCGAAAGAGCATCAGTCCGCACGATTCCACCGGCGCCAACCTCATCGTCCAGGTGAAGGGGGCGCGGGTCATGCGGGTGGTGCCGCTCGAGAACGACGCGGTCAACGAATGCTGGCTCGCCGACCGCGACCGCTTCTCGTACGAGGCGCTCAACTCGCCCGAGCGGCTGACCCAGCCGATGATCCGCCAGGGCGGGGCCTGGAAGACGGTTGACTGGACCAGCGCGCTCGACTACGTGTCGCGGGGCCTGACGCAGATCGCCGTCGAGCACGGCCCGGCGAGCATCGGTGCGCTGGCGTCGCCGATGGCTACCGTCGAAGAACTGCATCTGCTGGCGAAGGTGGTGCGCGGACTCGGCAGCGAGAACATCGATACCCGCCTGCGTGAGGCGTCCCCGGCGCCCGCAGGCTCGCCGATCCGCTGGCTCGGGCGCCCGATCGCCTCTCTTGCCGACCTGCAGCGCGTGCTGGTCGTCGGCTCGTTCCTGCGCAAGGACCATCCGCTCTTTGCCTCGCGACTGCGGCAGGCGGCTCGCAAGGGCGCCAAGGTCATGAGCCTGCACGCCGTTCGCGACGACTGGCTGATGCCGATGGGGCCGAGCGTCGCCACCGCGCCGACCGCCTGGCCGCGTGCGCTGGCCGCCATCGCGTCGCAGATCGCCGAGGCCGGCGGCGTCACGGCCCCCGAGGGCGCGCAGGGCGACGCCGCGATCGACGACGAGGCGAAGGCGATCGCGACGGCGTTGCGCAGTGGCGAGCGCAAGGCGGTGCTGCTCGGCAACGCCGCGGCGCAGCATCCGCAGGCGGCTGAGATCGAACGCCTGGCGCGCTGGATCGCCGGGCAGACGGGCGCCAGCTTCGGCTGGCTGGTCGACGGCGGCAACGCGGTCGGCGCCGCGCTGGTCGGCGCCCATCCACGCGCCGGCGGCGCGAACGCGGCCCGGATGCTGGGGCCGCAGTCGTCGCTCAAGGGCTGCGTGCTCCTCGGGGTCGAGCCCGCGCTCGATGCCGCTGATCCGGTGGCCGCTGCGGCTGCGCTGCGTGCTGCCGACATGGTGGTCGCGCTCACGCCGTTCATGCCGGCGCCGGGCGACGATCTCGCCGACGTGCTGTTGCCGATCGCGCCATTCACCGAAACGTCGGGCACCTTCGTCAACGCCGAGGGCCGCGTGCAGGGCTTCCACGGCGTCGTCAAGCCGCTCGGCGAGGCGAGGCCGGCGTGGAAGGTGCTCCGCGTGCTCGGCAACCTGCTCGGCCTCGCCGGGTTCGCGTTCGAGACGTCGGAGGAAGTGCGCGCCGAAGCGCTCGGCGACACCGCCACGATCGCTGCCCGACTCGAGGCGACGCCGGAACTCGGTTCGATCGAGTCGCCGGCGCCCGCGACAGCCGGCGCGAATGCCGGCCTCGAGCGCATCGCCGAGGTACCGATCTACGCCGGCGACCTGATCGTGCGCCGGGCGCCGTCGCTGCAGCTCACGGCCGACGCCCGGTCGCCGGTCGTCGGCGTGCCGACCGAGCTGGCCGCCGAGCGCGGCATCGTCGAGGGCGCGCTCGTTCGCGTCAGCGCGGGAAACGCATCGGTCGTGCTGCCGGCGCACGTCGATCCGTCTCTCGCCAGCGGCGTGCTGCGCGTGCCTGCTGCGCATCCGCTCACCGCGGCCCTCGGTCCCATGTTCGGCCGTCTCGACGTCCGCCTCGAGGCGGCGGCGCCGGTGGTCGACGCCGCGGCCGCTGCCCTCTGATCGCCGGCACCATGTTCGACACCGTCACCAGCTACGGCTCGTCCACCTTCGGTGGCGCCTGGCCCGCGCTGTGGACGCTCGCGAAGATCGTCGCTCTCCTGGTGCCGCTCCTGCTCTGCGTCGCCTACCTGACGCTCTGGGAGCGCAAGGCGATCGGCTGGAGTCAGATCCGGCCCGGCCCGAACCGGGTCGGCCCGTTCGGTTTGCTGCAGCCGATCGCCGATGCGGTGAAGCTGATCTTCAAGGAGATCATCGTCCCGACGGCGGCCAACCGCGGCCTCTTCTTCCTCGGCCCGGTGATGACGATCATGCCGGCGCTGGCGGCCTGGGCCGTGGTGCCTTTCGGCCCCGACGTCGCGCTCGCCAACATCAATGCCGGGCTGCTTTTCGTGATGGCCATCACCTCGATGGAGGTCTACGGCGTGATCATCGCCGGCTGGGCCTCGAACTCGAAGTACGCCTTCCTCGGCGCGATGCGCGCCGCGGCGCAGATGGTGAGCTACGAGATCGCGATGGGCTTCGCGCTCGTCGTCGTGCTCATGGTCTCGGCCAGCCTCAACATGACCGACATCGTTCTCGGCCAGGGCCGCGGCTGGTTTGCCGCCCACGGGGCCACTTTCCTGAGCTGGAACTGGCTGCCGCTGCTGCCCGTCTTCGTCGTCTACGTGATCGCCGGCATCGCCGAGACCAACCGGGCGCCGTTCGACGTCGTCGAGGGCGAGTCGGAGATCGTCGCCGGGCACATGGTCGAGTATTCGGGCATGGCCTTCGCGATGTTCTTCCTCGCCGAATACGCCAACATCATCCTCGTGTCGGTGCTCGGCTCGGTCATGTTCCTCGGCGGCTGGATGGCGCCGGTGTCGTTCTCGCTCTTCGGCATGCAGACCCCGGGGTGGGTCGTCGACTCGCTCTGGTTCTGGAACTGGTTCTGGCTGTTCGCCAAGACCTTCGTCATCGCAACGCTGTTCCTCTGGGTGCGCGCGACCTTCCCGCGCTTTCGCTACGACCAGATCATGCGTCTGGGCTGGAAGATCTTCATTCCCGTCACGCTCGTCTGGCTGGTCGTCGTCGGGCTGGTGATCCAGTCGCCCTGGAACATCTGGACATAGCAGGCTTCACGTCATGGCACAGGCAACGCCGATCAAGGACTTCCTCTCGAGCTTCATGCTCCTCGAGCTCTTCAAGGGCATGAGGCTCACCGGGCGACACTTCCTGTCGAAGAAGGTCACGGTGCAGTACCCGGAGGAGAAGACGCCGCTCAGCCCGCGCTTTCGCGGCCTGCATGCGCTGCGCCGCTACGAGAACGGCGAAGAGCGCTGCATCGCCTGCAAGCTCTGCGAGGCCGTCTGCCCGGCGCTCGCCATCACGATCGAGAGCGACCTGCGCGACGACGGCACGCGGCGCACGACGCGCTACGACATCGACCTCACGAAGTGCATCTTCTGCGGCTTCTGCGAGGAGAGCTGCCCGGTCGACTCGATCGTCGAGACGCACATCTTCGAGTACCACGGCGAAAAGCGCGGCGACCTGTACTTCACGAAGGACATGCTGCTGGCGGTCGGCGACCGCTACGAGCGCGAGATCACGGCAGCGAAGGAGGCGGACGCCAAGTACCGCTGATACGATGCGCCGCCGGGCGACCGGCGGCGTCGCGAAGGCACGCCCGCAACGCCATCCATGGTCACTTCCACCGCGCTTTTCTACGTCTTCTCGGGAGTACTGCTGTTCGCGGCGTTTCGCGTCATCACGGCGCGCAACCCGGTCAACGCCGCGCTCTATCTCGTGCTTGCGTTCTTCAGCGCTTCGTGCGTCTGGTTGCTGCTGCGCGCCGAGTTCCTGGCCATCGCGCTGGTGCTCGTCTACGTCGGCGCGGTCATGGTGCTGTTCCTCTTCGTCGTCATGATGCTCGACATCGACATCGGCGCGCTGCGGGAAGGGTTCTGGCGCCACTTTCCGGTGGCCGCGCTCGTCGGCGTCGTCATCGCGCTGGAGATGGCTGCGGTGTTGCTGCCGGGCTTTCGCCTTGTCGATGCGCCGGCCGCGGACGCCGCCGCGCTCAGGCTCGGCAACACCAAGATGCTCGGCATCGAGGTCTACACCCACTATCTCTACCCGTTGCAGATCGCCGCGGTGATCCTGCTGGTGGCCATCATCGCCGCGATCTCGCTCACGCTGCGCGTGCGCAAGGACTCCAAGCATCTCGATGCGTCGGCGCAGCTGAAGGCGAAGAAGGCCGATCGGGTGCGGATCGTGAAGATGGACCCGGTGCCGCCCTCTGCCGATGCGACTCCGCCGGCGCCGAAGCCGATCGGAGACCGGCGATGACGCTCGGCCCCATCACGCTCGGCCACTTCCTCTCGGTGGGCGCGATCCTGTTCGCCTTGTCGGTGATCGGAATCTTCCTCAATCGCAAGAACCTGATCGTGCTGCTGATGGCCATCGAGCTGATGCTGCTCGCCGTCAACCTCAACTTCGTCGCCTTCTCGTACTACCTGGGCGACATGGCCGGCCAGGTGTTCGTGTTCTTCATCCTGACGGTGGCGGCGGCCGAATCGGCGATCGGCCTGGCCATCCTGGTGGTCCTCTTCCGGACGCGTTCGACGATCTCCGTCGAAGAGCTCGACACCCTGAAAGGCTGACGATGGCCGGACAGCTGTCTCCCGCTCTCCTCCTGGCCGTGCCGATGGCGCCGCTGGTGGGCGCCATCGTCGCCGGCCTGTTCGGCCGCCAGGTCGGCCGGCAGGGCGCCCACACGGTGACGATCCTCGGCGTCGCCCTCGCTTTCGTGATCTCGTGCTGGGTGCTCTACGCCGTCGCGTTCGAGGGCGCGCGCTTCAGCGGCACGCTCTACGAGTGGATGCGCCTGGGCGACCTGAAGATGGAGATCGGCTTCCTCGTCGACGGCTTGACCGCGATGATGATGGTCGTGGTGAGTTTCGTCTCGCTGATGGTGCACATCTACACCATCGGCTACATGGCCGACGACCCGGGCTCCGAGCGCTTCTTCTCGTACATCTCGCTTTTCACCTTCTCGATGCTCATGCTCGTGATGAGCAACAACTTCCTGCAGCTGTTCTTCGGCTGGGAAGCGGTGGGCCTGGTGTCGTACCTGCTGATCGGCTTCTGGTACACGCGGCCGACGGCGATCTTCGCCAACCTGAAGGCCTTCATCGTCAACCGCGTCGGCGACTTCGGCTTCATCCTGGGCATCGGCCTCATCGTCGCCTATACAGGCACGCTCAACTACGGCGAGACCTTCGCCCGTGCCAGCGAGCTGGCCGCTCTGCCGTTCCCGGGTCTCGACTGGCGGCTCATCACCGTCATCTGCATCTGCCTGTTCATCGGCGCGATGGGCAAGAGCGCGCAGTTCCCGCTGCATGTCTGGCTGCCCGACTCGATGGAAGGCCCGACGCCAATCTCCGCACTGATCCATGCGGCGACGATGGTCACGGCCGGCATCTTCATGGTCGCGCGGATGTCGCCGCTCTTCGAGCTCTCCGACACGGCGCTCTCGTTCGTTCTCGTGATCGGCGCCATCACCGCGCTCTTCATGGGCTTTCTCGGCGTTATCCAGAACGACATCAAGCGCGTCGTCGCCTACTCGACACTCTCGCAGCTCGGCTACATGACGGTGGCGCTCGGCGCCTCGGCGTACTCGGTCGCGGTGTTCCACCTGATGACGCACGCCTTCTTCAAGGCGCTTCTCTTCCTTGCCGCCGGCTCGGTGATCATCGGCATGCACCACGACCAGGACATCCGCAACATGGGAGGCCTCAGGAAGTACATGCCGATCACCTGGATCACGTCGCTGGTCGGCTCGCTGGCCCTGATCGGCACGCCCTTCTTCGCCGGCTTCTATTCGAAGGACTCGATCATCGAGGCGGTGCACGCCAGCCACCTGGCCGGCGCCGGATTCGCCTACTTCGCGGTGGTGGCCGGCGTCTTCGTCACCGCCTTCTATTCCTTCCGGATGTATTTCCTGGTCTTCCACGGCCCGGAGCGCTTCCGCGACAAGCCGTTCCCGCCCGAGGCCCACGCCGACGATGCGAACGGCGACGCCGCGCATGAAAGCCACGCCGAGCCCGACGCCCACGCAGGCGACGCCCACCACGAGGCGCCGCACGAGTCGCCCGCCGTCGTGACGCTGCCCCTCGTTCTGCTCGCCATCCCCTCGCTCGCCATCGGCTTCCTGACGATCGGCCCGATGCTCTTCGGTGGCTTCTTCGCCGATTCGATCACCTCGATCGTCGCCCGCCACCCGGCGATGGAAGAGCTGGCTCGCGAATACCACGGGCCGGTGGCGATGGCGCTGCACGCCGTGACCGGCCCGGTCTTCTGGCTGGCGCTGGCGGGGGTCGTCGCTTCCTGGTACTTCTACCTGCGCCGGCCGGCCATCCCCGCAGCGCTGAAGGAGCGTTTCTCCGGCCTCTACACCGTGCTCGAGAACAAGTATTACTTCGACTGGTTCAACGAGAACGTGCTCGCCCGTGGCACCCGCCTGATCGGCTCGGGCCTGTGGAAGGGCGGAGACGTCGGCTTCATCGACGGCATCGTCATCGACGGCTCGGCACGCTCGATCGGCGGCATCGCCGCCGTTGCCCGCAGGCTGCAGAGCGGCTACCTCTACTGGTATGCGCTGGTCATGATCATCGGCGTCATCGGCCTGATGACCTGGCAGCTCTGGCCCTTCCTCGTCAACCCGTTCGACCACTGAGGCATGACGACGACATGCCCCTGCTGAGCCTCGCGATCTGGCTGCCGATCCTCTCGGGCGTCCTGCTGCTGGCGTTCGGCAAGGACGATCGCGCCGGCGCCGTCCGCTGGGCCGCCCTGGTCGCCGCGATCGCGAGCTTTCTCGTCACGGTGCCGCTCGTCACCGGCTTCGATGTCGCCAGCGCCGGCATGCAGTTCGGCGAGCGCCACGCCTGGATCGCGCGCTTCAACGTCTGGTACCTCCTCGGCATCGACGGCATCGCGCTCTGGTTCATTCCGCTCACCGCGTTCATCACGGTGATCGTCGTCGTCTCGGCCTGGGAAGTGATCACCGAGCGCGTCAACCAGTACATGGGCGCGTTCCTGGTCCTCTCGGGCCTCCTGATCGGCGTCTTCTGCGCCCTCGACGGGCTGCTGTTCTACGTCTTCTTCGAGGCGACCCTGATTCCGATGTACCTGATCATCGGCGTCTGGGGCGGGCCGCGCCGCGTCTACGCGGCGTTCAAGTTCTTCCTCTACACGCTGGCCGGCTCGCTGCTGATGCTGGTGGCGCTGATCTACCTGTACTACAAGTCGGGCGGCAGCTTCGACATCCTCGCCTGGCACCGGTTGCCACTCTCGATGCAAGCGCAGGTGCTGCTCTTCTTCGCGTTCTTCCTCGCCTTCGCCGTCAAGGTGCCGATGTGGCCCGTGCACACGTGGCTCCCCGACGCCCACGTCGAGGCGCCCACCGGTGGCTCGGTGGTGCTGGCGGCGATCATGCTCAAGCTCGGCGCCTACGGGTTCGTGCGCTTCTCGCTTCCCATCGCGCCCGATGCGAGCCACAAATGGGCCTGGCTGATGATCGCGCTGTCGCTCGTCGCCGTCGTCTACATCGGCCTCGTCGCCCTGGTCCAGCGCGACATGAAGAAGCTCGTCGCCTATTCGTCGATCGCCCACATGGGCTTCGTCACGCTCGGCTTCTTCAGCTTCAACCAGCTCGGCGCGGCCGGCGGCCTGGTGCAGATGATCTCGCACGGCTTCGTGTCCGGTGCGATGTTCCTGTGCATCGGCGTACTCTACGACCGCGTCCATTCGCGCGAGATCTCGGCCTACGGCGGCGTCGTCAACACGATGCCGCGGTTCGCGGCGCTCGCCGTGCTGTTCGCGATGGCGAATTGCGGCCTGCCCGGCACCGCGGGATTCGTCGGCGAGTGGATGGTCATACTCGGCGCCGTCAAGCTCAACTTCTGGATCGCCGCGGTCGCCGCCACCACGCTCATCTGGGGCGCGGGCTACACGCTCTGGATGGTCAAGCGCGTCTACTTCGGCGCGCCCGCGAACGACGATGTCCGCGCCCTGAAAGACCTGAACACGCGCGAGTTCGCGATGCTCGGCGTGCTGGCGGCCGCCGTGATCGCCATCGGCGTCTATCCGAAGCCGATCACCGACGCGATGCAAGTCTCGGTGGCCGAGCTGCTCCGCCACGTCGCCCAGCCCAAGCTCGGCAACTGAACCCCGACCATGAACTGGCTCGCCGTCACCCCCGAGATCGCGCTGCTGCTGCTCGCCTGCATGGTCGCGCTCGCCGACCTCTGGGTGAAGGATCCCGAGCGCCTCGTCACCTACTGCCTGGCCCAGGGCTCGCTGGCCTTGGTGGCGGCATTGCAGCTCTGGTTCTACTACGACGGCGACACGCGCTACGCCATGCAGCGGATGGTCGTCGCCGATCCGATGGGCCACCTGCTCGGCCTGTTCGCGACCCTGGCCATGATGGCCACGCTCGTCTATGCCCGCCCGTACGCGGCCGCCCGCGAAATCCTTCGCGGCGAGCTGTTCACGCTCTCGATGTTCTCGCTGCTCGGCATCCTCGTCATGGTGGCGGCGAACAACTTCCTCGTCGTCTACCTCGGCCTCGAGCTGATGTCGCTCTCGCTCTACGCGCTTGTCGCCATGCGCCGCGACGACACCGGCGCGACGGAGGCGGCGATGAAGTACTTCGTGCTCGGCGCGCTGGCGAGCGGCTTCCTTCTCTACGGCCTGTCGATGATGTACGGTGCCACCGGCTCGCTCGAGCTCGCCGAGGTCTACAAGGCGATCGGCACCGGCCAGATCAACCGCGCCGTGCTGGTTCTCGGCACGGTCTTCGTCGTCGCCGGCCTGGCCTTCAAGCTCGGCGCCGTTCCGTTCCACATGTGGGTGCCCGACGTCTACCAGGGCGCACCCACGTCGATGACGCTGCTGGTCGGGGGTGCGCCCAAGCTGGCGGCCTTCGCGATCACGCTCCGGCTCCTCGTCGAGGGCATGTCGGGGCTGGCGCTCGACTGGCAGCAGATGCTGGTGGTGCTTTCCGTCGCGTCGATGCTTCTCGGCAACCTGGCGGCGATCGCGCAGACCAACATCAAGCGCATGCTGGCGTACTCGACGATCGCTCAGATCGGCTTCATGATGCTCGGCCTCATCCCCGGGGTCGTCAGCGGCAACACCGTCTCGGCAGGCAACGCCTACAGCTCGGCGATGTTCTATGTCGTCACCGATGTGCTCACCACGCTCGGCACCTTCGGCATGATCATGCTGCTCTCGCACGCCGGCCACGAGGCCGAGCTGATCGACGATTTCCGCGGCCTGGCCCGCCGCAGCCCGTGGTTCGCGGGCGTCATGGCGGTGTTCATGTTCTCGCTCGCCGGCATCCCGCCGACGGTCGGCTTCTATGCCAAGCTGGCGGTGCTGCAGGCACTGGTGACGACCAATGTCGGCGGCTACATCTGGCTCGCCGTCGCCGCCGTCGTCCTGTCCCTGCTCGGCGCCTACTACTACCTGCGGGTCGTCAAGGTCATGTACTTCGACGAGCCGCCGGCCGATGTCGTGCCCCTCGGCGGCGGCCGCGACGTTCGCATGCTGCTGTCGTTCAACGGCGCGGCGGTGCTGCTGCTCGGCATTCTTCCCGGCGGCCTGATGCAGCTGTGCGCGCAGGCCATCGTGCAGATGTTCGCCACCTGAGCGCGGCGGCACGCGCCCGATGTCCGCGTCGCTGATCGGCCTCGACGGCCTCGACCCCGATTCGTCTCACCTTCGCGAGGAGCCGGTCGAGACCCGCTCGGCATGGCGCGGCGGCCTGCTCGACGTTCGCCTCGACCGGGTGCGGCTGCCCGACGGCAGCCAGTCGAATCGAGAGTACGTGGTGCACCCGGGGGCGGTGATGATCGTTCCCCTGCTCGACGACGGCCGCGTCGTCTGCGAGCGCCAGTGGCGCCATCCGATGGGGCAGGCGATGCTCGAGTTTCCCGCCGGGAAGATCGATCGCGGCGAGCCGGTTCTCGACTGCGCCGTCCGTGAGCTGTTCGAGGAAACCGGCTATCGCGCCCGCGAGTGGGGCCGCGCCGGCCTGATGCACAACGCCATCGCCTATTCGACCGAGGCCATCGAGGTCTGGTTCGCGCGCTCGCTGGTGGCCGGCGAGCGCGAGCTAGACGCCGGCGAGTTCCTCGACGTCTTCGCCGCCGGCATCGACGAGCTCGACGAGGCGACCCGCACCGGCCGCCTTACCGACGCGAAGACAATTGTCGGGCTGCTCTGGCTGCAGAATTGGCGAGCCGGCCGCTGGCCGATCCGGTGGCAGACGGCTCCCGATCGGGCAACGCCGATAATGACGCCATGAAGGTCCTCGATCTCCGCTGCGGCCAGGACCACCTCTTCGAAGGCTGGTTCGCGTCGGACGAGGCGTTTCAGGACCAGCTCGAGCGCAAGATCGTCGGCTGCCCGACCTGCGGCGACACGGCCGTCAGCCGCCTGCCCAGCGCGCCGCGGCTGAACGTGGCGCGGCACGCCGCCGCGGCTGCTCCGCCAGCGCCGGCGTCGACCATGATGACGATGCAGTCGCAGTGGCTGCGCGCCGTTCGCCACGTCATCGCCTCCACCGAGGACGTCGGCGAGCGCTTTCCCGAGGAAGCGCGGCGCATCCACTACGGCGAGGTCGAGGAGCGCGGTATCCGCGGCCAGGCGTCGCGCGAGGACGCCGAGGCCCTGCGGGAAGAGGGCATCGAGGTCATGTCGCTGCCCGTTCCGGAAGCGCTCAAGGGCCCGATCCAGTAGCGCTCGCGCCCGCCGTCAATCGCGGGCGAATCCGTCGAGCAGCACGTAGCGCGATTCGTCAGGCCGCTCAGCACGATCGTCTCGGCCGCGGCCGCGGCGGCGGGCAAGCCCGAGGTTCGCGACTTCGCAGCCTGGCTCGCCGCTACAGCACGCGCCCCGGGTTCAGCACCCCGTCGGGGTCGAGGGCCCGCTTGACCGAGCGCATGAGGGCGACGGCGACCGGCGACTTGCGCGCCACGAGCTCGTCGCGCTTGAGCGCGCCGACGCCGTGCTCGGCCGAGAACGAGCCGCCGCGCGCGGCGACGGCGTCGTAGACGATGGCGTTGACGGCGTGCTCGTGGCGGGCCAGGAATTCACCCGCGTCGCCGCCTTCGGGGCACTGCACGTTGTAGTGCAGGTTGCCGTCGCCGAGGTGGCCGAAGTCGACCAGGCGGATACCGGGAAACGCCGTCGCCAGCGCCGCGTCGGTGGCAGCGACGAACTCGCCGATGAGCGACGCCGGCAGCGAGATGTCGTGCTTGATGTTCTGGCCTTCGGTGCTCTGCGCCAGCGGAATCGACTCGCGCAGGTGCCACAGCGCGTTCGCCTGCTCGAGGCTCGAGGCGACCACGGCATCGTCGATGAGGCCGCGCTCGACGGCGGCCGCGAGCAGCGACTCGAGCATCGACGAACCGTGCGCCTCGCCTTCGGCATCCGACTGCTCGACCAGCACCGTCCAAGGCGCCCGCGGGAGCGGCAGCCGCTGTGCCGGGAAGTGCTTTCGCACCAGGTCGAGCGAGAAGGCGTTCATCGCCTCGAAGCCGGTCAGGCCGGGGCCGAGCCGGGCGTGAGCCAGCCCGAGCAGCTCGATCGCCGCCTCGAGCGAGGGCAGGGTGGCGAGCGCGGTCATGACGGCCGCCGGTCTCGGATGCAGCTTCAGCGTCGCCGCGGTGATGATGCCGAGCGTGCCTTCGCTGCCGATGAAGAGGTCGCGCAGGTCGTACCCGGTGTTGTCCTTGCGCAGGGCCGAGAGGCCGTCCCAGATCTCGCCGGCCGCCGTCACCACCTCGAGGCCCAGGCAGAGGTCGCGGGCATTTCCGTAGCGCACGACCTGCGTGCCGCCGGCATTGGTGGCGAGATTGCCGCCGATGCTGCAGCTGCCCTCTGCGGCCAGGCTGAGCGCGAACAGCAGGCCGGCGTCGGCGGCGGCCTCCTGCACGGCCTGCAGCACGCAGCCCGCCTCGACGGTCATCGCCAGGTTGGCCCGATCGACGTGGCGGATGCGGTTCAGCCGGCTCGTCGACAGCAGCACCTGTCGGCCGCTCGCATCGGGCACCGAGCCGCCGACGAGGCCCGTGTTGCCGCCCTGGGTGACGATCGGTGCCCCGTGGGCGCGGCAGGCCGCGACGACGGCGGCGACCTCCGCCGTCGATCCGGGCCGGACGACGGCGTGCGCCTTGCCGGCGAAGCGCTTGCGCCAGTCGACCTCCCAGGCCGAGAGGTCGCCCCGATCGAACACGTTCGCGGCGCCGACGATCTTCGTCAGCTGCTCGGTCAGTCCCATCGCATGTCCGGGGGGCGAAGGTTCAGACACTGGCGCCGGCGGCCGCAGCCGTCGCGCGATCGCGGGCCCGTACCTGTCCGGCGCAGGCGGCGAAGAGGACGAGACAGAGAACGACCTCAAGCGCGGCCAGCGCGGCACTGAGGCCGCGGTCGCTGGTCGCCCGCACGACGCCTTCGGCGAAGTAGATCCAGACGAGCAGGCTCAGCCAGCGGAAGGTGCGCAGTCGCGCTGCCCAAAGTCCCGGAAGCGGCAACAGGAGGGGCAGCACCTTGACGGCCAGCGTGCCGCGCCCGGTCGGCGCCAGCCAGAGCTCCCAGGCCAGGCCGAGAACGATGAGCGAGACGGTGGCGGCCAGCGCGAGGAGGCGTGTGATCCTCACGGCGGGCAGCGCGACGGGGAGGGCGGTCATTTCTTATGATGCCAGCAATGATTCGTTCTCCAAGACAGTGACTACCGGGCCACCGCTGCCGGCAGGCCGGCCCGCCGCAGCGGCACGACGCTGGCCCTGGCTGGCGACACTCGGCGTGCTCGCCGAACGCTTTCGCGAGGACCGCCTCGCGCTGACCGCCGGCGGGCTCACCTTCGCCACCCTGATCTCGATGGTGCCGCTGGTGACGGTGATGCTGGCGCTGTTCTCGGCCTTCCCCATGTTCGCCAACGTCCAGGAAGGATTGCAGAGGTACTTCCTCGAGACGCTCGTGCCGGAGACGATCGCCCGGCCCGTGCTCGGTGCTGTCACGCAGTTCTCGTCGCGCGCCAGCCGCCTCGGCGTCGTCGGCCTGGTCGCGCTCGGCTTCAGCGCGCTGGCGATGATGCTGACGATCGACCGCGCCCTCAACGCGATCTGGCGCGTCCGCAAGCCGCGCCCCATCGCCCAGCGCGTCCTCGTGTACTGGGCAGCGGCGACGCTCGGGCCGCTGCTCGTCGGCGTCAGCCTGGCGGGCACGTCGTACGCCGTCTCGGCGTCGGCCGGCTATGTCGGCGGCATGCCGCGAGGCTTCGGTTTCGTCATTGCCGTCGCCGAGTTCGCGGCCGAGAGCTGCGGCCTCGCGGCGCTCTTCCACTACGTGCCGAACACGCACGTGCGCTGGCGCCACGCGGCGCTGGGCGCCGTCTTCGTCGCCACCGGCCTGGCCTGCGGCAAGCGCCTCCTCGCGCTCTATTTCGGCACGGTGCCCACCTATTCCCTCATCTACGGCGCCTTCGCGACGCTGCCGATCTTCCTCGTCTGGATCTACCTCGGCTGGATCATCGTGCTGCTGGGCGCGATGATCGCCGCCTATTCACCTGTGCTCGGGCGCCGGCTGACGCGCTGGACCGACGTGCCGGGGTGGCAATTCCACCTGGCGCTGGACCTTCTCGGCCGGCTCCAGCAGGCGCGCGCGGCCGATGGAAGCGGCCTGTCGAGCGTGCAGATCGCGGCGGACTTGCGAACCGACCCGCTGCAGATCGACCCGCTGCTCGACGTGCTGGTCGCGCTCGACTGGATCGGCCGCCTCGACGAGGTCGAGCCCGCGCGCTACGTCCTCCTTTGCGATCCCGAGCGCACGCCGGCCGAGCCGCTCGTCGCCCGCCTGCTGCTCGACCCGACGCCCGACCTCGCGGCGATGTGGCAGCGTGCCGGCTTCGGCACGATGACGCTGGGCGAAATCGTCCCGGCCTGAGAGCACACCGTCTCCACCCTGACGCCGATGAGTTCCCGACCGGCGCGGCGAGATCGTCGTCAGCGCCCGGCTGCAGCTTCGGGGTAGAGGCCGCGCACGCGGCCGAACAGCCGCGTGATGCCGAGCAGCGCGTCGACGTTCGGCGTCGCGACTGCGACGCGACGGCCGAGCTCGCTGACCGCGGCGACGATGGCATCGAGCTCGATCGTGCGGCCGGCCTCGACGTCTTGCAGCATCGAGCTCTTGAAGGCGCCGAGCCGGCGCGTGATGGCGTGACGGTCTTCCGGGCTCTGCGCGATGTCGCAGCCGATCTGCCGACCGATCGCGGCGGCTTCACGCATCGCTGCCGAGCAGAAGGCGAGCACGAGGGGGTCGTCGAGGATCCGGTCGATCGTGGCGCCGGTGACCGCCGACACCGGATTCATCGTCAGGTTGCCCCAGAGCTTGTACCAGATGTCGTAGCGGACATCGGTCGAACGCGTCACCTCGAAGCCGGCTTCGCCGAGGAGCGCGCCGATGCGCTCGACTCGCGCCGAGCCGCCGCCGAGCGGCTCGCCGATGATGAGGCCGCGCCCCATCGCATGGCGTACCACGCCCGGCTCCGGGCTTGCGGTGCTTGCGTGGACGACGCAGCCCACCACATGGCCGAAGGGAATCGCCGCCGCGATGCGGCCGCCCGGATCGACGCTGGCCAGCGGCTCGTTGCCGAGCGCAGCGACGCCGTGTCCGAACCACCACGGGACGCCGTTCATGGCCGGCAGGACCACGGTCTGCGGCCCGAGGAGGGTCTGCACGGCCGGGGCGACGGCGGCGAGCGACTGGCCCTTGACGGCGACGACGACGAGGTCCTGCGGGCCCAGATCTTCGGCGCGATCGGACGCATGGACGGCGGCCGTGACAATCGCGCCGCCCTCGTGCAGCCTGAAGCCGTGGGCGCGCAGCGCCGTCAGCGTGGCGCCGCGGGCCAGGACGCTCACCTCGCAGCGCGCGTTCGCGCCCAGGCGGGTGCCGATGAAGCCGCCGATCGAACCGGCACCGACGATCGCGACTCTCATGCGTCGGCTCCGGCAGCGGGCGCGATGAAACGGCCGGCGAGCCCCTTCGCCGCGCGGACGAGCAGGGCCGTGTCGACGCCGACGGCGACGAAACGCGCGCCGAGGCCGACGTAGTGCCGCGCGAGCTCGTCGTCGCTGGTCAGGATGCCGGGCGCCTTGCCGGCACGGGCGATGGCGACGATGGCGTTGTCGATCGCCGCCCGCACCTCGGCATGGCCCGGGTCGCCGAGGTGGCCGAGCGAGGCCGACAGGTCGGCCGGGCCGATGAACACGCCGTCGACGCCGTCGACCGCCGCGATCGCATCGATCTGAGCCAGCGCCGCACGCGACTCCACCTGCACCAGCAGGCAGACCCGGTCGTTGGCCTCGTGGACGTAGTTCGGGTAGCGCGCCCAGCGGGAGGAGCGGGCGATGGCGCTGCCGACGCCGCGCATGCCGGCCGGCGGGTAGCGCATCGCCCGGACCAGCGCCCCGGCCTGGGCGGCCGACTCGACCATCGGCACGAGCACGGTCGTGGCGCCGATGTCTAACACCTGCTTGATGAGCGCCGGATCGCCGTGCGGCACGCGCACGACGGCGTGCGGACCAGCACGATCGGACGCGACCTCCTCGCCGGCCGCCGCGACCGCCTGCAGCGAGGCCAGCGTCGAGCGCAGGTCGTTCGGCGCGTGTTCGCCGTCGATCAGGACCCAGTCGAAGCCGCAGCCGGCGCAGAGCTCGGCGGCGTACGGGTCGGCGAGCGCCAGCCAGAGGCCGAACTGCGGCTGGCTACCGGCGAGGGCGGATTTGAAGCGGTTGTCGGGCGTGCGCATGTCGGACCTCAGACGAAGCGGAAGGCAATGGCGCCGAGGCGCCCGTAGTCGGCATGGAAAACGTCGCCGGCGGCGGCCGCCACCGGTCGCGTGAAGGAGCCGGAGAGCACGATCTCGCCGGCACCGAGGCCCTCGTCGTGGGCGGCGAGCTTGTTCGCCAGCCAGGCGATGCCGTGGGCCGGGTGGTTGAGCACGGCCGCGGCCAGGCCCGACTCCTCGATCACGCCGTTCTTGTAGAGCAGGGCGCCGCACCAGCGCAGGTCGACGGCGTCGACCCGCACCGGCCGGCCGCCGAGCACGACGCCGGCGTTGGCGGCGTTGTCGGCGATCGTGTCGAAGACCTTGCGCGGCGCTTTCGTCGTGCGGTCGGCCTGCTCGATGCGGGCGTCGAGGATCTCGATCGCCGGCACGACGTGGTCTGTCGCGGCGAGCACATCGAAGATCGTCGTGTCCGGGCCGCGCAGGTCGCGCGCGAGCACGAAGGCGAGCTCGACCTCGACCCGCGGCACGATGAATCGCGCGGCGGGAATGTCGCCGCCTTCGCGGAAGAACATGTCGTCGAGCAGAGCGCCGTAGTCGGGTTCCGTGATCTGCGAAGAGACCTGCATCGCCCGCGAGGTCAGCCCGATCTTGTGGCCTTTGACGACGCGCCCTTCGTCGACCTTGATCCGGACCCATTCGCGCTGGATGGCGTAGCTGTCGGCGATCTCGATCGCCGGATGGCGCTTCGAAAGCTGCTCGATCTGGCGCCGCGTCCTCTCGGCCTGGTGCAGCTCGCGCGCGAGCGCGGCGTGCGTCTGGCTGTCGAGCATGTCGGTCTCCCTCGGCGTTGCGGCGATGCCGCCATTGTCCGATGACCAACCGATGCGGGCCCGATGACCGGCGCAGCCGCTATCCTCGCGCTCACGGTCGCCTCCCGGGGCCGGCTCCTTGGATGAAAGCATCAACGATGGTCGAAGTTCTACCGCTCGACGCCGCGACGCAAGATGCGCTCGCGTCGATCACCACCGCCACGCTGACGACGGTGCTGCTCAAGAAGGGCTTGCGCAACGTCTGGATCCGCGGCGCGCGGCCGGTCAGCGCCGCCGGCCATCGCGCCGTCGGCCGGGCCTTCACGCTGCGCTTCGTGCCAGCGCGCGAGGATCTCGCCACGCCGGCTTCCTGGGCCTCGCCGATCTCGACCCGCGCTGCCATCGAGGCCATGCCGGCCGGCGTCATCGCCGTCGCCGACGCGATGGGAACGACCGACGCCGGCATCTTCGGCGACATCCTCTGTGCGCGCATGCGCAAGCGCGACGTCGCCGGCCTCGTCACCGATGGCGTCGTTCGCGACCTGGCCGGCGTTCGCGGCACCGGGCTGCCGCTCTGGTGCCAGGGCACCGCGGCCCCGGCGTCGGTCACCGGGCTCACTTTCGTCGGCTGGCAGGAGCCGATCGGATGCGGCGGCGTCGCCGTGCTGCCCAACGACGTGATCGTCGCCGACGTCGACGGCGCCGTCCTCATTCCGCAGGCACTGGTGGCCGAAGTCACCGAGACCGGCCTCGAGCAGGAGCGTCACGAGGGCTGGATCATGCGCGAGGTCGATGCCGGCGTGCCGCTGCCCGGCCTCTACCCGCCTGACGAGGCGACCCGGGCCCGCTACGCCGCCTGGGTCGCGCAACAGCCGCCGCTGCGCTGACGCCGGCGGCTTGCGAGCCGCTGCGCCCGGCGCTCCGGCCGCGCCACGTCGCCTTGCTCAGGCGGCCAGGAGCTGGCGCAGCACGAACGGCAGGATGCCGCCGTGCCGGTAGTAGTCGACCTCGATCGGCGTGTCGATGCGGAGCACCAGCTTGACCTGCTTGTTCCTGCCGTCCGGGAAGTGGATCACCAGCGTCGCATCCTGCTGCGGCTTCGGATCGGAGCCGACCTCGATGTCGAATGTCTCGTCGCCGGTGATGCCGAGCGACTCCCATGAATCACCGGGCTTGAACTGCAGCGGCAGCACGCCCATGCCGACCAGGTTAGAACGGTGGATGCGCTCGAAGCTCCTGGCGATGACGGCCTTGATGCCGAGCAGCTGCGTGCCCTTGGCGGCCCAGTCGCGGCTCGAGCCGGTGCCGTATTCCTCGCCGCCGAAGACGACCGTGGGCGTGCCGGCGGCCATGTACTTCATCGCCGCGTCGTAGATGAACATCTTCTCGCCGCCGGGCTGGAACAGGGTGACGCCGCCTTCTTCGCGCGAGCCGCTTTCGTCGGGCGGGATCATCAGGTTCTTGATGCGCACGTTGGCGAAGGTGCCTCGCATCATCACATCGTGGTTGCCGCGTCGCGAGCCGTAGGAATTGAAGTCGGCCTTGATGACGCCGTGCTCCTTCAGCCACTTGCCCGCCGGCGACGCTTCCTTGATCGCACCCGCCGGCGAGATGTGATCGGTGGTGATCGAGTCGCCGAAGAGCGCCATGGCGCGGGCTCCCTTGACGCCCGACTCGGCTGCCTTCGGCCGCATCTTGAAGTCGTCGAAGAACGGTGGCTCGGCGATGTACGTCGAGGTTGGCCAGTCGTACACCTGGCCCTTCGTTCCCTTGATCTTTTCCCACAGCGGGCCCGGCTCGCTCGCGACCTTCTCGTAGTTCGCCTTGAAGGCCGGGCCGTTCATCGCGTACTTCATCAGGGCGGCGATCTCGTCGCTCGTGGGCCAGATGTCGCCGAGGTAGACGTCGCGCCCACCCTTGCCCTTGCCGACCGGTTCGGTCATGAGGTCGCGCAGCACGGTGCCGGCGATCGCGTAGGCGACCACCAGCGGTGGGCTGGCCAGGAAGTTGGCCTTGATGTTCGGGTGGATACGGGCCTCGAAATTGCGGTTGCCCGACAGCACCGCGGCGCAGACGAGGTCGTTCTTCGTGATCGCCTCGTTGAACTCCGGCGTCAGGTCGCCGGCGTTGCCGATGCAGGTGGTGCAACCGTAGGCGGCGACATTGAAGCCGAGCTTTTCCAGGTAGGGCAGGAGGCCCGCCTTGGTCAGGTACTCGGTGACGATGCGCGAGCCCGGAGCGAGCGACGTCTTGATGTGCGGCTGCACCTTGAGGCCGGCTTCGACGGCCTTCTTGGCGAGCAGGCCGGCGGCGAGCAGGACACTCGGGTTCGAGGTGTTGGTGCACGAGGTGATGGCCGCGATCAGCACGTCGCCGTTGCCGAGGGTCATGTCCTTGTGGGCGGGCTGCTTCGGCTCGGCTTCGTACATCGCCGCGGCGAGCGTGGGCTTGTTGTCGGACATCTCCTCGACGAAGCGGGGTGCGCCGGGCTGGATCGACGGGTTGCGCGGCACTTTCGCGTCGACCTCGCCGCCGCGAGCCCCGGAAGCACGAATCAGGTGGCGGGTCAGCAGGTCGCCGGCCGGCAGATTGAAGCCGCTTTGTTCCGGCGGCTTGCTGAACAGCGACGTGAACTGCGTCTTCACGTGACCGAGCTCGATCCGGTCCTGCGGGCGTTTCGGGCCGGCGAGGCTCGGCGCGACGGTGCCGAGGTCGAGGGTGACGACCTGCGAATAGTCGATCTGTCCGGGGCGCGGCATGCCGTACAGGCCCTGGGCCTTGAAATAGGCCTGGAACAAATCGATCTCCTGGGCCGTGCGACCGGTGCCGCGGAAGTATTCGATGGTCTTGTCGTCGACCGGGAAAAAGCCCATCGTCGCGCCGTATTCGGGCGACATGTTGGCCATCGTCGCGCGGTCGGGCACCGAGAGGCTTTCCGTGCCCTCGCCGAAGAACTCGACGAACTTGCCGACGACCTTCTCGCGGCGCAGGATCTGCGTGACCGCAAGCACCAGGTCGGTCGCGGTGACACCTTCGCGCAGGCGTCCGGTGAACTCGAAGCCGACGACGTCGGGGGTGAGGAAGTACACCGGCTGGCCCAGCATGGCCGCTTCGGCTTCGATGCCGCCGACGCCCCACGCGACGACGCCGATGCCGTTGATCATCGTCGTGTGGCTGTCGGTGCCGACCAGCGAATCGGGGAAGTAGACGGCAGGTTCGCCCTTGCGGGCAGGGCGCTTGTGCACTCCGCGGGCGAGGTACTCGAGGTTGACCTGGTGGACGATGCCAAACCCGGGGGGCACGACGCCGAACGTGTCGAACGCCTGCATGCCCCATTTCATGAACTGGTAGCGCTCCTGGTTGCGCTTGAACTCGAGCTTCATGTTCAGGTCGAGCGCCTGCTTGGTGCCGAAGTAGTCGATCATCACCGAGTGGTCGACGACCAGATCGACCGGAACGAGCGGCTCGATCGCCTTGGCGTCCTTGCCCATCCTGGCGGCGACGCTGCGCATCGCCGCAAGGTCGGCGAGCAGGGGCACGCCGGTGAAGTCCTGCAGGATGACGCGCGACACCACGAACGGGATCTCGTCCTGGCGCGGCGCGTTGGCCTGCCAGCCGGCGAGCTCGACGACGTGCTCGGGCATCACCTTCTTGCCGTCGCAGTTGCGCAGCACGGATTCGAGGACGATCCGGATCGACACCGGCAGCCGGGAGACGTTCGGGTACGCCTTGGCCAGTTGCGGCAGCGAATAGAACGCGCCTTCGCGGCCGGCGGCCGTCTTGAAGGTCTTGCGGGTGTCGGCAAACGCGTCGACGCCGGCCGTGCCGGCGGCGATGTTCGGGGTGGCCATGGCTTCTTTCATCGAAGGAGGGGATCAATTGTGCGCGCGGACGACACGGCCGATGCGCCGCCGCCGTGCAAGGACCTTTGCGAAAAGGGCTGGTAACCCATCGCCGGCATGTCGACGTGTCAGCCGTGCTGCCGCTCGAATTCGCGCATGTAGGCGACGAGCGCCTGGGCCCCTTCGAGCGGCATGGCGTTGTAGATCGAGGCCCGCATGCCGCCGACCAGGCGGTGGCCCTTCAGGGCGACCAGCCCCGCGTCTTTCGCGCCTTCGAGGAAGGCGGAGTCGAGCCCGCTCTCGCGCAGGTGGAACGGCACGTTCATCAGCGAGCGGTCGGCCTTCGCGATGGCATTGCTGTAGAAGCCGCTGGCGTCGATGCAGTCGTAGAGCAGCGCCGCCTTGGCCCGGTTGCGCTCGGCGATAGCCGCCAGGCCGCCTTCGCCCTCGATCCAGGCGAAAACGAGTCCGGCCAGGTAGATGGCGAAGGTCGGCGGCGTGTTGATCATCGAGCCGTTCGCCGCCTGCAGCGTGTAGTCGAAGGCCGACGGTGTGGTCGGCAGGGCGCCGCCGAGCAGGTCGTCGCGAACGATCACCAGCGTGAGCCCGGCCGGGCCGATGTTCTTCTGCGCGCCGCCGTAGATGAGGCCGTAGCGCGAGACGTCGATCGGCCGGGAAAGGATGTTCGAGGACATGTCGGCGACGAGCGGGACGTCGCCGGTGTCGGGCACCCAGTGGTACTCGAGGCCGCCGATCGTCTCGTTCGAGCAGATGTGGACGTAGGCCGCTTCCGGATCGAGCTGCCACCCGGCTTGGGGCGGGATCGCCGTGAAGCCGTTCGACTCCGCGCTCGCCGCCACGTTGACGGTGCAGAAATGGGCCGCTTCGACCATCGAGCGCTTTGCCCACTCGCCGGTGTTCACGTAGTCGGCGCGGGTCCGGCCGCGCAGCAAGTTCATCGGCACGATGGCGTTCTGGCCGATCGCGCCGCCCTGCAGGAAGAGCACCTTGTAGTTCGCGGGGATGCTCAGCAGGGAGCGCAGCCGACCTTCGGCTTCGGCCTGGATCGACATGAACTCCTTGCCGCGATGGCTCATCTCCATCACCGACATGCCGGCGCCGTGCCAGTCGAGCATCTCGGCAGCCGCCTGGCGCAGCACGGGTTCGGGCAGGGCAGCGGGGCCGGGGCTGAAATTGAAGGGTCGTGACATGACCCGCATTATCCAGGCGGCGTCCCGCCGCGGGCGCCTACCTCGGCGCCGAAGCGGCCAATCCGGCCGCCGCCGTCGTCTCGTCTGCGGCAGCCGGCGACGCGGCTGCCGCAGACGCAGCCGCCGAGCCCACGGCCACCGCCGAGGCAGCAGACGCGGCCGAGGCCGCTTCCGCGGCGGCATTGGCCACGAGCGCCGCCGCCTTCGCCGCCTTCGCTGCCTCCATCAGCTCACGCTGCCGCGCACTGACGCAGTCGTCGACGATCCGCTGCGCGGACTTCACATTGAGCAGCATCGACTTGCTCGATATCTGCACCATCAGCGTCTGGCCGAGGACGTCCTCGAGCCGGATCGCACCGGTGGACGAGAGTACAGGCTTCATCAACCAATGCAACTTGCCATGGGTGAGGTCGACGTAGGCCGCATGCTTGTCGTCGCGGTTGATGTCTATGGTCTGCTTGAACTCGCATTCGTACCTGCCATAGAAGACCAGCTCGGCCGCCTTCACCTGCTCGTCGTCGGCGGCGAGGACGGTCATCTCCGGGGCTGCCTTTTTCACCGGTTTCGGTGCCGCGTGGCGGGGGCGACCCTTGGCGGCGGCGACAACGGTGCCGCTGTCGGCACCTGACGCCAGCGCGCAGGCGAGAGCCAAGGTGGTGGCGACACCAAATGTGCGGGGGAGCGAGCGGCGTAGGAGCATGTGTGGCCTCGAAGGAGGGTGGGTTCGCAGGGCGCCCATTGTGGTTCAGCCTCTCGTGGGCGATCCTCCGTCTTACCCGTCGTTACGCGCGCTTCGCCAATTGCTTCTCAAAGCAGGGCGCGCACGCCGTCCTGCTCTTCCTGCAGCTCCTTCAGCGTCAGCTGGATGCGCTCCTGGCTGAACGCATCGATCGGCAAGCCCTCGACGAGCTTGTAGTCGCCGCCCTCGGTGGTCACGGGGAAGCCGAACATCGTGTCCTTCGGGATCCCGTACTGGCCGTCGGAAGCGATGCCCATGGTCACCCACTTGCCGTTCGAGCCGAGCGCCCAGTCGTGCATGTGGTCGATCGCGGCATTCGCGGCCGACGCCGCCGACGAGAGCCCGCGTGCCTCGATGATCGCGGCGCCGCGCTTGCCGACCTTGGGCAGGAACACGTCTCGGTTCCAGGCGTCATCGGCGATCATGGGCTTGACCGGCCGGCCGTCGATGGTCGCGAAGCGGTAGTCGGCGTACATCGTCGGCGAGTGGTTGCCCCACACCGCGAGCTTCTCGATCGACGCGACCGGCTTGCCGGTCTTCGCGGCGATCTGGCTGGCGGCCCGGTTGTGGTCGAGGCGCAGCATCGCAGTGAAGTTCCTGCGCGGCAGGCTCGGTGCGCTCTTCATGGCGATCCACGCATTCGTGTTCGCCGGGTTGCCGACCACGAGCACCTTGACGTTGCGCGAAGCGACGGCGTCGAGTGCCTTGCCCTGGGCGACGAAGATCTTGGCGTTCGCCGAGAGCAGGTCCTTTCTCTCCATTCCGGGCCCGCGCGGACGGGCGCCGACGAGCAGCGCGTAGTCAACGTCCTTGAAGGCCATCATCGGATCGGCGTGCGCCTGCATGCCGGCAAGGAGCGGGAAGGCGCAGTCCTCAAGCTCCATCATCACGCCCTTCAGGGCCTTCTGCGCCTTCTCGTCGTCGATCTCCAGAAGCTGCAGGATCACCGGCTGATCCTTGCCGAGCATCTCGCCGGAAGCGATGCGAAACAACAGGGCGTAGCCGATCTGGCCGGCAGCGCCGGTGACGGCGACGCGAACGGGGGTCTTGCTCATGAAATCTCCAGAAACGAGTGGGAGGACGGACGGCGAAGGGGTGGGTGCGAGCCCGCCCGGTTAAAGTGTGCTGCGTTGCAATAAAATCGAATGGCTGTGCGCGACAAGGCTTGCGAAACGAAAAGGTAGACCATGGTCACGTCTCTGAAGGATCAACCGCTCAAGAAGGTGCCTGTCTATCGCAACATCCACATCACCCAGCTCGCATCGTATCGCCTGCCGCCGGCTGGCTGGGTATCGATCTTGCATCGCATCAGCGGCGCGACGGTCTTCCTGCTCCTGCCTTTCGTGATCTGGATGTTCGACACCAGCGTCACGTCCGAGGTGTCGTACGAGCGCTTCACGAGCGCTTTCTCGGCCGGAGCCGCAGGCCTGCCCGCGTGGTTCATCAAGCTGGTCGTCCTGGGGCTGCTCTGGGCCTACCTGCTGCATTTCTGCGCCGGCGTGCGCCATCTCTGGATGGACGCGACGCACGCCGTCGGCCTCGAGTTCGGCCGCGTGTCGGCATGGGTCGTGATCGGCCTCAGCACCTTGCTCGCGCTGGCGCTGGGCGCCAAGCTCTTTTCGCTCTACTGAGGCAGGCGATGGCCAACACCTACGGTTCCACCCGGCTCGTCGTCGGCGCGCACTACGGTCTTCGCGACTGGCTCGCCCAGCGCCTGACGTCGCTGGTCATGGCGATCTTCACGCTCGCGGTGGTCGTCCAGGTGCTGATGCCCGGCCCGGTCGACTACTCCAAGTGGTCGGCCATCTTTTCGCAGCAGTGGATGAAGGTGCTCACCTTCGTCGTCATCGTCTCGCTGATCTGGCACGTCTGGGTCGGCATGCGCGACATCTGGATGGACTACGTGAAAGGCGTCGGGGTGAGGATCGCTCTCGAGCTGCTGACGATCGTCTGGCTGGTGGGCTGCGGCGGCTGGGCGATCCAGGTGCTCTGGAGGCTGTGATGCAGGCACCGGCAATCCATGCGCCCTCGGTGCCGACGCGCCGCTTCGACGTCGTCATCGTCGGCGCCGGCGGCTCCGGCATGCGCGCCTCGCTGCAGCTCGCGCGGGCAGGCCTCAACGTCGCCGTGCTCTCGAAAGTGTTCCCGACCCGTTCGCACACCGTCGCGGCGCAGGGCGGCATCGGCGCGTCGCTCGGCAACATGAGCGAAGACAACTGGCACTATCACTTCTACGACACTGTCAAGGGGTCTGACTGGCTGGGCGACCAGGACGCGATCGAATTCATGTGCCGCGAGGCACCGAACGTCGTCTACGAGCTCGAGCACTTCGGCATGCCGTTCGACCGCAACCCCGACGGCACGATCTACCAGCGCCCGTTTGGCGGCCACACCGCCAACTACGGCGAAAAGCCCGTGCAGCGGGCGTGCGCCGCCGCCGACCGCACGGGCCACGCCATGCTGCACACCCTCTATCAGCAGAACGTCAAGGCCCGGACGAATTTCTTCGTCGAGTGGATGGCGCTCGACCTCATTCGCGATGTCGATGGCGATGTCGTTGGCCTCACAGCGATCGAGATGGAAACCGGCGCGCTGCATGTCCTGCAGGCCAAGGCAGTCATGCTCGCCACCGGAGGCGCCGGGCGAATCTTCGCGGCCTCGACGAATGCCTTCATCAACACCGGCGACGGCCTCGGCATGGCGGCGCGGGCCGGCCTGCCGCTAGAGGACATGGAGTTCTGGCAGTTCCACCCGACCGGCGTCTACGGTGCCGGCGTGCTGCTCACCGAAGGCTGCAGGGGCGAGGGCGCGATCCTGCGCAACAGCTCCGGCGAGCGCTTCATGGAACGCTACGCGCCGACGCTGAAGGATCTGGCGCCGCGCGACTTCGTGTCGCGCTGCATGGACCAGGAGATCAAGGAAGGGCGGGGCTGCGGCCCGGAGAAGGACTACATCGTCCTCGACATGACGCACCTCGGCGCCGACACGATCCGTAGGCGCCTGCCCAGCGTGCTCGAGATTGGCCACAACTTCGCCAACGTCGACATCACCAAGGAGCCGATCCCGGTGGTGCCGACGATCCACTATCAGATGGGCGGCGTGCCGACCAACGTCCATGGCCAGGTGGTCGTGCCGAAGGCCGGCGACCCGGCCAGCGTGGTCGGCGGGCTATATGCCGTCGGCGAATGCTCGTGCGTCAGCGTCCACGGCGCCAACCGGCTCGGCACCAATTCGCTGCTCGACCTGCTCGTCTTCGGCCGGGCCGCGGGCAACCACATCGTCGAGCGCGGGCTCGCCACGGTGAGCCACAAGCCTCTGCCGGCGCACGCCGAGGACGCCACCGCGGCGCGCCTGGCCCGACTCGACGCCAGCACCGGCGGCGAGTATTCGCAGGCGATCGCCGGCGATCTGCGCAAGACGATGCAGCTGCACGCCGGCGTCTTCCGGACGCAGGCGTCGATGGACGAGGGCGTCGGCAAGGTCAAGGCGCTCGCCGAGCGCGCCACGACGATGCACCTCGCCGACAAGTCGAAGATCTTCAACACCGCCCGGATCGAGGCCCTCGAGGTCGACAACCTGATCGAGTCGGCCGTCGCGACGATGGTCTCCGCGGCGGCCCGTCACGAGTGCCGAGGCGCCCACACGGTGTCCGAATACGAGCGTCCGATCGACGATCCGGAATTGCCGAACGGGCGCAACGACGCCGCCTGGATGAAGCACACTCTGTGGTACCGCGGAGGCAACCGGCTCGACTACAAGCCGGTCAACCTGACGCCGCAGTCCGTCGCATCGATTCCGCCCAAGGTGCGGACGTTCTGACCCAGGCACCATGACCCGACGCACCTTCAAGATCTATCGCTACGACCCCGAGACGGGCGCGGCTCCGACCATGCAGACGCGCGAGGTCGAGCTCGAGGGCGAGCGCATGCTGCTCGATGCCCTGATACGTCTGAAGGCCGAGGATCCGACCCTGACCTTTCGCCGCTCCTGCCGGGAAGGCGTCTGCGGCTCGGACGCGATGAACATCAACGGCAAGAACGGGCTCGCCTGCCTCACCAACATGAGGACGCTGGTCGACCCGATCGTCCTCAAGCCCTTGCCTGGCCTGCCGGTCATCCGAGACCTGATCGTCGACATGACGCAGTTCTTCAAGCAGTACCACTCGATCAAGCCGTACCTGGTCAACGACGAGAGGCCACCGGAGAAGGAGCGGCTGCAGTCCCCTGAGGAGCGCGACGAGCTGAACGGCCTCTATGAATGCATTCTGTGCGCCAGCTGTTCGACCGCCTGCCCGAGCTTCTGGTGGAACCCGGACAAGTTCGTCGGACCGGCCGGGCTCCTGCAGGCCTACCGCTTCATCGCCGACAGCCGCGACCACGCGACCGAGGAGCGGCTGGACAACCTCGAAGACCCGTACCGGCTGTTCCGCTGCCGCACGATCATGAACTGCGTCGACGTCTGCCCGAAGAACCTGAATCCCACCAAGGCCATCGGCAAGATCAAGGAGCTGATGGTGAGGCGCGCCGTCTGATGGCGAGCGAATCCGTCATCGACGAGCGCTCGCTCAGCAAGCTTCGCTGGCGCTGCCGGCGCGGCCTGCTCGAGAACGACCTCCTGCTCGAGCGTTTCTTCGCGCGGGCGGGCGGCGTATCGCAAGCCGAAGCCGACGGGCTTCTTGCGTTGATGGAACTCGCCGACAATGATCTGCTCGATCTCTTTCTCGGCCGCACGAAGCCGACCGCTGACCTCGACCGGCCCGAGGTTCTTCAGGTGATCCAGGCCGTGCGGGTGGCGCACTAGCGCGATGGGACAGCGCCCGCAGAACTCGCCCTTTCGAACTTCTTTTCGAGGACCGCCATGACCCCGTCCGAATCCAAAGCCACGCTCTCGTTTTCGGATGGCAGCCCGAGCATGGAACTGCCGATCCACAAGGGCACGATCGGCCCCGAGGTGATCGACATCAGGAAGCTCTATGCCCAGACGGGTAAGTTCACCTACGACCCCGGGTTCCTGTCGACCGCCTCCTGCAACTCGACCATCACGTACATCGACGGTGACAAGGGCGAACTGCTGTATCGCGGCTACCCGATCGAGCAGTTGGCGCAGCAATGCGACTACCTCGAGACGTGCTTCCTGCTTCTGAACGGCGAGCTGCCGACGTCCGAGCAGAAGAAGGCATTCTCCGACCTCGTGACCCATCACACGATGGTCAACGAGCAGATGCAGTTCTTCCTGCGTGGATTCCGCCGCGACGCCCACCCGATGGCGATCTTGACCGGGCTGGTCGGCGGGATGTCGGCCTTCTATCACGACTCGACCGACATCAACAATCCGGTCCATCGCGAGATCTCGGCCATCCGCCTGATCGCGAAGATGCCGACGCTGGTGTCGATGGCCTACAAGTACACCGCTGGCCAGCCCTACGTCTACCCGAAGAACGATCTCTCCTACGCCGGCAACTTCATGCGCATGATGTTCGCCACGCCGTGCGAGGAGTACCACCCGAACGACGTGCTGGTGCGGGCCATAGACCGCATCTTCATCCTCCACGCCGATCACGAGCAGAACGCCTCGACCTCGACGGTGCGACTGTGCGGCTCGTCGGGCACGAACCCGTTTGCGGCCATTGCCGCGGGGGTGGCGTGCCTGTGGGGGCCGGCGCACGGCGGCGCCAACGAGGCCGCCCTGAACATGCTCGAAGACGTGCAGCGGATGGGCGGCGTCGAGAAGATCGGAGACTTCATCCACCAGGTGAAGGACAAGAACTCGGGCATCAAGCTGATGGGGTTCGGGCACCGCGTCTACAAGAACTACGACCCGCGCGCAAAGCTCATGCGCGAGACATGCCACGAGGTTCTCGACACGCTCGGGTTGCACGACGACCCGATCTTCAAGCTCGCGATGGCGCTCGAGAAGATCGCCCTCGAGGACGAGTACTTCGTCGCCAGGAAGCTCTACCCCAACGTCGATTTCTATTCCGGCATCGTGCAGCGGGCGATCGGCATCCCGGTAAGCCTGTTCACGGCGATCTTCGCCCTGGCCCGCACGGTCGGCTGGATCGCCCAGCTCAACGAGATGATCGGCGACCCGGAGTACAAGATCGGTCGGCCACGGCAGCTGTTCACGGGGTCGCCGCCGCGTGATGTCGTCCCGATGGCCCGGCGCGGCTGACGCTCCGCCACCTGCCTCGGGGCCGAAGGCCGGTCGTCCGAGCATCTCGTTGGGTCCGACACCCGCCCGGCACGGGCTCCGGCCAAGGCAACGGGCAGGGTGCGTTGTCGTCGCTGCGATCGCACTGACCGGCCCCGCGTCCCTCGCCGCCCCGGCTGCGCCGCCGGATGTCGCGGCCATTCGCGATTTCATCGGAGACGCCGCGTGCGAGAACGACGGCCAGTGCCGCACCATGGCTGTCGGCAACCAGGCCTGCGGCGGACCCGAGGCCTACCTGGCCTGGTCGTCGCGGAGCGTCGACGTCGAGACGCTGGATCGCCTGGCGTCGGCGTCGCGGGCCCGGCGTGCTACCGGCTCGGCACGTTTCTCCACCTGTTCGGTCGTGCGTGACCCGGGGGCGCGCTGCATGCCTGCCGCGGCCAGTGTGGCGCCGTCGGCGGCGCCGGTGGCGCCGCGCCGCTGCCGACTGAATCGGGCCGCGCCGGGACGGGGCCCTTTGCCCGATCGGTAAGCGCCGGTCACGGCCTCGCAACTGTCACGAGATCGTCAATCCCGTGAAACACGGGGGACGACACAATTCCCTTTTTTTCGGCGCCGTGCGACTATCCTGACCGACGGTCGCGACGGGTAGCCGATCGGACCGCGGCGCGGTGAAGTGGCGTTGCGAAGATCAAACAGGAGGGGTAACCGATGAGCCGTTTGCATTCTCTGGCACTGTCCGCGGTGCTGGTCTCGGCGATGGTGGCGGCGACTCCCGCCCATGCCCTGGCCTGGAACGAAAGCCCGCCGGGTGCGGGCGAGACGCTCGCCACCGCGCAGACGATCGACGGCGTCGCCGGCACCACCCTCACCGACATCTTCGGCACCCTCGAGACCGTGACGCTGGTCAATGCGACGCCGCGAAACCAGGTCGACCTCTACCGCATCTTCATCGACGACGTCAGCACGTTCTCGGCGACAACGCTGTCCGGCAACCCGGACGATACGGCGCTCTTCCTGTTCGACAGTGCCGGTTTCGGCATCTACAGCAACGACGACAACGGCTTCGACCTGCTGTCGACGTTGCCCGTGGGCGGCCCGACCGTCCCGGGGATCTATTACCTCGGCGTATCGGTCGGCGGCTTCGTGGCGCGCGACCTGTTCGGCACCGGCCTTTTCCTGAGCGGCAGCTTCACCGACGTCGTTGGTGCCGATCCGGCGGCGGGCGGCCTCTCGTACTGGGATGAGGGCTTCGCGACGCTGAACGAGGGTGGTCTCGCCTACGACATCGCGCTCACGGGCGTCAGCGTCGTGGCCGTTCCCGAACCGTCGGAGTTGCTGCTTCTGCTCGCTGGCCTCGGGGCCGTCGCTGCGCGCCTGCGTCGCCGCCGGGCACGCGATCGCACCGCGCTGAGCTGAGTTCCGTCCCTCTGTCGTCCGCGGCGATGAAGGCCGATCACCACCGGCCCGCACGGGCCTCGTTCGGAGAACAGTCCATGTCGAAGCTGGCTCTTCGTGGAGGTGGCCTCGCCATCGCCGCCGTTCTTCTTCACGGCGTCGCGCTCGCGCAGACGCCGGTCCGGCCGACGGCCTCGCAACTGCTTCTGGGCGTTCCGGCCACGGGCGACGTCAGCAAGGCGCCACAGCAGAACGGCACCGTGCAGGTGGTGGTCCGGCTGACAGACCCGCCGCTGGCTGTCGCGGTCGGCGCCAACGCGAAGCGCCTCGGCTCGAGGATGACGATTGCGCAAAGGCTGGCCTACATGGCCACGCTGAAGCAGAAGCAGGATGCCCTGTCGGCGCAAGTCCAGGCGCTGGGCGGCAAGGAGACATCGCGCCTGAGCAAGGTGCAGAACTCGGTGATCTTCACCACCAAGGTGTCGACCCTGCCGCAGATCGGCCGCCTGTCCGGCGTGACTTCCGTGCGACCGGTCGGCAAGTACACGCTGTCGCTGTCGACCACCGTTCCCTATATCGGCGCCAGTGCCCTGCAAAGCCTCGGCGTGACCGGCGCGGGCGTCACCGTAGCCGTGCTTGATTCGGGCATCGACTACACGCACTACAACCTGGGCGGCTCCGGAAGCGCGGCCGACTACGCCTCCGCCACGGCTTCGCCCACGGTCGTTCCCAGCGGCCTCTACCCGACCGCGAAGGTGATCGGCGGCTACGATTTCGTCGGCTCGGATTGGCCGAACGGGCCGCGCACGGAAGACCCCAATCCGATCGACGAGCCGCCGGACGGCGGCCACGGCACGCACGTCGCCGACATCATCGCCGGCGCCAGCCTCGACGGCCTGCACAAGGGCGTGGCTCCCGGCGCGAAGCTCTACGCGGTGAAGGTCTGCAGCAACCAGTCGACCTCGTGCAACGGCGAAGCCCTGCTGCTCGGGTTGGAGTGGATCCTCGATCCGAACGGCGATCTCGATTTCTCCGACGCCGCCGACGTCGTCAACCTCTCGCTCGGCGCGAGTTACGGCCAGCGCGAAGACGACCTCACCGAAGCCGTGTCGAACACGGTGCGCTTCGGCATCGTCGCCTCGATCTCGGCCGGCAACGCGGCCGACCGTCCGTACATCGTCGGCTCGCCATCGACCGCGCCCGAGGCGATCAGCGTCGCCGAGACGCAGATGCCGACGTCGTCGACGTACGCGCTGAAGATCAACTCGCCGCCCGCCATCGCAGGGCTCTACGGCAACACGGCGACGCTGTCGTTCGCGCCGATCGGAGCGGGCTTCAAGGGCGACGTCAAGACCGCGCTGCAGGCCGGCGCCGCGGACAACCTGGCGTGTTCTCCGCTTCCGGCGGGCTCGCTGGCCGGCAAGGTAGCCCTGATCGACCGCGGCTCCTGCGCCGTCAGCCTCAAGGTCGAGGCCGCCGCGCTGGCCGGCGCGAACGGCGTCCTGATCGCGCTGGTCGCACCTGGCGACGCGATGTCGTTCGCGTACGGCGGCGGCAGCACCTTCGCTCCGGCGCTCGTCATCACCCAGTCGCTCGGCAACTCGATCAAGGCGATGATCGCCTCGCCCGTCAACGTCACCGTCGACGAATCGACACGGATCGGACTGGCCGGAAGCATGGCCAGCACGTCGTCGCGCGGGCCGAGCTACAACTTCAGCTCGATCAAGCCCGAGATCGGCGCGCCCGGCGAATCGGTCTCGGCCGAGCGCGGAACGGGCAACGGCGAGACCGCCTTTAGCGGAACGTCTGGCGCTGCGCCCATGGTCTCGGGCTCGGCCGCGCTGCTGCTGCAGAAGTTTCCGACCGCGACGCCCTCGGAGATCAAGTCGCGGCTGATGAATGCCGCGAACACGACCGTCTACACGAACCCGGCGACGCAGCCCGGCGCCCTGGCGCCGATCACGCGCATCGGCGCCGGAGAGGTCCGGGTCGACAAGGCGGCTGCCATCACGACGGGCCTGTGGGACGCGACGAATCCCTACAACGTGGGCCTGTCGTTCGGCACGCTGCGAGCCACCGGCATCACGACGCTGTCAAAGAAGGTCGCAGTGCGCAACTACGGCAACACGTCGCGCTTCTACACGATCTCGAAGTCGTATCGCTATGCGAACGACGAGGCCGATGGTGCCGTGACGCTCATCGCGCCGGCAAGCATCACCGTGCCCGCCCACGGGACGGCGGCATTCGGTCTCAGCATGAGGATCGATGCCTCGAAGCTGCCGCTGTGGAACCTGTCGGCCGCGAGCGATCAAGGCAACGGAGCGCTGCTGCAAGGGGATGAGTACGACGGCTACATCTCGGTCAACGATGCGGCCGGCTCGGTGTCGGTGCCCTGGCAGGTCCTGCCGCACAAGGCCGCCGGCGTCGAGGTGACGTCGACTGCGATCGCGCTGAATGCCGGCAGTGGCGGCATCGGTGTACGAAACCTGACGGGTTCGACCGATGGCTACACCGATGTGTATGCGCTCACCGGGACCAGCCCGCAGATCACCAACGTCTTGCCGCCGCCCGGCAGCCAGGACGTCCTGATCGACATCCGGGCTGTCGGGGTCAGGAGCATCGACGTCGGCGTGCCCGCCGTCCAGTTCGCCATCTCGACCTATGGCCAGCGCGCCCATCCGGCCTACCCGGCGGAGTTCGACATCTACATCGACGCCAACAACGACGGCGTCGACGACTATGTGATCTACAACGCGGAGCAGACCGGTTTTGGCGCGACCGGCAACACCCTCGTCTATGCAGTGCCACTGAGCGGCGGCTCCGCAATCGCCAGGTTCTACGTCGACAGCGATCTGAATTCGTCGAACATGGTGTTCACCGTGCTCGCGTCGGATATCGGCATCACCAACCCGCAGCAGAAATTCACCTTCTCGGTCTACGCCTTCGATAACTACTTCACCGGCAACTACAAGGACGGCATCACCGGCATGACCTACACGCTGGGCAAGCCGAAGTACGCCGCGGCATTCGACGCGTTCACCGTGCCGGTCGGCGTGTCGGGCGCGGTGCCGGTCTCGGCCGTGACCGGTGGCGCGGCGGCGTCGCCGTCGCAGACCGGCTTCCTGCTGTTCTACGCCGACGGCAAGACAGGCCGGGAGGCCGACATCGTCACCGTCACGCCCTGATCCAAAGCGGCGCACGGCCGCGCCGTGCGAGCCGGTCGCGCGCGCCGCGTTCGGGCTTGCTGCGGGCGGCCGGCGTACCGCGGACGGAACCGTAGAATGATCGGTTTCGCCTCACCGGCTTCGAGATGCTCCGCACCCTCTATGACAAGCTCTGGGACGAGCACGTCGTCCACAGCGAGGACGACGGCGCCGCCCTTCTCTACATCGATCGGCACCTCGTCCACGAGGTGACGAGCCCGCAGGCGTTCGAGGGCATCGAGCAGGCCGGGCGCAAGGTCTGGCGCGTCTCGGCGAACCTGGCCGTCAGCGACCACAACGTGCCGACGACGGACCGCGCGCACGGCATCGCCGACCCGGTGTCGCGGCTGCAGGTCGACACGCTCGACGCCAACTGCGAGCGTCACGGCGTGACCCAGTTCAAGATGAACGACCCGCGCCAGGGCATCGTCCACATCATCGGCCCCGAGCAGGGCGCGACGCTTCCCGGCATGACCGTCGTCTGCGGCGACTCGCACACTTCGACCCACGGCGCCTTCGCCGCGCTCGCGCACGGCATCGGCACGAGCGAGGTCGAGCACGTGCTCGCGACCCAGACCCTCCTGACGCGCAAGGCGAAGAACCTGCTGGTCCGGGTCGAGGGCAGGCTGCCGCGCGGCTGCTCGGCGAAGGACGTGGTGCTTGCCATCATCGGCCGCATCGGCACCGCCGGCGGCACCGGCTACACCATCGAGTTCGCCGGCGAGACGATCCGCGCCCTGTCGATGGAAGGGCGCATGACGGTGTGCAACATGGCCATCGAGGCCGGGGCGCGCGCCGGCCTGGTCGCTTGCGACGACACCACCATTGCCTACGTCAAGGGTCGGCCCTTCACGCCGACCGGTCTGGAATGGGAAGCCGCTGTCCGCTACTGGCGAACGCTCCACTCCGACGCCGGTGCGCATTTCGACACCGTCGTCGACATCGACGCCACGGCGCTCGTTCCCCAGGTGACCTGGGGCACTTCGCCGGAGATGGTCGTCGGCATCGAGGATCGCGTGCCCGATCCCGATCGCGAGAAAGACGCCAACAAGCGTGGCGCGATGGAGCGCGCGCTGAAGTACATGGCGCTCGAGCCGAACCAGCCGATTTCCGACATCCGCATCGACAAGGTCTTCATCGGCTCGTGCACCAACGCCCGCATCGAAGACCTGCGCGAAGCGGCGGCCGTCGTGCGGCGGGTCGGCGGGCGCGTCGCCGCGAATGTGCGCCTGGCGATGGTCGTGCCGGGCTCCGGTCTGGTGAAGAAGCAGGCCGAGCGCGAAGGCCTCGATGCCGTGTTCAAGGGCGCCGGCTTCGAGTGGCGCGAGCCTGGCTGCTCCATGTGCCTGGCAATGAATGCCGACAGGCTCGAGCCGGGCGAGCGGTGCGCCTCGACCAGCAACCGCAATTTCGAAGGTCGACAGGGCGCCGGCGGCCGCACTCACCTGGTCAGCCCGGCGATGGCGGCCGCGGCGGCGCTGCAGGGCCATTTCGTCGACGTGCGTCGCCTGGGCTGAGACACGCATGGACGCTTTTCGAGTTCACAAGGGCCTGGTCGCGCCGATGGACCGGGAAAACGTCGACACCGACGCCATCATTCCCAAGCAATTCCTGAAATCGATCAGGAAGTCGGGCTTCGGGCCCAACCTTTTCGATGCCTGGCGTTACCTCGATCCGGGCGAGCCCGGCCAGGATCCGGCGTCGCGGCGGCCGAACCCCGACTTCGTCCTGAACCAGCCACGCTACCGTGGCGCCTCGATCCTCCTGGCGCGCAAGAACTTCGGCTGCGGCTCGTCGCGCGAGCATGCGCCGTGGGCGTTGCAGCAGTTCGGCTTCCGGGCGATCGTGGCGCCGAGCTACGCCGACATCTTCTTCAACAACTGCTTCAAGAACGGGCTGTTCCCGATCATTCTCGCGGAGTCGGAGGTCGCCCGACTGTTCGACGAGGTGGCGGCCTTCATCGGCTACGAACTCACGGTCGATCTCGAGCGCCAGGTCGTGCGCAAGGCCGATGGCACCGAGCTCGCGTTCGAGATTGAAGAATCGCGCAAGATCCGTCTCCTCGGCGGCTACGACGACATCGCGCTCACCCTGCGGCACGCCGATGCGATTCGCGCCTTCGAGGCCGAGCGGCTGCTCAAGAAGCCGTGGCTGGCGCATCGACTTTGATCGGTTCGAGCCATGGCCGCCTGCTGCAACGTCTGCAAGCTGTGCGAGTGGCTGCTCGTCGAGCGCCTGGCGCTGCAACAATGGGCTGACGCGTGAAGATCGCCATCCTGCCGGGTGACGGCATCGGCACCGAGATCGTCCGCGAGGCAGAGCGCGTGCTGGCCGCGCTCGAACTGCCTATCGAGACCGAGCACGCTCTGGTCGGCGGCGCCGCCTACGACGCCCATGGCCACCCCTTGCCCGAGGCGACGCTGGCCCTGGCGCGCGCGGCCGACGCCGTCCTTTTCGGCGCGGTGGGCGACTGGAAGTACGACAAGCTCGAGCGAGCGCTCCGGCCGGAGCAGGCGATCCTCGGTCTGCGCAAGTCGCTCGGCCTGTTCGCGAACTTTCGCCCCGCCATCTGCTACCCCGAGCTCACGGCTGCCTCGAGCCTTCGCCCCGAGCTGGTCGCCGGGCTCGACATCCTCATCATCCGCGAGCTCACCGGCGACATCTATTTCGGCCAGCCGCGCGGCCGGCGCGTGGCGCCCGACGGCGCCTTCGCCGGCAGCGACGAGGCCTTCGACACGATGCGCTACACGCGGCCCGAGATCGAGCGCATCGCCCATGTCGCCTTCCAGGCGGCGCGCCAGCGCGGCAAGCGCCTCACCAGCGTCGACAAGGCCAACGTCCTCGAGACCTTCCAGTTCTGGAAGGACGTGGTCACCGACGTGCACGTCGAATACCCCGACGTCGCCCTCGACCACATGTACGTCGACAACGCCGCGATGCATCTCGTGCGCGACCCGAAGCGCTTCGACGTCGTCGTCACCGGCAACATGTTCGGCGACATCCTGTCCGACGAGGCGGCGATGCTCACCGGCTCGATCGGCATGCTGCCGTCGGCCTCGCTCGATGCCGAGGGCAAGGGCCTGTACGAGCCGAGCCACGGCAGCGCGCCCGACATCGCCGGCAAGGATCTCGCGAACCCGCTGGCTACAATCTTGTCGGTGGCCATGATGCTTCGCTTCTCCCTCGCCCAGCCCGAAGCCGCCGTTCGCGTCGAGCAGGCGGTGCGCGACGTGCTCGCCGCAGGCCTGCGCACGGCCGATATCTGGGCCGAGGGCACGACGAAGGTCGGCACCCGTGCGATGGGCGACGCCGTCGTCGCCGCGCTCGGGAAGAAGTCGGCAACCACCACCACCAAGCACTAGCGCGCCGGCTCGTCTCGCCCCTTCCCGGCAGACGGCCGGGCGGCAGAAGGCTTTCGATCCAGGACTTCGGAGCAGGCGATGACGATGGAACTCACAGGGATAGTCGGCTGGCGCGGCATGGTCGGCTCCGTGCTGCTGGAACGCATGCAGGCCGAGGGCGACTTCGACCTCATCGAGCCGGTCTTCTTCAGCACCAGCGACAAGGGTGGCGCCGCACCCCCGCAGGCGAAGAACGAGAGCCGTTTGCAAGACGCCTACGACATCGAGGCGCTCAAGCGCTGTCGCATCGTCATCACCGCCCAGGGCGGCGATTACACCAAGGACGTCTATCCGCGGCTGCGTGCGGCTGGCTGGAACGGCTACTGGATCGATGCCGCGAAGACGCTGCGCATGCAGGACGATGCGGTCATCGTCCTCGATCCGGTGAACCTCGAGCTCATCCGCGCGGCGCTCGGCCGGGGCGTGCGCAACTACATCGGCGGCAACTGCACCGTGAGCTGCATGCTGATGGGCGTCGGCGCGCTGTTCAAGGCCGATCTCGTCGACTGGATGACCTGCACGACCTACCAGGCCGCCTCGGGCGGCGGCGCCCAGCACATGCGGGAGATGCTGAGCCAGTACGGTGCGCTGCACGCGGAGGTGAAGGCGCTGCTCGGCGATCCGAAGTCGGCCATCCTCGAGATCGACCGGCGCATCGCCGAGCGCCAGCGCACGATGTCGCCCGAGGAGACGGCGAATTTCGGCGTGCCGCTCGGCGGCAGCCTGATCCCCTGGATCGACGCCGATCGCGGCGACGGCACGAGCCTTGAGGAGTGGAAGGGTAGCGCCGAGACCAACAAGATCCTCGGCCGCAGCCAGCCCGGCGGCAACGCGCCGGTGCCGATCGATTCGCTCTGCGTGCGCGTCGGCGCGATGCGCTGCCACAGCCAGTCGCTCACGATCAGGCTCAAGAAAGACGTGCCTTTGGCCGACATCGAAGCCATGATCGCTGCCGACAACGACTGGGTGCAGGTGGTTGCAAACACCAAGGAGGCCAGCCTGCGCCAGCTCACGCCGGTGGCGGTGACGGGGACCATGAACATTCCTGTCGGCCGCCTGCGCAAGCTGGCGATGGGCGAGCGCTACCTGGGTGCCTTCACGGTCGGCGATCAGCTGCTTTGGGGGGCCGCCGAGCCGCTGCGCCGGACGCTGCGGATCATCCTGGAGCGCTGAACCACATGCCGGGGTGTCGTCTACTCGTTGTCAGGCCGCAACAGCGCCGTGCAGAAGACTCGGAACAGGCGTCTGCGCAGATGTCAGCCATTGCATGAGCTTGCTAGCGTATCTCGCTGATGCTATGGTCTTTTCCGTCTTTGCGACCGCTGCTTTGGAGGCCGGGCAGCGGCTGGTTCGAGGATCAGACGTGGCTCGATTTCGAGCCCGTGTCGTGCCAGCGCGCTCATGAGCGAACGCGCATCGTCCTTTCGGGAGACGCCTTGAAAAGAAAACTGAAGTTCTCGGGGCGCCATGCGCTGACGAGCGTCGCCATCCTTGCGCTCTGTCTGGCTTCTCCGCTGGCGTCGGCCCTCGGCCTCGGCCGGCTCAACGTGCAGTCGGCGCTGGGCGAGACGCTGCGGGCCGAGATCGAAGTCACCAGCATGACGCCCGAGGAACAGGCGAACCTGCGCATCCGGGTCGCGCCGCCCGAGTCCTATCGTGCCGCCAACGTCGACTACAACGCCGTCCTGCCGAGCACCCGCGCCACGCTGGAGCGCCGCGACGGCCGCATCTTCGTCCGCCTGGCGAGCGAGCGCAGCGTCCAGGAGCCCTTCGTCGATGTGATCCTCGAGATCTCATGGGCGACGGGTCGGCTGGTTCGCGAATACACCCTCCTGTTCGATCCACCGCCGACGATTCGTGCGGCGGGGCCGCAGTCGGCCCCGGTCGCCACGACGACCTCGCCGGTGATCTCGGCCGCGCCTGCGGCGGCTACGAATCTGTCGCCCGCGCGATCGCCGGCCGCGTCGGCCCGCGAGGCGCGGGCGAGTGCCCGCGAAGCGGCGCGTGAAGCGCTGCGCGAGCGTCGCGCCGCGGCACGCGCTGCAGCCACCGCGTCGCGTCCGCCGGAAGAGGCCAGGCAAAGCGCCCGGGCCGCCGGCGTCGGTGTCGACGAGTACATGGTCAAGAGCGGCGATACCTTGTCGAAGATCGCCGCCAGCACGCAGCGCACCGGCGTGTCGCTCGATCAGATGCTGGTGTCGCTGTTCCGCGCCAATCCCGATGCGTTCATGGGCAACAACATGAACCGCCTGCGTTCGGGCGTCGTGCTGTCGGTGCCGGCGGCGGAATCGGCACAAGGCGTATCCGCGGCCGAGGCTCGCAAGACGATCGTCGCCCAGAGCGCCGACTTCAGCGCCTACCGGCAACGCCTGGCGGGCGCGACCGTTGCGGCACCGTCCAGCGGCAGTGCGCGCCAGGGCGGCGGCCGCGTCGAGGCGAGGGTCGAAGACCGCAAGCAGGCGGCGACGACGCCCGACAAGCTCACGCTGAGCAAGGGAACGGCAGCAGCCCGGGCGGCCTCGGCCGCCGCCGAAGAGCGGATCTCGAAGGAGCGCGAACGTCAGGCCGAGTCGACGCGTGTCGCCGAGCTGAACAAGAATCTCACCGACCTGCGCCGCATCCAGGGCTCGGCATCGACGCCGACCCCGGCGCCGACCACTGCCCCACCAGCACCTCGCGGCGCCTCCGCCGTGGCCGCTCCGCCCATCGCGGCAGTGACACCGCCGGTCGCCATGGCGCCGCCTGCTGCTGCCGTGGTCGCGCCACCGGCCTCGATGCCACTTCCGGCAGCGACTGCGCCGGCATCGGTTCCCGCCGTCGTTGCCGGTGCCGCGCCAGCCATGGCCGGCGCGTCGGCGCCGGCGAGCGGCGCTGCCGTTGTCGTCACGCCGCCGCCGGCGAGTGCCGTCGCCGCCGCGAAGCCGCGGCCGCGTCCCGCGCCAACCAAGCCGGTCGACGAGACCAGCCTGGCCGACGAGTTCCTCGGCAACCCCCTCTACTGGGGCAGCGGCATCGTCGTGGTGCTCCTCCTGCTGTATGGCGCTTACCGCTTCGCGCAGCGCTCGAAGAAGGACAGCGGCGAAACGTCGTTCCTGGAAAGCCGGTTGCAGCCCGATTCGTTCTTCGGCGCCAGCGGGGGTCAGCGCATCGACACCCGCGATGCCGGCAGCAGCTCGTCGTCCATGACGTACTCGTTGTCGCAGCTCGATGCCATCGGCGATGTCGACCCGGTCGCCGAGGCCGACGTCTACCTCGCCTATGGCCGCGACCTCCAGGCCGAGGAGATCCTCAAGGAAGCGATGCGAAGCAATCCGGAGCGCCTGGCGATCCGGACCAAGCTGCTCGAGGTGTATGCCAAGCGGCGCGACACGAAGGGTTTCGAGCTCCTCGCAACGCAGCTCTTCGCACTGACGCGAGGCGAGGGCGAAGACTGGGCCAAGGCCCAGGAGCTCGGCAGCCAGGTCGACCCTGACAACGCGCTGTACCAGGCAGGGGGTGTTCCGGAGCGCCGCGACGACGGCGGCGAAGTCGCGGAGCCGTTGGGCGCCAGCACGATGCCGCAGTCGATCGTCCCGGTGCCGTCGCAGTTCGGCTCTTCGCTCGGCAGCGACTCGGCCACGCGCGAAAGCCAGTTCACGGAGGTCGACCTCGATCTTGGCAATCCGGGGATCGGCGTGCCGTCGGAGCCGATGCCGCTCGACGCCACCGAGTCGATTCCGCCGCGGCCGGGCTACCACGCGACGACGCACAAGATGCCGCTCATTGACAACGAGGCCGGAGCGGCCGAAGACCACCGCGATGAGCCGCTGGCGTTCGATCTGTCGGGCATCAAGCTCGACCTCGATGCGCCGCCGGCGGAGGCGTCGGCGCCGGGAACAAACTTCGGTGCCATCGACATGCCGTTCGTCGAGGACGAAGGAAATGTCGACCCGCTCGCCCGCAAGCTCGAACTCGCCGAGGAATTCCAGCGAATCGGCGACAAGGACGGCGCGCGCGACCTCCTGCGCGAGGTGCTTGCCACCGCCAGCGGCGCAACGAAGACGAAGGCGCAGGGGATGCTCGACGACCTGTCCTGATCCCCGGGCGACCGGGGCATCGGGCAGGCCGGGGCGGTCGGCGTCGTGCGCGTCGCTCTCGGCATCGCCTATCGGGGCGTCGCCTACCAGGGCTGGCAGAGCCAGCCGGGGGGGCGCACCGTCCAGGACCATCTCGACGCCGCACTGACGGCCTTCGCCGACCAGCGCGTGCAGTGCGTCTGCGCCGGCCGCACCGACGCCGGCGTTCATGCGCTGAACCAGGTCGTCCACTTCGACGTCGCCATCGAGCGTTCGGCCGACGGCTGGGTCCGCGGCAGCAACCGTTACCTGCCCGACGACATCGCCGTCCAGTGGTGCCGCTTCGTACCCGACGCGTTTCATGCGCGTGCCAATGCGATCGGGCGCCGCTATGCCTACGTGATGCTCGAGTCGACGACGCGCCCGGCCATCGAATCCGGCCTCGTCGGCTGGACGTACAGGGCACTCGACGGTGGCCGCCTGCGCGAGGCCGCGGCGATCCTGCTCGGTGAGCACGACTTCAGCGCCTTTCGCTCGGCCGAGTGCCAGGCGCGCTCGCCGGTGAAGACGCTGCGCCGCGTCGACGTCGAGCGCCGCGGCGCCTACTGGCGCTTCGACTTCGAGGCCGATGCCTTCCTGCACCACATGATCCGCAACCTGATGGGCTGCCTGGTGGCGGTGGGCAGCGGCTCACGCCCGCCCTCCTGGATCGGCGACGTGCTGGCTTCGCGCGACCGCGCCCGCGCCGCGGCCACCTTCTCGCCCGCCGGGCTCTATTTCGTCGGGCCGTACTACGATCCAGCCCATGCGATTCCCGAGCAGACTGCGGCGATGTCCTGGTTGCCCTGAGCCGGCACGGCAAGGCCGGCGATGAACCAGCGGACGCGGATCAAGATCTGCGGCATCGCCCGTGAGGCCGACGTCGAGGCGGCCGCCGAAGCCGGGGCGGATGCGGTCGGGTTCGTCTTCTACCCGCCCAGCCCGCGCTGCCTGACCCTGACGCAGGCGGTGGCGCTGGCGCGGCGGCTACCGCCCTTCGTCGCGCCGGTCGCGCTCTTCGTCAACGCCGAGCCGGCAGCGATCGAGGCGGTGACCGATGCCATCGCCGACGTCGTCCTTCAGTTCCATGGCGACGAGACGCCGGCGGACTGCGAGCGCCACGGCCGGCCTTACCTGAAAGCCGCGCGTATGACGCCCGGGCTCGATTTGCTAGACTGCTCGCGCCGTTTCAGCGCCGCGCGGGCGCTCGTCCTCGACGCTCACGTCGAGGGCTACGGCGGGGCAGGAAAGGCTTTCGATTGGTCGCTCGTTCCGCAAGGCGTTTCCCATCCGCTCGTTTTGTCTGGTGGGTTGCATGCCGAAAACGTCGTTGCCGGCATCCTGCAGTTGCGGCCGTGGGCCGTTGACGTTTCCTCGGGCGTCGAGTCGTCGCGCGGCGTGAAGGACGCGGCGGCGATCCGACGCTTCTGCGATGCGGTGCGCGAGGCCGATGCCCGCATCGCCGCCTCCACCGCCTGAGCGAGTGCAATTCTCATGCTTGACTACACACAGCCCGATGCACGCGGGCATTTCGGCCCCTATGGCGGCAGCTTCGTCGCCGAGACGCTGGTTCACGCCCTCGACGAGCTGAAGGCGTGCTACGACGAGGCTCGCGCCGACCCGGCGTTCGACGCCGAGTTCCGCTCCGAGCTGGCCCATTACGTCGGCCGGCCGAGCCCGGTGTACCACGCGGCACGTCTGTCGCGAGAGCTCGGCGGTGCGCAGATCTACCTGAAGCGCGAGGACCTGAACCACACCGGCGCGCACAAGATCAACAACACGATCGGACAGGCGATGCTCGCCCGCCGGATGGGCAAGCCCCGCGTCATCGCCGAAACCGGCGCCGGCCAGCACGGCGTCGCCACGGCAACGATCTGCGCGCGCTACGGCCTCGAGTGCGTCGTCTACATGGGCAGCGAGGACGTGCGTCGCCAGGCGCCGAACGTCTATCGCATGAACCTGCTCGGAGCCACCGTGGTGCCGGTCGAGAGCGGCTCGAAGACGCTGAAGGATGCGCTGAACGAGGCGCTGCGCGACTGGGTGACGAACGTCGAGGACACCTTTTACATCATCGGCACGGTCGCCGGCCCGCATCCGTACCCGACGATGGTGCGCGATTTCCAGCGCGTCATCGGCGATGAATGCCTGGGGCAGATGCCGGCCATGATCGGCCGCCAACCCGACGCGGTGATCGCCTGCGTCGGCGGCGGCAGTAACGCCATGGGCATCTTCTATCCCTACATCGAGCGCAGCGAGACGCGCCTGATCGGCGTCGAGGCGGCCGGCGAGGGCCTCGAGACGGGCCGCCACGCGGCGTCGATCTGCGCTGGCAGCCCAGGCGTTCTCCACGGCAACCGCACGTACCTGCTGCATGACGCGGACGGCCAGATCAGCGCCACGCACTCCATCTCGGCCGGCCTCGACTATCCCGGCGTCGGCCCCGAACACGCGTGGCTGCATGACATCGGCCGCGCCGAATACGTCGGCGTCACCGACGACGAGGCGCTGGCCGCCTTTCACCGCCTCTGCCGCTGCGAAGGGATCATTCCGGCGCTCGAGTCGAGCCATGCCGTCGCCCATGCGATGAAGCTGGCGCCGACGATGCGCAGCGACCAGCACCTGCTCGTCAATCTTTCCGGCCGCGGCGACAAGGACATCGCCACCGTGGCCGAGCTCGATGCCGCGCGGGCCAGCTCTGCGCCGGCGCCATGAGCCGCATCGACGCCACCTTCGCGGCCTTGCGCCAGCGCGGCAGGAAGGCGCTGATTCCCTACGTGACGGCCGGCGATCCCCATGCCGACTCGACGGCCGAGATCATGCTCGCCATGGCAGGTGCCGGTGCCGACGTCATCGAGCTCGGCGTCCCGTTCTCCGATCCGATGGCCGACGGGCCGGTGATCCAGAAGGCGAGCGAGCGGGCACTGTCGCGAGGCATCGGCATGACCCAGGTGCTGGCGATGGTGCGCGAGTTCCGCCAGCGCGACGGCGCGACGCCGGTGGTGCTGATGGGTTACGCCAACCCGATCGAGCGCTACGGCAGCGAGCGCTTCGCCGACGACGCGCGCGCCGCCGGCGTCGACGGCGTGCTGGTCGTTGACTACCCGGCCGAGGAGTGCGCCGAGTTCGCGGCCCTGCTCGAGGCGAGGGACATCGACCCGATCTTTCTCGTCGCGCCGACGTCGACCGACGAGCGCATCGCCAGCCTGGCCAAGCTCGCTCGCGGATACGTCTACCATGTCTCGCTGAAGGGCGTGACCGGTGCCGGCCACTTCGACATCGCCGCCGTCAGGGACATGATTCCGCGCATCAAGGCCCACGTGACCCTGCCGGTAGGCGTCGGCTTCGGTATCCGCGACGCGAAGACGGCGCGTGCCGTCGCCGAGGTCGCCGATGCCGTCGTGATCGGCACTGCCCTCGTCCAGGCGCTGGAAATGTGCGACCGTCACGCTGTGGCGGGCCGGGCAGCATCCTTCATTGCCGAGATGCGCGCGGCGCTCGACGCCTGAACATGCAAGGAACCTCCCGATGAGCTGGCTCGAAAAACTGCTGCCGCCGAAGATCCAGCCCACCGACCCGAGCGAGCGGCGCACCGTTCCCGAAGGCCTGTGGGTCAAGTGCCCGGCCTGCGAGACTGTGCTCTACAAGACCGACCTCGAAGGCAACGCCAACGTCTGCCCGAAGTGCTCGCACCACCACCGCATCGGCGCCCGGGCGCGCCTCGATGTCTTCCTGGATGCCGAAGGCCGCTATGAGATCGGCCAGGAGGTGCTGCCTGTCGATGCGCTGAAGTTCAAGGACAGCAAGAAGTACCCCGAACGGCTGAAGGATGCGCTCGAGAACACAGGTGAGACCGATGCGCTGGTGGTGATGGGCGGCTCGCTGATGAGCATCTCGATCGTCGTCGCCTGCTTCGAGTTCGACTTCATGGGCGGCTCCATGGGCTCGGTGGTCGGCGAGCGGTTCGTTCGCGGCGTGCATGCGGCGATCGAGCAGAGGACGCCGTTCGTCAGTTTCACCGCCACCGGCGGCGCCCGCATGCAGGAAGGCCTGTTGAGCCTGATGCAGATGGCCAAGACGAATGCTGCGCTGACCCGCCTGTCGCAGGCGCGCCTGCCGTTCATCAGCGTGCTCACCGATCCGACCATGGGCGGCGTCTCGGCGAGCTTTGCCTTCGTCGGCGACGTCGTCATCGCCGAGCCGAAGGCCCTGATCGGTTTCGCCGGTCCGCGGGTGATCGAGAACACGGTGCGGGAAAAGCTCCCCGAGGGCTTCCAGCGGTCGGAGTTCCTGCTGCAGACCGGCGCGATCGACATGATCGTCGACCGGCGCGAGCTGCGCGCGACGATCGCGCGCCAGGTCGCGATGCTGCAGCGCCTGCCTTCCGACGCGGTCGCCTGAGCGTGCCCCCACGCTCCTTCCGGTCGCTGCCCCCCGAGGGGGCGCGGCCGGTCTTGGGGCGGCCCGGCGCCCGGCCGGCGTGAGCATGACCCTAGACGAGTGGCTCGCGCACTGCGAGCGGCTGCACCCGAAGACGATCGAGCTCACGCTCGAGCGCGTGGCCACGGTCGGGCAGCGCCTCGGCCTCGGCTTCGCTCCGTCGACGCAGGTGATCGTCGTCGGCGGCACGAACGGCAAGGGCTCGACCTGCGCCATGCTCGAGGCGATTGGCCTCGCCGCAGGCTACCGCGTAGGCCTGTTCTCGAAGCCGCATCTGGTCCGATTTGAAGAGCGCTGCCGCGTCGACGGCGCCTCGGTTGCGGCGGCGGCGCTGCTGCCGCATTTCGCCGCCGTCGAGGAGGCGCGCGGCGACGTGTCCCTTACCTATTTCGAATTCACGCTGCTCGCCATCGCGCGCCTGCTCGCATCGTCGGCGCTCGACCTCGTCGTCCTCGAGGTCGGGCTTGGTGGCCGGTTCGATGCCGTCAATGCGTTCGACGCCGACTGCGCCGTCCTGACCAGCATCGATGTCGACCATGCCGAGTTCCTCGGCCCCGACCGCGAGGCGATCGGCCGCGAGAAGGCAGGCATCTTTCGGCGCAGCAAGCCGGCGATCGTCTGCGACCCGATGCCGCCGGCAAGCGTCGTCGACGCGGCGCGCGGCCTGGGCGTCGACCTCTGGCGAGCTGGCATCGACTTCGGCTTCTCGGGCGATCGCCAGCAGTGGAACTGGGCCGGTCGCACGACGCGCTTCAGCGGCCTCGGCTACCCGGCGCTGCGCGGCGCCAACCAGTTGCTCAACGCGTCGGGCGCGCTGGCGACCTTCGAGGCCCTTCGCGAGCGGCTGCCGATCAGCGCGCAAGCGGTGCGCACCGGCCTGGCGACGGTCGAGTTGCCGGGCCGTTTCCAGGTGGTGCCGGGCGAGCCGGCGCTCGTCCTCGACGTCGCTCACAACCCGCATGCCGTCGCCGCACTGACGGCCAACCTCGACCAGATGGGTTTTTTTCCACGCACCCGCGCCGTGTTCGGCGCGATGCGCGACAAGGACATCGCGGCGATCGTCGCGCGCATCGCGCCCCTGATCGACGAGTGGCACCTCACCGACCTGCCGGCACCGCGTGCCGCGTCCGCGGCCGAGCTGACCGGCCTGCTGCGCCAGGTGCTGCCGGCGGACGCGGCAGCCAGGCTGCACGAGCACGCAACGCCCTCGGCCGCGCTCGCCGCAGCGCTGGCCGCGTCGGACCCCGCTGATAGAATCATCGTCTTCGGTTCCTTCTACACGGTGGGCGGCGTCATGCAGGGCGGGCTGCCGCAACGATCAGGCCGGCACGCCGCCTGAGTCGCCTCGATGTTCAAGCAGACGCAAGACACGCCGGGCACGACCGGCGCCGATCCCGGCGACCCCGTACAGCAGGCGCGCCGCCGCGCCCGGCAGCGACTGATCGGCGCGATCATCCTGCTGGGCATCGGCATCATCGGCTTTCCGCTCGTCTTCGAGACGCAGCCGCGCCCGATTCCAGTCGATATCCCGATCGAGATTCCAAGGAAAGACAACGCGCCGCCACTGGCGATGCCGTCCGCACATCCTGCCGCGCCCGCGGCCGCAGCTTCCGGGCGTCCCCTTGCCCGCACGGGCGGCGCCGAGATGATCACCGAGTCGCGCGAGGAGGCCGGCCGCGACGTCACGCCGGCGCCGGCGGCGGCCGGCGACAAGTCGGCGGCGGCAAGCGACAAGGCGGGGGAGACGGCCGCCGTCAGGCCGGTCGACAAGCCGGCAGGCAAGGGCAGCGACAGGGCCGTGCAGAAGACCACAGACAAGCCTGCCGAACGGATCACAGAGAAGGCCGTCGACAAGCCGGTCGACAGAGCAGTCGACAAGCCCGCAGCCCGGGTCGCGGAAGCGAGAAACGAGAAGGCGACCGCCAAGCCGGCCGCACGAGCCGCTGCCGGCAGCGACGGCGAACGTGCGCGCGCCCTGCTCGAAGGTCGCAGCCCGGCCGCCGAGTCGGGTGCGCGCTTCGTCGTCCAGGTCGGCGCCTTCGCCGAGGCCAGCGCGGCACGCGAGGCCCGCCAGCGGGCGGAAAAGCTCGGCCTGAAAACCTACACGCAGGTGGCCCAGACGCCGTCGGGCAGTCGCATCCGGGTCCGTCTCGGCCCGTTCGCGACGCGCGACGAGGCCGAGACCGCGCTCGCCAAGGCCAAGGCGGCCGGCCTCACGGCCGTCGTCCTGACGCTGTGAACGCCGGCCGTGGCAGAGTGGCCAATCGGCTGGGTCGATGCGGCAATGCTGGCCGTGATCGCGGTCTCGGCGCTGGTCGGCGCGATGCGCGGGCTGACCTTCGAGGTGCTGTCGCTGGCGGGCTGGTTCGTCGCCTGGTTCGCCGCCATCTGGTTCGGGCCGTTGCTGGCGCCCTGGCTGCCGATCGGTGCGGCCGGCTCGCTCTTGAATCAGGGCGTGGCGTTCGCATCTGTCTTCCTCGTCGTGCTCGTTCTCTGGAGCCTGGCAGCGCGGGCCGTGTCGGGGCTGATCCGGGCCACGCCGTTGCGGCCAGTCGATCGACTGCTCGGCGTGGTGTTCGGGTTGGCCAGGGCGATCGTCGTCCTGGTCGCGATCACGACGCTGGTGTCGTTCACGCCGGTGGCCCGGTCCGAGGCCTGGGCCGAGTCGCGCGGCGCGGTCTGGTTGAATGCGGCTCTGCAGCGCCTGCTGCCCCTGGTGCCGGGCAGCCTGCCCTGGCGCCCGCGGCGTGACGCGCCACCCGGCGCGGTAGTCTGACTTTCGGAGGTCGAGCCATGTGCGGAATCGTCGGCGTGATCGGGAAGTCGCCGGTCAACCAGTTGATCTACGACGCCTTGCTGCTGCTCCAGCATCGGGGCCAGGACGCCGCCGGCATCGTCACGATGGAGGGCACGAAGTGCTTCATGCAGAAGGCGCGCGGCATGGTCCGCGACGTCTTTCGCACGCGCAACATGCGGGCCCTTCCCGGGCGGGTCGGCCTCGGCCAGGTGCGCTACCCGACGGCCGGCAGCGCCTACAACGAGGAAGAGGCGCAGCCCTTCTACGTCAACGCGCCATACGGCATCGTCCTCGTGCACAACGGCAACCTCACCAACGCGCCGGCCCTCAAGCAGGAGCTGTTCGACGTCGATCGGCGCCACATCAACACCGAGAGCGACACCGAGGTGCTGATCAACGTGCTCGCGCACGAGATCGAGAGGGCGGCGCGCGATCTTCCGCTCACGCCCGAGCTGGTGTTCGATGCGGTGAGCGCGGTTCATCGGCGCGTGCGCGGCTCCTACGCCGTCGTGGCGTTGATAGCCGGGCACGGACTGCTCGCCTTTCGCGATCCTTATGGCATCCGGCCGCTCTCGTTCGGCGAGGGCGAGGGCCCCGAAGGGCGCGAGGTGATCGTCGCGAGCGAATCGGTGGCGCTGGTCGGCACCGGCCACACGCTGACGCGCGACGTCGCGCCCGGCGAGGCCATCTTCATCGACCTCGAGGGCCGCATCCATACCCGCCAGTGCGCCGAGAACCCGACCCTGAACCCATGCATGTTCGAGTTCGTGTACCTGGCGCGACCCGACTCCATCATGGACGGCATCTCGGTCTACCAGGCCCGGCTGAACCTCGGCGAGACGCTGGCGCAGCGTCTGATCTCGACCATGCCGCCTTCCGACATCGACGTCGTCATCCCGATCCCCGAGTCGAGCCGGCCGTCGGCGATGCAGCTCGCGCAGCGCATCGGCAAGCCGTACCGCGAAGGCTTCGTCAAGAACCGCTACGTCGGCCGCACCTTCATCATGCCGGGGCAGGGCGTGCGCAAGAAGTCGGTGCGCCAGAAGCTCAATGCCATCGGCGTCGAGTTCAAGGGCCGCAACGTGCTCCTCGTCGACGATTCGATCGTTCGCGGCACGACCTCGAAGGAGATCGTGCAGATGGCCCGCGACGCTGGCGCCAGGAAGGTGTACCTGGCCTCGGCGGCGCCACCGGTGCGCTTCCCGAATGTCTACGGCATCGACATGCCGACGAAGGGCGAGCTGATCGCCCACGACCGGACGATCGAGGAGATCCGCGAGTTCATCGGTGCCGACGCCCTCGTCTACCAGGACATCGCCGCCATGAAGCGTGTCGTCGCGGCGCTCAACCCGAAGCTCGACGGCTTCGAGGCCTCGTGCTTCGACGGCGTCTACATCACCGGCGACGTCACCGACGACGATTTCGCGGCCATGGCGGCACAGCGCCGCGGCCAGGGTGAGGAAGACGAATCGGTGAGCGAGCGGTCGCGGCTGGCCCTGCAGAGCGCCGCGGAAGCCGCGTGATGGCGGAGCCGAAGGAAGACGGCAGCGGCAGGGGGCGAGGCGATCGGCCGGCGCGGCGGATTCCCCGCGTCGACCTGCCGCCCGGGCTCGGCCTCGACACGCTTGCCGTGCGCGAGGGCCTGCCGCCGAGCGCATGGGGCGAGAACTCGGAAGCGCTCTTCCTGACCAGCAGCTTCGTCCAGCCCGACGCTGCCAGCGCAGCCGCCCGTTTCGCGAACGAGGAAGAGGCCTTCATCTACTCGCGCTTCACCAACCCGACGGTGACGTTGATGGAGCGCCGCCTCGCCGCGCTCGAAGGCGCCGAGGCCTGCATCGCCACGTCGTCGGGCATGAGCGCGATCCTGCTCCTCGGCATGGGTCTTCTCAAGGCGGGCGATCACGTCGTCTGCTCGCAGAGCGTGTTCGGCTCGACGGTGATGCTGTTCGGCCGCGAGTTCGCGAAGTTCGGCGTCGAGACCACGTTCGTGTCGCAGACCGACCTGGCCGAGTGGCGACGTGCCGTCAAGACGAACACGAAGCTGCTCTTCGCCGAGTCGCCGACCAATCCGCTCACCGAGGTGTGCGACATCGCCGCGCTCGCCGCGATCGCGCGCGGCGCCGGTGCGCTGCTCGCCGTCGACAACTGCTTTTGCACGCCGGTGCTGCAGCGGCCGCTCGCGTACGGGGCCGACCTCGTGGTCCATTCGGGCACCAAGTACCTCGACGGCCAGGGCCGCGTCATCGCGGGTGCGCTCTGCGCGAGCGAGGCCCTCGTCAACGAGCGGTTCGTTCCCGTGATGCGCAGCGCCGGCATGTCGCTCTCGCCGTTCAACGCCTGGGTCGTGCTGAAGGGGCTGGAGACGCTCTCGATCCGGATGAAGGCGCAGAGCGAGCGCGCCCTGATTCTGGCGCGCTGGCTCGAGACGCAGCCGGGCGTCGAGCGCGTCTTTCACCCGGCGTTGCCGTCTCATCCGCAGCATGCGCTGGCAATGTCGCAGCAGTCGAACTCGGGTGGCGCGGTCGTCTCCTTCGTCGTCGGCGCCGAAGACGGCGGGCCGACGGCGGCGCGTCAGCGCGCCTTTCACGTCATCGACTCGACGCAGGTCCTTTCAATCACCGCCAACCTCGGCGACACGAAGACGACGATCACGCACCCGGCGAGCACCTCGCATGGCCGGCTCAGTGAAACGCAGCGGCAGGCCGCCGGCATCACCCAGGGAATGATCCGCGTCGCCGTCGGCCTCGACGACGTCGAGGACGTGCAGGCCGACCTGTTGCGCGGCCTGGCGGCGCTGTGAGCGGTGCCCCCGTCGTGCCGGTGCCGCACGGGCCGGTCCGCACCCGGATCGCACCGTCGCCGACCGGCTTTCTCCATCTCGGCACTGCCCGCACGGCACTCTTTTCCTGGGCCTTTGCCCGGCATCACGGTGGCGAGTTCGTGCTGCGCATCGAGGACACCGACGTCGCCCGCTCGACGCAGGCGTCGGTCGAGCAGATCCTGGCGTCGATGCGGTGGCTGGGTATCGGCTACGACGAAGGCCCCATCTACCAGATGCAGCGCCTGGCCCGCTACCGAGAGGTGGCCGAGCGCATGCTCGTGGACGGCTCGGCCTACCCCTGCTACTGCACGCCGGCGGAACTCGAGGCCGTTCGCGAAGCGCAGCGGGCGCGCGGCGAGAAGACGCACTATGACGGCCGCTGGCGGCCCGAGCCGGGCAAGAGCCTGCCGGCGGTGCCGGCTGGGGTCGAACCGGTGATCCGATTCCGCAACCCGAAGGACGGCAGCGTCTCCTGGGACGATCTCGTCAAGGGCCCGATCACGATCTCGAACCATGAGATCGACGATCTCGTGCTCGTTCGCGCCGACGGTGTGCCGACCTACAACTTCGCCGTCGTCGTCGACGACGCCGACATGCGGATCAGCCATGTCTTTCGCGGCGACGAGCATGTCAACAACACGCCGTGGCAGATCAACCTCTTCAGCGCGCTCGGCCTGCCGCTGCCGGTGTTCGCGCACGTGCCCGTGATCCTCGGCGACGACGGCCAGAAGCTCTCGAAGCGGCGCGGCGCCGTCAGTGTCACGGCCTACGAGGACGAAGGTTTCCTGCCCGAGGCGATGGTCAACTACCTGGTGCGCCTGGGCTGGAGCCACGGCGACGAGGAGATCTTCGGCCGCGAACAGCTGATCGCCTGGTTCGACGGCAGCCACCTCTCGAAGAGCCTGGCCCAGTGGGATCCTGCCAAGCTGGCCTGGGTGAACGCGCACTACCTGAAGGCGCTGCCTGATGCCGAGCTCGTTCGCCTGGCAAAGGCGCAGCTCGCTCGGTTGCAGATCGTTCCGACCACCGACGACATCGTGCTTCAGGCGAGCCTGCTGTTCAGGGATCGCTGCAGCACCGGCGCCGAGCTGGCCGGCTGGCTGGCGATGATCTTCACCGACGTGCACCCCACGGCCGACGACCTCGCCCGCCATGTCGGGGAGGGTCTGCGGCCGGCGCTGGCCACGTTGCACGACAGGCTGGCGGCTGCCCCCTGGAACGCTGCCGGCATCGCCGCGGCCGTCAAGGAAACGCTCGTCGCGCATGGCCTCAAGATGCCGCAGCTCGCGCCGGCGGTGCGCGTGCTCGTCTGCGGCCGGCCGCAGACGCCTTCGCTCGACGCCGTGCTGGCCCTCTTCGCGCGCGAGACGGTACTGCGCCGGCTGGGCGGGGCAACGGCCGAGCCGCTGTCGCCCTCGCTATAATCTGCGTTTTTCGCGGTGCGGAGCGCTGGTTTCCAGCGGCCCTCGCCGGGTGCCGATTTCATTTTCGACGGGGGTATAGCTCAGCTGGGAGAGCGCTTGCATGGCATGCAAGAGGTCAGCGGTTCGATCCCGCTTACCTCCACAAGATCGACCGAAGCCGGGCTCAGCAGCCGGCTATGTTTTCACGCAGTCCCCTTCGTCTAGAGGCCTAGGACACCACCCTTTCACGGTGATTACAGGGGTTCGAATCCCCTAGGGGACGCCACCCGATCGCGCTTGCCTCAGGCAGCGCGCGGCCGCCGGTGCAACGGGTTCGAGAATGTAGGAGTGGTAGTTCAGTTGGTTAGAATACCGGCCTGTCACGCCGGGGGTCGCGGGTTCGAGTCCCGTCCACTCCGCCAACCATCGATTCGCCAAGGTCCGCTAGAGACCGCGAAGTAAGACATCAAGCCCGGTACGCCGGGCTTTTTTGTGCGCGAGAAGATCCGCGAATATCCGGGGGCACCTTGCAGCCGTGACTGGCCACGGTTTCGGCGCGTCGCCTCGTCTCTTAATGCACGGGCTCGGGCACCGTCACGAAATGATCTGACTGGAACG
>JBBRFB010000007.1:0-52128 GCA_038225015.1 Burkholderiales bacterium
GCGTGACGTGCCGAATCCGCCCGTGCGTTCCTCGCGTTGGCTTGACGCCGCAGTTCCATCAACTCGGTCTCGGTCAGTGTCATCACGGCCCTCCAATAGGGCGTGATTGTACTAACTATTCAACCGTTACAGTCCACTAGCGGTAGACGCCATCCCAGGCACCGGGCACGAGCCTGGCGGTTTGGCCGTCGTCGCTGGCGATCGGGCGGTTCAGGCTGAACATCGACTCGGGCGTGACCACGCTGTAGTCCATGTAGCCCAGCCGCGCGATGGGCCGCATGTGTCCAGTCTGCACCAGTCCGTCGCGGATGAATGCATCATCTATGTAGATGCCGACCACCAAGCCAAACACAACGGTGTAGCCGGGGGACTTGGCACCGGCGTGGGCTGGGAGCACCAAGGTCTTCCAGAGCCTGCACTCGAAAGCGGCGGGTGCTTCGGCCACACGGGGCGGCTTCACGTAGACCGATGCCGCTGGCATCAACCCGGCGAGGCGGAATTCGTCGACGTGCGGCGCCACGGCGGCGGAACTCATGTTCATCGCATCACGCAGCGCCCAAGTTGCCAACGAGCAGGTGAACTCGCCGCTGTCTTCGATGTTCCGCAGGCTGTCCTTAGTGCCGGCCGAGGAGAACATCAGCATCGGTGGGCGGTCGCTCACCGCATTGAAGAAGCTGTATGGCGCCAGATTGGCGAGGCCGTCGCTGCCAATGGTGCTGACCCAGCCGATCGGCCGTGGACCTACCAGAGCCTTGAAAGGGTCGTGGCGCAGGCCGTGCTTCGTTCCGGTGGCGTCGTAGTGCATCGCACAAGCTTACACAGGGCCGACAGGGCGATCATGCGGTCGCGCGAGCCGCGTTCTGGCCACCCCGACTGTTCATCCTTTTCAGGATGCAGGTAGCGCTGCCTGGCGACACGTCAAAACCTAGTGGACGATTTCCTGTTGCTGGAAGCGGTAGCTCGGCGAGCGCGTGGGCATGCTGCAACGCGATCGATTCAGTGACGTCGATCGCTGGGAGCGTGTAGACCTTCGGTGCGCCGACTCCGAGGCAAGATCGTCGTACGAGCACGCCAGCCGGCGCCACAGCGGACGCTCTCAGCGAGAGGGCTGGCCGGGCGGCCATCGGGAAGGGTAAGCGAATTGCCAGCTGTAAAGCCGACAGCTTGGCCCTGGCTGATACAGGCCTCCCGAGCGCTGGTTCCTGAGGACACAGGTGCCGATGTCCTTCAGGTAGGGCGCCTCATTGCTCCTGCCGCGGGCGCGATTCCTTCGACCCGGACGAAGTCGATGAAGCCGCGCTCGACGTCGGTCGAGACCAGCTTGACGCGGATCCGCTGGCCGACGTCGAGCTCGGCGCCGTGCGCCGCGAGCTTTCCCTCCACCGGCGGGTGGAGGATTCGCACCCACGTATCTCTCGGCGTGCGGCCGGTGACGATGCCGTCGTATTCTTGGCCGACGTGCGACTCGAGGAGCAGCGCCGCCTCCGACTTGCGCATGCGCCGCTCGACCTTTTGCGCTGCATCTTCCTGGCGGCTGCAGTGCGCTGCCAGCTCATCCAGCTCGGCCAGGCTGTAGGCCGGCGTGCTCCCCGCCAGCACGGACTTGACCAGGCGCAGCGCGATCAGGTCCGGGAAGCGCCGGTTCGGCGCCGTGGAATGCGTGTAGTCGCGCAGCGCCAGGCCGAAGTGGCCGATGGGGGTGGTGCCGGGCCGCTCGGCGACGTATTCGCCCGAGCCCATCAGCTTGACGATCACCAGCGACAGGTCCGGGAAGCGCAGCGGATCGGCCTTGCGGCGCCGGGCGAGAAAGCCCTCAAGCGATGCCGCGTCGGGCATGCTGGGCAGGGACTCGCCGTATTGGCGCGCCACCGTCACTATGCGCGCCCAGCGCTCGGGCGAGCGCACGACGCGGCGCAGCGACGCGACGCCAGCGCCGGCCAGGAACTGCGCGACGCAGCCGTTGACGGCGATCATCAGCTCCTGGATCAGCTGGCGCGCCCGGTTCTGCCCCTGCTGCCGGATATCAACCACCCGCTCGCCGGCGAAGACGGCGCGATGCTGGAAGGTCTCGAACTCGAGCGAGCCTTGCGCCTGCCGGCGCGCGCGCAGGCGCTGCGCCACCGCGTCCTGCGTCCGCAGTTGCCCGTCCATGCCCGCCACCGCTCGCGCGCGCTCGGGCAGGGCGCCGTCACCGTCGATCCAGGCTGCCACGGCGTCATAGGCGAGCTTCGCCTTGTTGCGCACACAGGCCCGGCGGACCCTGGCATTCGACACCGACGCATCGGACGCGATGGTCATTTCGGTGACGAGGGCGAGCCGGTCCTGGTCGGGATTCAGCGAGGTCAGGTCGGTCGACAGGCGTTCGGGAAGCATCGGAAAGACCTTGGCCGAGGTGTAGACGGAGGTGGTGTTGACCCTCGCGTGCTCGTCGATGGCCGAGCCCTTCCTGACCAGGGCATCGACGTCGGCTATCGCCACGAGGATCCTGACGCTGCCGTCGGCGAGCGTCTCGCATGCGGTGAGCTGATCGAGGTCGAGCGAGTCGTCGTTGTCGATCGAGCACCACGGCAGCGCCGTGAGATCGCTGATCTGCGGGCCTGTGTCGCGGCCCGGGCCGGTGATCGTGGTCAGCTCCTGCGCCACGGCCGGCGGAAACTGAGGGTCCAGGCCGCGCTCGATCATCGCCTTGGTGGCGAGGCGAACCAAGTCGTTGCGGCGATGCGTTTGCTGGCCGTCCATGGCGTCCCTGCGTCGTTGATACGCTACGCCGAGACGGCATTTTGGATGAAAGGGGGCATCCAATTCGAGTTGCGCCAGCGCCATCCATAGGCACTACTTGGAGCCAAGGTTAGTGTGGCAAGGGAAGGGCCCGCCCGCTCTGGGGACGTGCGAGTGTCGGTCTGCTGTGCGGTTGCCGCCTGTCGTGGCAAGCCTGGGGACTTCCGCTCCCCGACACACACTGGTCGTTTCACCATAGAGACGCACGCGAAGTCACCGTCCGGTTTTAGGTGAGCAAGAGAAATTTCGGAGGCACCCAGCGGCGTCACCCGATCGAATGTCCGAAATTCCTTCATCATGGTTGGATTCGCTGGTGAAGCGGCGTGACCGGAAACACGCGAAGGGGTTGCATCCAAGAGCGTCGCTCGTGGATGACTACCGCGCCTCCAACTGCTGCAGTAGTTCCAAGCTGGGATAGCCGTCGGCGGGCAATCCGGCACTGCTTTGATAGCGGCGAAGTGCGCCGCGCGTGTTCGGTCCCATCACGCCGTCAGGGGTTCCGCTGTCGAAGCCGCGCTGGTTCAACGCCCTCTGCAGCGTCTTCAATTGCTGGCGCGAGAGGGCGACCTGGTCACGAGGCCATGTCGCCTGCACGTCAGGACCGCCTGCAAGGCGTTGCGCAAGGAGACCGACCGCCAACGCGTAGCTGGTCGAGTTGTTGTAGCGAAGGATGACTTGGAAGTTCGGTCCGACCAAGAAGGCCGGCCCGCTGGCACCCGCGGGAAGCAGGACCATGGCCTCGGCGGATTGCGGCAGTGGCACACCGTTGGTGGTTTGCACGCCTTCGGCCGCCCACAGCGAACTGGGCTGTCGCACCGCGACGTCGGCACGACCGACATCGAACCCCGGCGGTAGCCGGACCTCGACGCCCCAAGTTTGATCCGCCTGCCATCCCGAGCGCGCGAGGAAGTTCGCGGTCGAGGCCATGACATCGGACATGCTGCCCCAGATGTCGCGCCGACCATCACCGTCAGCGTCCACCGCATAGTTCAGAAAGACCGACGGCAGGAACTGGGTCTGGCCCATGGCGCCGGCCCAGGAGCCAACCATCTGTAGGCGGTCGATGTCGCCGTTTTGGAGAATCCTCAGTGCGGCGAGGAGTTGGCTGCGGGCCCAAGCCTCGCGCCGGCCTTCGAAGCCCAATGTGGCCAGCGCATCGATGGTCGCAATGCTGCCGACGTTGTTGCCGTAGTCGCTCTCGACACCCCAGATGGCGACCAAGATGGCAGGCTGCACGCCGAAGCGCGCGGCCGCAGCATCGACTTCGGCACGATATTGCAGCCCTCTCTCCTGGCCCAGTGCAATGCGTTGCGGCGACACGGCGCTGTCGAGGTAGCTCCAGACCGTGCGCGTGTATTCGGGTTGCGCCCGGTCCAGTTCGACGACGCGAGGCACGTAGCGGACATCGGCGAACGCGACATTCAACGTCGCCTCGCCGATGCCAGCCGCGGTTGCGCTGCTGCGGAAGTCTGTCACCCAGCGCTCGAACGCCCTCTCCTGCCGATTGGCATCGGCGGCGGAAACGGCGGAATGTCCGGCAGCGGCCGAGGGTGGCGGTAGTGGCGCCTGCGTCGGCTGGGTCGCGCAACCTGCGAGGAGCGCGACCGCCAATGCCATGGCAGTAGGCGCAGGACTGCGCCCTGAGGAAGAGTCGGGTCTGGACATCCTCCCCAATTCTGTCCTTCATTCGAAGCCGCACCGAACCCGCGACGCCGCTGTTTGCCTAGGCCAGATGACGCCACGCGAAGGACCGGTTGTGCCCGGGCCGAACTGACCATGCCAAGCCGCGGCGGAAGTTGACGGGGTCCGACCTAAGGGTCGAAAAGTCAGTCGATCTCCCTGCCAGGCAGCGGACTGCTAGAAGGACGCCTGCTTGACAAGGGTGGCAAAACTCCTGGGAGGAGTCAAGACGGTTTCGAAAGCCCGAGCGACTCGTTTCGTCTGTCGTCGTTCATCGAGCGCTTGGACTCGACCGCGTACACCTGAATCGACGCGGCGCGGCCTCGTAGCCGCACGGCGCCGAGGTCCTCGCGCACGAAGCCGTCGAAGTCCGCCAGCCGCTCCAGCGCGTCGCCCGAGATGAGGAACTGGCGTTCAAGGTCTCTTGTTGCCTGCTCGATACGTGACGTGGTGTTCATGACGTCGCCGTGATAGACGATTGCACGCCTGCTGCCCCCGACTTCGCCGGTGATGACAGGGCCGGCATGCAGCGCACCGTGCAGGCGCGGAGCCGCACCGAACTCTCGCTCGAAATCGGGCGCGGCCCGAGCAAGCGCCTGTTCGATCGCGAAGAAGCAGGCGACCGGCCGAGCGTCGGTGCGCCCTTGCGTCACCAGCCATGTGATCACGATTTCGTCGCCGACGTATTGATAGATGTCGCCTCCGTGATCGTCTATCGGGTCCGAGGCAAGCCGGAACACCTCGCCGAGAAAGCGATGGATAGCCTCCGGGCCGATCCGTTCGGTGAGTGGCGTCGATCCGGCGATGTCGACGAACAGAAAGAATCGCTCTTCCATGCGGGAGCGGTGATAACGGCCGAACACGATGTCGCGCAAGGTACGTTCGCCGATCAGGCGGCCTACCTGGAGCACGAGGACAGCGAGGCCCACGGGCAAGAACGTGCGTGCCGTCCTTGGCGCGACCGGGGCATGGATATGCGCGGAGATCGCCGCTGCGAGATCGGGGTCGAGCAAAATCGGGGCTCCGGCGACAGCCCGCCAACCGAACCCTCCTCCGACGACAAGCGTGATCACACCGCCGTAGGCGAGCACCTTCATCGCGAAGGTGAAGAGGAACGGCACCCGTTCGAGCGCATGACCGAGGCGCGTCGGCGACAGGAAGATCTCGGCGCCAAAGATCACGCAGACGATCGCAACGCCGTTGATCGCGCCCGCCACCGCGCCGAGCATTGCGCCAGGAAGCGGGGCGTCACGGAACCCAGATCCAGTAGTGCCCCCGAACAAGGCGCCGACAACGAGACCCGCAGCGATTGCGCGGAGGAAGAGTGCGACACGACGTCGTGTTCCCGCCCGCATCTTCGACACTTCAGGAACGCATCAAGATGGAAAATCTCCCGCCACGGATGCTTCCAGATCAGCTCACCGGCAGCCCCGCGGTGCGTAAGGTGCAATTGTGCGCTGGGTCTGGTGATACCTCGAGCTCTCCGGCGACCTGACGCCGGTCCGTTCGTTGCCGCGTAAGCGGCCGGTCGCCACCGACCGTTCATGGCCGGGAGTGTGAGTACGTCGCAGCACCCGAAAGTTGCCGTTCGCCGTAGCGGCGTTCGACCGACTGCTCTCGCGGAGCTTCGGCGGCCTGGGTTGTTTAGGTTCGTGAGACACCCGCCCGTCGCGCAAGCAAGCGCGTCGATGCGGCCCGGACTGAGGGCGGGTGTCTCACAAACCTGAACAGCGAGCGCCCTACCTATCGCTCGCGACTTGGACCTCGGTCCGCTCTGCCATTTCGAGTACGTCGTCCACCTCGATGCCGCGGTAGCGAACCGTGCACTCGAGCTTCGTGTGCCGAGCAGCAACTGCACCGGTCGCAGGTTCTTCGTTCACCGGTCGATCAACGTCGCCTTGGTTCCCCTGATCGAATGCGTGCCGTACGCCCGTGCTTCAGGCCAGGGGTTTGTCTCAAGGTCCAACGATCGGCCGAGCCGGGCTTGCTTTCAGCAGTTCACTGGCGCGAGCACCATCCGCGTCTGACGGTCGAACCGGATCGGCGGGAATACGACCAGGACCTCGTCGACGGTCAGATCCGGCAGCTGGAGCCAGAGCGGACGGGCGTGACCCGTCGATATGAATGATGCGATCCAGTAGTGCCGAATCGGCAGGAACGGTCGCCGTCCAGTCGGAAGCGGTGGCAGCTGCAAGTCGTCCATCAGCAGATCTGGAGGCCGAAGTCCGGCACGCCGAGTCGGACTGTCCTTCCATCCGAACGGATCCGCGCGATCCGAAAGATCGATCGCGTCGATGACGCCGATCCGCGGTCGGCTACCGTCGCGCGCATCGACTGCGATCTCGCGGCTCGCGAGGCGCACCCGATGACCGCGGCCGACGTCGTAGCGCAGGTGAACCACTTCGTCGTCGCCACGGCTGCGGATGTCGGCGAGCACCTCGATGCCGGCCCGGCTAACGACCAGTCCTTCTGGCACGACGCCGAGCGAGCAGCTGTTGTAGGAGAGACGCCCTGCGCCGGGATCACCGACATAGAAGGTGACTGGCAAGGGAGCGCAACCTCCCATCACAACAAGGCCTGCGACGACGGAAACGATTCGTGCTCGCATGTAGGCTCCAGGAGTTACAAGCCTCCAGTCTGCGTCGGACGAGTCATCGACGCCAAAAGTTTTCACTTCGTCGCACCTGCCGCTACGACGGGTGCAGCCTCGCGCAACGTCGGTGGTAGGAACAAAGTAATTTCTCCCCTATGCAGCCGATTACTTCGTGCACAGAGAGAGATTCGCAGGTAGGTTCACTGCGCTCTCGCGACGCCCGAGAGCGGACATACGCAATCGTCTGCTCGTGGCCGACTCCGAACCTTCATGATCCGCGCCGACGGCCGCCGGCGAGGCCGACGAGGCCCAAGTAGAGCGCCACGAGGGACGGCTCCCGTGGTCTGCCCGAGCAGCCGCGCGATCGCGATCACGCCGCTGCGCTCGGGCGGCGCGCTCGACATCAGCGCATGCAGGTTGGGCGACTGGAAGAAGCCGAAGCCGGCACCGCAGACGGCCATGCGCACGGCGATGTCGGCGACCGAGGGGTCGGCCGGCAGCCAGGCGAGCGAGGCCAGGCCGGCACTGAGGACGACGAGGCCGCCGCCGCCGAGCGCTCCGGAGGGGTAGCGGTCGGACAGGCGACCGGCCAGCGGTGCGATGACACGCGCCGCATCGCCAGGTCGCTCGGCCTGACGCCGATCAACACGCCCGTCTGCAGCCCGCAGAGCAACGACATGGCCGAGAGCTTCGTCAACACGTTCAGGCGCGACTACGAGAGCCGTATGGACCTCACCGACGCGCCCGCCGTCGTCGCACAGCTTGCTGCGGCCTTCGAGCACTTCAACGAGGTTCATCCTCACTCGAGCCTGAAGATGAGATCGCCGCGCGAGTGTCTTCCTGTTGCAGGGCGGCCTGCTCGGCTTCCTCGGCTCGCTCGCGGGGTCGGCTCTAGGCGTCGCTGCGCTGACCGCCTGGCAGCGCTGGGCGCGCAATCCCGACGGCACCGCTCGTGATCGATCCGGTTCTGTTCAGCGCGGCGCTCGTCCTGGCGACGGTGACGGGGCTCGTTGCCGCCGTCGCCCCCGCGCTGCGAGCCGCCCGGCTCGATCCGGTGGAGGCGATCGGTGGCTGAGTCCCTTGTGGCCGTGGTGAGTCTGCGCGGCGTGATCAAGTCGTTCAACGTCAGCCTGCCGAATGAGACCGAGGTGCTGCACGGCGTCAACCTCGACTTGAGCCGCGGCGAGTTTCAGGCGGTGATGGGGCCCTCGGGGTCGGGCAAGAGCACCTTGCTGAACATCGTCGGCCTGCTCGATCGGCCGACGCACGGCACGCTCGCCATCAACGGCACCGAGACGACGATGCTGCCGTTCGGCGCCAGCCTCCCGACGACGTCGGGGTATGAGATCTGGCGCACGTTTCCCGCTCCGATGTCGAAGCCCACGGCCTTCAAGTCTGCGGCGGTGCTCGTGTAGGGAACGATTCGCTCGAACGACTCCTGCGCGGCGGCGAAATCTGCGAATGACGCGCGCGAATCGACGCTCGCGTCCGGAAGCAGATGGTGCGCACAGCCCGCAAGGAGCGCCAAGGGGGTGAGCAGGACCAGCCGACGCACGAAAACTCTCACCTGCCGAGCTTTGCCGATGCGGGTGCGCGCGCCCTTGACCGCTGTCAATTGGCGAGCACGTACTGCCCGGGGGCGTCGTGCAGCCGGCGCGCCTTCGCGAGCGCGCCGCCCATCGAAGGAGGTCGCACCCGCGCACCACCGCGGGCGCCGAGCCAAGCTTCCCACGTCGGCCACCACGACCCTGCGTGCGTCGGCGCCGCCTGCTCCCAGCTCGCCGGATCGACGTAGTAGGCCGACGCGGCGCGGGTCCCGAACCGATAGGCGCGCGCCGGCCCGGGTCCAGGCGGATTGACGATGCCGACGTTGTGGCCGCCGCTCGTCAGGCAGAACGTGACCTCCGTGTCAGTCAGCAGATGCACCTTGTAGACCGACCGCCACGGCGACACGGTGTCGCGCTGCGTTCCCAGGGCGAAGATCGGCACCCGAATGTCGGTCAGCACGACGGGCTTACTGTCGACGAGGTAGCGCCCCTCGGCGAGATCGTTCTTGAGGTACAGGTGGTGCAGGTATTCGTGGTGCTGCCGAAACGGCATGCGCGTCGCATCGGCGTTCCAGGCGTTGAGATCGCTGACGGGCAGGCGCGTGCCCATCAGGTACTCGCGTTCGATTCGCGACCACACGAGATCGCGCGAATTGAGGATTGAGAATGCGCCCGCCATCTGCTTGCCGTCGAGGTACCCGGCCTTGGACATCAACGCGTCGAGATAGGCCAGCTGGCTCTCGTCTATGAAGAGTCCCAGCTCGCCCGGCTCGTCGAAGTCGAGCGCGGCTGCGAGCAGGGTGAGCGAGGCCAGGCGGGCGTCGTCGTTGCGCGCCATGTACGCCGTGGCGATCGCCAGCAGAGTGCCGCCGAGGCAATAGCCCACGCCCTGGATCGTCTTGCCGGGAACTATCGCGGTGACCTCGTCGATCGCCGCCATGACACCGAGCTTCAGGTAGTCGTCCATGCCCAGGTCGCGGTCGCCGGCGTCCGGGTTCTTCCAGGACACGATGAACACGGTGTGGCCGCGCTCGACGAGGAACCTGACCAGCGAGTTGTGCGGCGACAGGTCGAGGACGTAGAACTTCATGATCCACGACGGAACGATCAGCACCGGTCGCGAGTGGACCGAGGAGGTTCGGGGCGAGTACTGGATGAGCTCGATCAGGCGGTTTGCGTAGACGACTTTGCCCGGCGTGATCGCGACTTCGTGGCCTGGGCGAAAGGCGTCGGTTCCTGCCGCCGGCTTGCCGGCCGCGAGGAGAATCGCATCTTCCATGCGGTTGAGCGAGCCTTGCCAGAGGTTGGCCCCGCTGGTCTTGACGACCCGAGCTTGCACTTCCGGGTTGGTGATGAGGAAGTTGGACGGCGAGCACGTGTCCAGCAGCTGGCGCGTGATGAAGGCGGCAACCTGTTCGTGATGCCGGGTGACGCCCTCGACGCCCGTCGTCGCGCTTTCCCACCACTGCTGGCTGAGCAGAAAGCTTCGATAGATCGACGAAAACGGCCAGCTTTCCCATTCGACGGACGCGAAACGCCGATCCTTGGCGTCGGCTGCGGGACCGGTGGAGTCGCCGGCGTCGTCGCTGGCCGCCGCGAGGAGTGCCAGCTGCCGGAGGTTGTCGGAAGCCTTAGCAAGCAGGGCCAGCTGCTTGCCCGGAGAGATGGCCAGGTGAACCCACCAGTCCAGGTACGCTGCCGTGATCGCGGCGGGCGAGATGCCGTGCGTGAGCTGGGCGAGCTCCGCCTGCAACGATCGGTCGAGGCCGAGCAGCGGTGATGCGCCGGGCGAAGGGGTAGCTTCGTCCGCCGCGGTGCGCGTGGAGCGGAGGTTCTTGCGATTCCGCTCGGAGCCGGGCTTTGCTCGCATCATGGGGTTCGTGTTCGGCGCTCGGGAAAGGAGGGCGCGGACCTCGTGCTGTGTCGTTGGTTGATTCTCTTGGAACCACGAAATCCGGGCTTGCGCTCGCGCAAGCTCCCGCATCAGCCTGACGCCGATCGCCAGCGCCTCGCGAGCTCCGCTCCGTCGCTCGACGCCGCGGCATCGACTTCGATGGAGTACCGATGCTCTCGCCCGTCGAGCGGCTCGGCGATCTCCCCAAGCCGCTCCAGCACGGCGACATCCGCCTCCGAGGCGTCGTTCCCTTGCGCGAGCCGAGCGCGTACGCGCTCGCGCAGCACGGCAGCCGGCGCCACACAGTCGATGACAGTGAGCGGAACGCCCGCTTTCGCGGCGAGGTCGGCGAAGGCCTTCCGTTCCTCGTAGAGCAGGAACGCGGCGTCGACGACGACCGACCATCCGGCACGCAGCCCAATGATGGTGAGCTCGGCCAGGCGGCGATAGGTTCGCGCGGTCGCGTCGGGCCCGTACATGCCGGGCGACGCTTCGGACCGCTGCAAGGGCGCCAGGCCGAATAGGCGCTTGCGCTCGACGTCGGACCGCATGTGCAGCGCACCGGCCGCGTCGGTGAGCCGTCGGGCCGCGGTCGTCTTGCCGGAGCCGGGCAAGCCGTGCGTGGTCGCCAGGCGTGCCGGCTCGGGCCGCGTCAGCGAGAGGGCCAGCGCGCGATAGGCGGCGCTGTCGCATGTGGCGTCGCCGCGCGCGCCTTCGCGCTCGCGCAAGGCGCAGACCTGCGCCCGGACGAGCGCGCGGCACACGAGATGAAAGCGCAGGGCCGGCAGGCCACCGTAGTCGCCGGTAGCCTCCAGCCAGCCGTTGAGCAAGCGCCACGCCAGCGCTGCCGCGCCATGCGCCAGCAGGTCCATCACCAGGAACGCGATGTCCTGGATCGGGTCGATCCAGCGCAGCGAGTCGTCGAACTCGATCGCGTCGAACGGCGTCGGCCTCGACGACGTCGAGGTACATCTCGGGCGCGAACCGGAGATTCACACGCAGCTCTTCGGTGCAGTAGTGCCTCCGTGAAGCGAGCGTGCGGAAGTTCAGAAACGGCAGCCGGACCGGCTTCTTCAGCTTCCAGGCGATCTTGTCGCCCAGCAACACCCACGAGATGTGGGTCTCGACCAAGCGCACGGGGTGCCCGGTTCGTTCGGCGAGGTGTTCCCGCAGGCGCTGGATGCGCTCGCGCGCGGCCGGAAGCAGATCCGAATGGGACACGCCTTTAATCGTGACGCTTCACCGCTGGCTGGAATTGATTCAGCGCAAGACGCGTTCATCGGCAGGCACGGAGACTGGAGTCGTTCGCACCTGCAGGAGCACGCGATGTACCAGCGGATACTCGTCCCCGTCGACGGCAGCGCCACCTCCAATCACGGCCTCGACGAAGCCGTCAAGCTGGCCAAGCTCACCGGCGGTCGCCTACGCCTGGTTCATGTCGTCGACGACATGCCGTTCATCTTGGCAGCAGAAGGCTACGCCGCCATGTCGGCCGACGTTCTCGGGATGCTGAAAGAGGCTGGCCAGAAGATCCTCGACGAAGCGCACAAGCGCGTCGAAAAGGAGGGCGTAACGGTGGACGAGAAGCTGTTCGAGAGCCTGGATTCCCGCCTCTGCGACCGGGTCCTCGAGCAGATCGAAACCTGGCGAGCGGACGTGGTCGTTCTCGGGACGCATGGGCGACGCGGCGCACGCCGGATGCTTCTGGGCAGCGATGCCGAGCTCATCGTGCGCACGGCCACCGTGCCGGTCCTGCTCGTACGCGGCGACTCGCCGCACGCCGAAGCTGGATCCTGACCGTTGTGAGCGCTCCTCGACCGCGAAGCGGCTCGCGCTCGCCAACTCCAAGGACAGCCATGATCGTCATCGTCTGGCGCATGCTGGCCGTGATCTCTCTCGGCCTTGGACTGATCGGGCTGGCGCTTCCCGTGGTCCCTCAGATCCCCTTTCTTCTCTTGGCCGCCGCTGCGGCGGCGAAAGGCTGGCCTTGGTTCGATCAGCGGCTGCTGGCGCACCCGCGCTATGGGCCGCTGATCACGGGTTGGCGCGAGAGGCGCGCGCTTCCCTTCAGCGCCAAGGCGTTCGCCACGGCCGGTTTCGCGGCCGCCGGCTTGACGATGTTCCTGCTGCCGGTGGCATCGGGGTGGCGCATCGGATTTCTGGCGGTCGCGGCGGCGTCGGCACTGTGGATCTGGAGCCGGCCCGAGCGCTAGGACGCTACCGTTCTGGCCGTCAGGCGTGCCCGACCTTCACGCCATGTACTTGCCGCCGTTGATCGACAGCGTGATGCCGTTGATGAATGCCGAATCGTCGCTGGCGAGGAAGACGACACCACGCGCGACCTCGGCCGGAGTTGCGAGCCTGCCGGCGGGAATTCCGGAAAGGATCTTCTGCATCACCTCCGGCGGTACCGCACCGACCATGTCGGTGTCGGTGTAGCCCGGGGCGAGGACGTTGACGGTGATGTTGTGCGAGGCGCCCTCGAGGGCAAGGGACTTGGTGAACCCGATCAATGCTGCCTTGGTCGCCGCATAGTTGGTCTGGCCGAGCTGACCCGACAGCCCGTTGACCGACCCGAGATTGACGATTCGCCCGAATCGACGCGCGCGCATGCCGCCGATGACGGCCCGGCACATGTTGAAGCACCCGCCGAGGTTCACGTCGATGACCTCGCGCCATTGCTGGACGGTCATCTTATGGAGCATCGCATCGCGGGTGATGCCGGCGTTGTTGACCAAGACATCGATCGGGCCGCACGCTTCCTCGACCCCAGCCACCGACGATGTGCATTGCTCGGCGTCGGCGACGTCCCATCGAAAGCTCCGGATCCCGGTTCGTGCGGTGAAGGCCTCGGCTTGCGTATCACCGCTCCGATAGCTCACCGCGACCCGGTAGCCTGCCGCCAGCAACGCTTCGGCAGTAGCTGCGCCGATGCCCCGCGTGCCCCCCGTGACCAGCGCAACTCGCATGTGCGACCTCCCGCTTCGAATGGGAAGACTCTAGGGCTGCCGGATCGAGAGGCTTTGCTTTCGATCAACAAACGGTGCGAGCCGATAGAAAACCCGCTTCGCCGCCTCGACGATCGCGAGATAGACGACCACCATCGTCACCAGCCATGCGTAGAACACCGCAGCCGGCGGCGCCAAGTGAAACATGGGGGCGATGGGCGAGAAGGGCAGGAGCAGGGCGATGGCGGCGACGCCCAAGGACGCTGCGACGAGGGCACCGCTCGGCCTGCTCGCCCAGGGCACGCCGCGCGTGCGGATGACGAAGATCACCAGCAGCTGGGTGACCAGCGACTCGACGAACCAGCCGGTCCGAAACAGCGTCTCGTCGGCCTGGAGAACTACCAGGAGTAGCCAAAACGCCAGGGGCATCGAACGCAGAGCTGATCAGGCCGAAGGTCCACATGTAGCGTTGCACGAAACCCATGTCCAGGGTGCGCGGCTTTCTCAGGTCGCGCGAATCGACCGGTCGAGCGGTATCGCGGCTTCCGAGAGGTCATAGATAACGTTGTTGAGCAGGTCTGCGTCGGCAGCATCGGCAGGAAGGGCAGGAAGAGCGACGCTCCAGCCATGCTCACCATGTTGCCGAGGTTGGAGCTGGTGCCCATCATGATGTACTTGGCGATGTTCCCGTAGGTCCGACGGCCTTCGAGCACGCCTTGGTGAAGCGCCGCCAGACTGTGGTCGAGCATGACCATGTCGACCACTTCGCGGGCGACATCCGCTGCGGAGTCGACGCTTATGCCCACGTCGGCGGCATGAAGAGGCGGTGCGTCGTTGACGCCGTCGCCGAGGTAGCCGACGACGTGCCCGCGGGCCCCAAGGGCGAGGATGATCCGGCTCTTCTGTTCCGGGTTGACACGGCAGAAGAGAGTGGTTCGATCGACCCGTGCCCGCAGTGCCGCGTCGTCCATCCCCGTCATCTCGGCACCGGTCAGCACGCCTTGCACCTTCAGCTGAAGCGGTGAGGCCAGATGGGCGGCGACCAGATCGCTGTCGCCGGTGACGATCTTGACCGCGACGCCGCTGCGAGCCATGTCGGCGATCGCCTCGCGCGCACCTCTCTTCGGGGGATCGATGAAGGCGGCGAAGCCCGCGAAGACGAGCTCGCGTTCGTCGCTGACGTCGGCATGGCAGTGGTCTCCGGGCACCTCGCGCGAGGCGACGCCGAGGACCCGGAGGCCCTCGCGCTCGAGCGCGTGACAGCGCTCGCGCAGCAACCCGCGCACGCTATCGTCCAGCGGCGACTGCATCTCGCCGTCGTGGTGCTCGCAGCGGTTGCACAGCGCCAGGATGTCGTCGGGCGCTCCCTTCACGACCAGGCAGCGGGCCGCGCCGTGGGCGAGCAGGACCGACACGCGGCGCCACTCGAAATCGAACGGCGATTCGTCGTGCTTCTGCCAGCCTTCGATGTCGACCGGGCGAGCAAGGACGGCTTCGTCGAGGGGGCTCTTGAGCCCGCTCTCGAAGGCGCTATTGAGGTGGGCAAGGAGCAGAACCCGCGACGTTTCCCGCCCAGCACCGTCGATGCATCTCTCCAACGAGATCTTTGCTTCGGTCAGGGTCCCGGTCTTGTCGGTGCACAGCACGTCCATGGACCCGAGGTTCTGGATGGCCGCGAGGCGTTTGACGATCACCCGGTGCTTCGCCATCCGGATCGCGCCGCGCGAGAGCGTCACGGAAACGACCAGGGGCAGCAGCTCGGGGGCGAGGCCGACGGCGAGCGCGATCGCGAACAGGAACGAGTCGAGCAACGGCCGTTGCAGGCTGACATTGACCAGGATGACGAACAGCACCAGGAGCAGCGTGATCCTCATGATCATCCCGCCGAAGCGGTGGATCGCCACTTCGAACGCCGTGGGTGGCGGATCCACTTGAATTTGCCGCGCAACTCTCCCCAACTCGGACGACGAGCCGGTTGCGGCAACGACGACGCGCGCGCTTCCGCTGACCACCGAGCTGCCGGTGAACACGGCGTTGGTCGCCTGCTGTATCTCGATCGCTTCGGAGCCGAGGTTCGAAGCCACCTTCTCGACTGGATACGACTCGCCGGTTAGCAGCCCTGGTTGACGAAGAAATCGGGCGCCTGCAGGACGCGAGCGTCTGCGGGAACGCGATCACCGGCGCAAAGCAGGACGACATCGCCGGGAACGACCGCATCGACGGGCAAGTCGGTCTCCACGCCGTCGCGAACGATCTTCGCGCGAAGCGCCAACGAGGCGCGGCGCTTTGCCGCGGCTCGGGTCGCTCGATGCTCCTGGACGAAGTCGAGCGCGACGCTGAGCACCACCATGAATACGATGATGGCGAAATTGGTCACGTCACCCGTCGCTGCCGAGACCGCGCTCGCGGCAAGGAGGATGAGGTTTAGCGAGTTGCGCAGGCGGCGCCATAGCTGGCGGGCCAGCGGCTGCGTCGAATCTTGCGGCGGCGAGTTGGGACCCCGCTGGCGCAGGCGCGCATCGGCTTCGAACGTCGTCAGACCGGTCGCGGGAACCGTCGAGAGACGGCCGAGCCACCACGGTGGGGGTGAGGGGACGGCGCCGAGGGGCGTGCCGGCGGCTCGATCCAGACAGGCGCTGAACTCCGTACAACTTCCATGGATGTGGGCTGGGCCCGTGGCCCCGTACGCAGAAGCCTGAGCGTACGGAGCGCGCCGTCGACAGGATTGACCCCGCGCAACCTTGTAATTTCGCGCCGGCATGGCGGCGGCACCGCCTTGCGCTTCATCAAGGCGGTCCTGCGCGCGAACGGCGAAGATCGATGCGCCTCTGCCTCGAACGAGCCGGTCATGACGCGATTTCCTGCCGACATGGAGATGCCAGCCATCTCAGCTCCGGCGACGGTCGCGCACCTCGACCTGCGAGCAGGCGCTGCCAACCTCCTGGCGCACAAGTTCATCCACTCGCTCGGCGTGCGGCCCGGTTTCGCGTTCGACCTCGTGCTGCCCGACGGCGCCTTGTTGAAGGTTGGCACCCGAACACCCGGGTTCACGGTTCGGTTCCGCAGCGAATCTGCCCTGGTCTCGACGCTGACGCGCGGTCACATCGGGCTGCTGGAAGCCTATTTCGACCAGGAGGTGGATGTCGAAGGCGATCTCGGCGCGGCCTTCGCGGCCGCCATGGCCAGCGGATTCGACCTGCAGAACAGGCTCCCGAACCGGGCGGAGAACGCGTTGCACGAATGGCGCCATCCGAATGGTTCCTTCGGCCAAGCGAAAGCCAACGCGCGCGCGTTCCGATTGCCGCGGCGCCCGCATTCCTCGAGTTCCTCGCGCGTGAGATCGGCGTACTGCCGATATGGACCTGCCCGGTCCGCGAACCGACGGTGACCGCGGTCTTTCCGCTCTATCCGCTTCGCAAGAACACGCTCTACGTCAACTTCGGATTCTGGGACGTCGTGGTGACGAGCAAGAAACACGAGCCGGGCTACTTCAATCGTCTGATCGAGCGCGAGACGATGCGAATGGGCGGCATCAAGTCGCTCTACTCGGAAGGTTTCTTTGAGCGCGCAGAGTTTGCTTCCGCGTATGGCGGCGCGGCGTACGATCGGCTGCGCAGCCGATACGACCCGACACATCGGCTCCTCGATCTGTACGCCAAGTGCGTCGGCGGGCGCTAAGAGATGCAAGCCTCCTTCGATCCCTGGTCGACTGCACTGGTCGCTGGCGATATCGCGATGGCGGCGCATGCCCGACCTGTCGACCTGGCGGACAGGCGTGCCCGGCGCACGGCTGCATTGCTGCAATCGGCAATTCATCGCTCGCCCCTGTATCGCCACTTGCTCCTCGGCGGCGGCGCGGCACCTCAGCTTGCGGACATGCCCGTGATGCGAAAGGCCGAGCTAATGCGATGCTTCGACCGCTGGTGCACCGAACCCGAGGTTCGCCTCGCCAACGTTCGCGACTTCGCAGCCGATCCGGCGAACATCGGCAAGGCCTTTCTCGACAAGTACGTCGTCTTCGAGAGCTCCGGCAGCAGCGGCGAGCCGGGCTACTTCGTCCAGGACGCTGCGGCCATGGCGGTCTACGACGGCCTCGAGCTCCTTCGCAAGCCTGATCTGCAGCCGTGGAAACGCCTGCTCGACCCCTGGGGCCTGAGCGAGAAGATGGTCTTCGTCGGTGCCACGGGCGGCCATTTCGCGAGCACCGTGTCGATCGAGAGGCTCAGGCGACTGAACCCGCTGCTCGCGGGTAGCCTGTCGTGCCTGTCGTTCCTCCAGCCAATCGACGCCCTCGTGAGCGAGCTCGACCGGCTCGCTCCCTCGGTCGTCGCGACGTATCCGAGCGCGGCCGTGCTCCTCGCCGGCGAGTTCCTGGCCGGGCGGCTGCACAAGGCGCCGCGCGAGATCTGGACCGGGGGCGAAACGCTGTCCCTGGGGATGCGCAAGTTCGTCGAGGATGCCTTCGGCTGCCGAGTCGTCAACAGTTACGGAACGTCGGAGTTCCTGACGCTCGCGTGCGAATGCAGGCACGGGGCGCTGCATCTCAACAGCGACTGGGCGATCCTCGAGCCCGTCGATTCCGGCGGCAAACCCGTGCAGCCGGGGACTCCGGGCGTCACGACGTTGCTCACCAACCTGGCCAATCACGCCCAGCCCCTGATCCGATATGACATCGGCGACCAGGTCACTCTGCTGCCGGAGCCTTGCCCGTGCGGCTCGCCGCTGCCGACCCTGGACGTCTGCGGCCGCTGCGACGAAACGCTGACGTTGCGGGGCGACAAGCGGCGCCGAGTGTCGATCGTGCCGCTCGCGCTCACCACGGTTCTGGAAGAACAGGCCGGATTGTTCGATTTCCAGCTCGTCCAGCAAGGCGCAGGCGAGCTTTCTCTAAGCACGCCGGAGCGAGGATCGGCGGCGACGCGGCGGCTGCATCGGGCGCGCGAGGTTCTGGGCCATTTCCTTCGCGAGCAAGGAGCGCTGCAGGTGCGGATCCACTGCGTCAGCGGCCGCGCGCCGAATCGGGGCCGGTCCGGCAAGCTGAAACGCGTCGTCGCGGCAGCCCACTGAGCTCGTCGGCACATTCGGAGAAACAGATGTCCATGCCCTTTAGCCAAAGAGAGTTTGAGTGGGTCTTTGCGCTCTACAACTCGGCCATCTGGCCGCTGCAGCCGCTCGCGCACGGGCTGGGGCTGCTGATGCTCGTTTCCCTGCTGAAGCCATCGCCCACGCGGGATCGAGCGGTGGTTATCGGCTTGGCGGCGCTGTGGGCGTGGATCCCGGCGACGATTCCTGAAAATGGACTTGCATGCATCCTGTGACCGGCGGTCAGGAACGGCGGCCAAAGGATGCAGATGGCCGGCTCATGGCCGTGCCACGTGGCGGCGTGGTCGCGCGCCTGAAGCACCGATCCATCGGGGCCGACGGGTCGCTCAGTGCGAGAGGAACGTTGGCACGGTCATGTGGCCGAGCAGGTGATGGGTGACGCCGCCGAGTACCCATTCGCGCAGGCGCGAGTGGCCGTAGCCGCCGCTGACAATCAGGTCGGCCGAGAGGTCGCTCGCGCGCGACAGCAGCTGCTCGCCGACGCCTGCGAAGTCGATTTCCCGGTGCGCAGCGAACTTGACATCGTGCGAGGCGAGCCAGGCTGATGCGGATTGCAGCGAATCGTCGAGGTCATTCTGCGGGACGACGGGCCCGATCTCGATCAACGACACCTTCTCGGCCGCGCGCAGCAGCGGCAGCGCGTCGCGCAACGCGTGCGCCGCTTCGCGGGTGTCCTTCCAGGCAACCAAGGCGCGCTTGCCGATGGTCGCGAAGTGGCCGGAGTGCGGCACGACGAGCACCGGCGGCCCGGCATGCAGCAGCACCTGCTGCGGAAAATCGAACGCGATTCCATCGGTTGGCGAGGCGACGTCGGTCTGGCCAACAACCACAAGATCGCTGCAGCGGCCGTAGCGTACGACGGCATCGAGCGCCTCACCGACCACGACGCGCGATACGAACGATTTAGTCTGCGCCCGTTTGCAGTGCGCCTCGAAGGCGCTCGCTGCGGCGTCAGCGTTCTGCCGGAGAGTCGCCGGGGCGAGCGCCGCGCATTCGAGCGCATCGGGAACCGCGCTGTTCATGGTCACGATCACGTCGGGCAAGCCCGTCGCGGCGATGCCGACCAGACGCCCTCCGAACCGGCGCGCGAGCTCAATGGCGAGGTCGAGGCGAGCCGTGCAACGTGCGCCCGCGTCGAGATGGACGACGATGGTCTTGTAGGTCATGTGGATCTCCGGAATCAATGGTCGACGCGTAGCGCGTTCAGTAAGACGGCGAGCGAGCTGCTCGTGCTGGCCGACTCGGCCCAGGGCGGAAAACAGCCGTAGTGCCAACGCCACTCACGGGCGACCGGCGCGGTTCGCATCAGCCGCTTCCACACGCGAACGGTAGCTTTGCGCGAGCTCACTGCAGAAGTGCGAGGCGGAAGGATCGGGGTGCCCCTGGATGACGAGAGTGTGGTGTGCAGCCATGGCAGAGATCGGAACGGAGATATTCGTTCCGCGCGGGGACCCGCGCTTTGACCTCCATCAAGGCTGCGACGTCGCCCGGATTCACACTCTTGTCGCAACAATGAGGGGAACCTATGAAGATTCTGATCGCCGTTGATGGCAGCGAATACACGAAGCGCATGCTGGCCTACTTGGCCGCGCATGAAGAATGGTTCGGCCCCAAGCACAGCTACACCGTGATCCACGGCGTCCTGGCTGTTCCGCATCGCGCCGCCGCGTTCATCGGCCTGCAAGCTGTGCACGAGTTCTACGAGTCGGATGCCGAGGCGGTGTTCCGGCCGATCCGCGCCTTCTTCGCCCAGCAAGGGCTGGAGGCGACCTTCGTGCACACCATCGGCCACGTTGCCGAGTCGATCGCCAGCCGGGCGGAGGAGGACAAGTTCGATCTGGTCGTGATGGGCTCGCACGGCCACGGCGAGGTCCTCAACATCGTGCTCGGCTCGATCGCAACCAAGGTCCTGGCGAAATGCAAAGTGCCAGTGCTCATCATCCGCTGAGGCAGGAGGCCGGTGAGCGAAATCCGCTCGATCTCGTCCACCTCATCGCAATCCCGCGCAGCGTTGAACTGGCTCAGCCTGGCGCAAGCACTGACGACCGGGACGAGCGCGCGTCGCTGCGCTCTTCGGAACGGCCCGATCCGCGCCAAGGCGCAGTACGCGTACCCGGCTACGGCGGTGCTACGGGCCGCTGAGCGAGGGGACACCGCGCACTACCAAGCGCGCTCGCGATTGCGCGCGCTGCTCGACGACGCGCGAGCTGAAGTTCGGGGGGACGCGATCGACCCTAGCGCCGACTTTGCCATGCTGGTGTTGATGGCGCACGGACTGCTCCGCTCACTGCAGTTCACGCACCCACCGCTGCGCCTCGCTGTCGGACCCCGCGGCATCGAGCATGAAGCCTTCGCGTAGCGCAAGATCGCGCATGGCCAGGTTTTCCGGTAGCACGTAGCCGACGATGCGCTGCGTGCCGCGCGATGTGAGGTAGTCGACCAGGCGGGACAGCAGCAGGTGGCCGAGGCCATGTCGCTTGAGGTCCGAGCGCACGAGCACCGCGAACTCTGCCTCGACGTTGTCGGGATCGCAGACACCGCGGACGACGCCGAGAGTCTCTTCGCCGCCTCCGGGCCCGGGTCGTACCGCGACGAATGCCATCTCGCGGTCATAGTCGATCTGCGTGAGGCGCGCGAGTTCGCTCTTTGGCAGCTCGCGCCGCGCGTAAAAGAAGCGAAGGCGAATATCTTCGGGTGCGAGCTGTGTCGCGAAGGCGCGATGCTGCGGCCCGTCCTCGGGCCGGATCGGCCGTACGGTAAGAGTTTCGTCACCCCACTCGACGGCCTGGACCAGCTCGGACGGATAAGGGGCGATCGAGAAGTGCGCTGCGCCCGCAGGCCCCTTGGGGTCGAGCCGGACGCGCGCATCGAGCGCGATGACGCCGGAGGCGTCGGCGAGCAGGGGATTGATGTCGAGCTCGGCCAACTCGGGGATGTCGACCAGCAGTTGCGAGAGCGCGACCAGGGTGTCGTAAACGGCTTCGACGTGCGCTGGAGGCCGGTCGCGAAAGCCTGCCAGCAGCCGGGCGACGCGGGTGCGCGAGACGAGCTCCGCGGCGAGCGCGCGATTGAGCGGCGGCAGCGCCACCGCGCGGTCAGCGATCACCTCGACGGCGGTGCCGCCCTGCCCGAACAGAAGCACCGGGCCGAACAGCGGGTCGACACTGGCGCCGACGATCAGCTCCTGGGCGAACGGACGCTTGACCATGGTCTCGACCGTGAAGCCTTCCAGCCGCGCCTGTGGCCTGGCCTGGCGCACCCGCGCCAGCATTGTCGTGGCGGCGTCGCGCAGCGCGGCCTCGTCGGCCAGGTCGAGCCGCACGCCGTGCACGTCGGACTTGTGGCTGATGTCGGGCGAGAGGATCTTCAGGACGACCGGATAGCCGAGCCGGCCCGCCGCCTCGGCCGCCGCGTCCGCGCTCGGCGCGACGGCGACCGCGTCGACGACCGGGATACCGTACGCCGACAGCAGCCGCTTGGCTTCGCGCTCGTCCAGGAGTGTGCGGCCGGCCGCAAGCGCGGCACCGACGATCGCGTGTGCTTCGTCGCGGCGCGGAGGACCGTGCTCGGCCGCCGTCGGAGCTTCGAGCAGAAGCGCCTGGTTGCGGCGGTAGGTCGTGAGCAGCGCGAACGCGTGCACCGCTTCCTCGGGCGTCGCGTAGTCGGCGACGCCGGCGTCGACGAAGATGCCGCGCGCCTCTTCGACCGCGCCTGCGCCCAGCCAGCAGGCCATGACGCGGCCGGCCGCCGCGCGTGCGATCGGCGCGCAGGCGCGCGCGATGTCGGCGCTGCGCACGATCGCCGTCGGCGCATGCAGGAAGAGGAGGGCGCCGTTCTGCCGGTCGGCGAGCAGCGCCTGCATGGTCGCCGTGTAGCGCTCGACCGGCGCGTCACCGATGATGTCGATCGGATTGGCGCGCGACCAGGTCGGCGGCAGCGCCGCGCCGAGTCGCGCAACGGTCGCGGCATCCAGGTCGTGCAGCGCCACCCCGGTGAGCGCGGCCGCGTCGGCGGCCATCACGCCGGCGCCGCCGCCGTTGGTCATGATCGTCAACGTCTCGTCGCGGTTGTCCGCGAAGCGGGCCAGCGTCTCGGCAGCCGTGAAGAGCTGCTGCAGCGTCTCGACGCGCAGCATCCCCGCGCGGCGGATCGCCGCGTCGAAGACGATGTCGGAGCCAGCGAGTGCGCCGGTATGTGAAGCCGCGGCCTGCACGCCGTGGCCCGCGCGCCCCGCCTTGACGACGATCACCGGTTTGTTGCGCGCCGCTGCGCGCGCGGCCGACATGAATTTGCGCGGTGCCTCGATGGACTCGATGTAGAGCAGGATGGAGCGTGTCTGGACGTCGCTTGCGAGATGGTCGAGCAGGTCGCCGAAGTCGACATCGGCACGTTCGCCCACCGAGACCATCGTCGAGAAGCCGATCCGGCGCGCACGCGCCCAGTCGAGCACCGCGGTGACGAGGGCCCCCGATTGCGACACGAACGCGACCTTGCCGGCGAGCGCGTCGGTGTGCGCGAAGCTCGCATTGAGGCCCAGGCGGGGCGTCAGCACGCCGATGCAGTTCGGGCCGAGCACGCGCAGCACGTAGGGGCGGGCGGCGTCGAGCATCGCCTGCTTCTGCTGCGCGTCGAGCCCCGCTGTCATCACGATCGCGGCGCGGGTGCCAATCCGGCCGAAGGCGCCGATCAGGCCGGCCACGGTTGCCGGCGGCGTGCACAGGATCGCGAGATCCGGGGTCCCGGGCAGGTCGGCGGGGCGAGCGTGGCAGGCCACGCCATCGAGCGTCGCGTGCTTCGGATTGAGGGGATAGATCGGGCCGGCAAAGCCGCTCGAGCGCAGGTTGCGCCAGACCGTGGCGCCGACGCTGCCGGCGCGCTCCGACGCGCCGGCGACGGCGATCGAGCGCGGCTCGAGCAGCCGATCGAGATGGCGGACGCTCATCGCGCGGTCGCCACAGCCATGGACGCGCTCAAAGCACCGCAGTGGTGAGCGGCGAAAACGCTTGCACCGTCTGTGCGGCCGCCGAGACCCCCCGCCTCATCGCTGCGTACCAGGAGCACCGGGACGTCGGCGCCTCTGAGCACCTGCTCGGCATCGCTGCCGAGCAGCAGCCGACTGATGCCGCGCCGGCCGTGTGTGCCGATCACGATCAGGTCCGTCTCCCAGTCTCTTGCCGCGTCGAGCGGCATATCGGCAGTGCGGCGGGCGAAGCATTCGCTCAGCACCGTATCGACGACGATGCCGGCCGCCGCGACGCGAGCCCGCGCTTCTTCAAGCACGCGGGCGCCGTTGCGCAGGATCCGCGGCAGGACGTCGTGCACGTACGTGGCGCCGGTCTCGAAGCCGGTTGCGAACACCACCTCGTCGATCACGTGGATGAGGCGGACCGAAGCGCCGGTCAGGAGGGCCATCTCGATCGCACTGTCCAGGGCATGCTGCGAGGTGACGCAACCGTCGACCGGCACCAGAATGCATTGGTACATCGAGGCTTCTTTGTGCCGTGTCCGGTCAGTCTGCGGTGAACGCCACCGTTCGGGCTTGCGCCGCATCAAGAGGCCCGTGTCTTCGGGGGTCAAAGTTCGACGCTATCGCGATGCTCGGGAACCGTGCATGGAATGCCGAATCGCTCCTCGATCGCCTGGCGCAGCGAGTCCGCCGCTACTGGCTCGCCGTGGGTCACGAAGACGCGCTTCGGTGGCCGAGCCGACGCGCCGATCCACGCCAGCAGCCCGTTTCGATCGGCGTGTGCGGACAGGGCGCCGATCTGCACCACTTCTGCTCGAACCGGAATGTGCTCGCCATGAATCTTGACCGTGGATGCACCGGCAACCAGCGTCGCGCCGCGCGTTCCTGCCGCCTGATAGCCGGTGAAGAGAATGCTGTTGCGCGGATCGGGTGCGAACGCCTTCAGGTGATGCAGAACGCGGCCGCCCGAGGCCATGCCACTGGCAGAGACGATCACCGACGGCATGCGCAGCGTGTCCAGCCACTTCGACTCTTCGACGCTATTGACGAAACGGGCGACGGCGAATACCGCCCGGCATTGGTCCGGCGCCAGCCGGTGCTCATCGGCATGGCGCGCGAACAGGCGTGTCGCGTCGACGGCCATCGGGCTGTCCAGAAAGACCGGCAGGTCCGGGATGCGGCCTTGCGCCTTCAGGCTGTGCAGCGCGAAGAGCAGGGCCTGTGCCCGGCCGACCGCAAACGAAGGCACGACGACGATGCCGCCACGCGCCGCCGTGCGGCTGATGACCTCCGCGAGCGTCGAAAACGGGTCGCCGGGCGGGTGCAGCCGATCACCGTAGGTCGACTCGATGACTACAGTGTCGGCCGCTTGGGGAGGGACGGGGGCGCGCAGCAGCACGTCGTCGTCGCGGCCGCGGTCGCCGGAGAAGAGCAGGGAGCGCTCGTCCCACTCGACTCGGACGCTTGCCGCGCCGAGCAGGTGGCCGGCTCGCCGCAGCACGATGCGAACGCCCGGAATGGGCTCGAACGCTTCGTCGAATGGCACTGGATGAAAGCGCGCCAGCGCGGCACGCGCATCGGCCTCGTCGTAGAGCGGCAACGCCGGCCGATGCTTGGAAAACCCGTGGCGGTTGGCGTAGGCGGCATCTTCCTCAAGCAGGCGCGCGGAGTCCGGAAGCAGCAATTCGCAAAGCTCGCGCGTCGCGCTGGTGGCGTAGATGCTGCCCTTGAACCCGAGACGCACAAGTCGAGGCAGGTAGCCGCTGTGATCGAGGTGCGCATGCGAGAGCACCACCGCGTCGATGTCGGCAGCGGGAACGGCGAAGGCGTCCCAGTTGCGCAGACGTAATTGCTTCAGCCCCTGGAACAGGCCGCAGTCAACCAGCACGCGGTGGCCTTCGTGCTCCAGCAGGGTCTTCGAGCCGGTAACGCTTCCGGTCGCGCCGAGGAAGGTCACCCGCATAGCATGCCCGGACGGTGTTCGGGTGTCAGGATGATCAACTGTCGATCGGAACGCCGCCGCCATAGCGGCAGACCCACTGCTCCCAGAGATCCTTATGGAAGGCGAGCATCGAGCTCTGCCAGTCGAGCAGAGCCTGCCACTGCAGTCGCTGCACGTCGGCCCACGGGCCGAGCCAAGGCGCCGAATGGGCGGCGGAAGGAGTGGTGGCCGAAGCGGCTCGGGGATTCAGGTTGGCCATGGCATGCTCCAGTGACGTCACAAATCCTACCCAGCGCGACATGTCGGCGGCTTGATGCGGCGCAAGGTGGCCCCGAGGCGCACGCCTCGCCACCTTGCGTCACCGCAAACCGTCCCCCGAGCGTAGCCTTCAGCATCGGCGAATGACCGATCTCGACAGATCATCACCGCCTGGGGGCCGCCGCCTGTGTCCGATGCGCAGAGCGGCGTTCTGAGCGAGGAGGAGGCGCTCGCCCGCCTCCGGCGCGACGGCCCGGACCGCTTGCCGCCGCCGCAGCACAAGTCCTTCGCACGAACGCTGCTCGGCGTCCTGCAGCAGCCGGTGGTCCTGCTTTTGCTGGTCTGCACCGTGCTCTACGCTGCACTGGGAAGCGGCATCGATGCCGCCGTCCTCGGCCTTTCGATCGTCGGCGTCGCGGCCATCTCGATCTACCAGGAGCTGCGAACGCAGCGCGTGCTCGAAGCGCTGCGCGACCTGGCCAGCCCGCGCAGTTCGGTCGTTCGCGACGGCGCCGTGCGCCGCATCGCCAGCCAGTCGGAGGTGGTCGGCGACCGCCTCATCGTGCAGAAGGGGCGATCGCCTGGCCTGCGATGCCGTGCTCGTCGAGTCGCATGCGCTCTGCGTCGACGGATCGACCCTGACCGGCGAATCCGTTCCGGTCGACAAGGCACCGGCGGGGGGCCGGCGGGCCGGCCACGGTGCTGCAGGCCGGCACCCTCGTCGTGCAGGGCGACGGCCGCGCCGACGTCGTCGCCACCGGCCCGCGCACGGCGCTCGGCCGCATCGGCGGCGCGATCGCGTCGATCGAGCCCCGCCGCAGCCGCCTCCATGAAGAGCTGAAGCGGCTGGTGCGCTTCGTCGCTTTCGCAGCGGTGCTCCTGTGTCTCATCGCGGGCCGCTGCGGATTGCATTCCGGTTTCCGGCGTCGATCGATCCGACCGTGCTGCCTGCCTTGCTCACGCTCACGCTCACGGTATTGCCCGTCGTTTGGTCGATCTGGAAATTGAACGGCGGACGCCGCCTCCGAGCGTCGGCCGCGCATTGATGAGACCCGTCTCAGATTTGGTCGGCGACACCCGCCGCGCCGAACGCGCTGCACTGAGACGCGCGCGGATCGCCTGATCCCTGGCAGTGCTCAAATGAAGTGGATCCTCGTCCTATTGCTGCTCGGCCTTTCTTGCGCGGCGGCCTTGCAGTTCGCGAGATGGTCTGCAGATCAGACGGCGGCCGAGCGGGCATGGGCTGAACTGGCCACCAAGGTGACTGCCTGAAGCAGATCCTTTTCGGCCTTCTCCGGAAAGCTCTGGCGTGATGCGCTTGCGTAAAGCTTGTGCCAGGCAAGGCGCTCCGGTCGCGGCAGCAGCACCGGGACGCGGTGTCCGCCGGCGAGCACCGCCGCCTGCCGTGGTTGGTCGAGCAGATAGTCGTAGTGTGGAACGGTCTGGGCATGCCACATCAACGGCGCCACCGGCACTGACTGACCGATGCGCTTGCCGTGCGTCAGGACGTTGACTCGCAGCCTGTCACGCCCCTTGAGCTTGACCGAGGTGGGCGGTTCGTCGTTTGGCATCCCCGGTACCGGCGCAAAACCGAGCCGCGTCGCCTGCATCGTCTCCAGAAATGACTGCGGCGCTGCAAGCTTCAAGCGCTGGCGCGCGGCGAGGTCGATGTCCTGCGTCCTCGCGGAGACGGCTCTAGCGCCCAACTCGTTCAGCCAGGCCATGTAGTTGAGCGTGCCGACGACCACGAGACCCGGGTCCAGCAGGCCTCTGTCGTGCAGTTCGACGAGCACCCTCGCGACGCCCTTGTCGCCGACTTGGAACTCGAGCTTGCGCACGTTGCGAACCTGGGTGCCGTCCACTGCGCGAAGTCGAGTTTCGCGCGCGCGCTGCGACGCAATCGGCAGGGACCCAATACCCAGGAAATGTGTAAAACCGGGGTACGACAGTGGTCGGCGCCGTCTGGTTCGATGAGGATCGCGATCAGCCGCATCTGAAGGCCATCGCCGATGAGCGCGGGGTCAAGCTGTGCGATCGCAAACATGACCGACGACGGCCCCGTAGCGTCGAGGCCTTCACCAACCAGGCGAATGATCGGCGCCTCGAGACAGCGCCACTGCGCTGAAGCCCGAGCCGCCGATGGGAAATGGCGGGAATGACGAGCTTCAGGCCGCGCGACGTCTCCGGGCCGCGCCGACAGCGCCGAACATGCCTAGGCCGAGCGCAAGCATCGCGTACGTCTCCGGCTCTGGGATCGGGGCTGCGGTGAAATCGACGACGACCTTGGTGCCGTCGACGTACGTCAGGCCGTTCCAGTCGATCGTCAGCTGGTTCGCGCCCAGTCCGACGCGAGGCGCGGTGAATCCAGTCATGGTCGTCGCCGGGTCGATGGAGTAGGCGGCAAACGACAAAGGGCCGCCCGCAGTGACGTCGAAGACCAGGCCGTTGAACGGCGCTGTGTTCCAGGTCGAGGACTCCAATGGCAAGTTGAGCAGGAGGCTAAGCACGTCGTCGCTGAAGTCGAGTCTTGCGGATCAGCGGCTTGACATTCAAATGGGGCGATAGACGGCATGGAGGCCCCTCGCGCCGCGTCGGTGCGCGCAGCATGTCAGCAGAGACGCAAATGGTCGGGAAAAGGGATCATCGGAAACGCGAGGCGGGCGTGGAAAGGCGTGGGGCGTGAACGACAATCTCGACCGCTCGACACGCGTCGAGCCAAAGCGACCGGTCGCGTGCGGCCAACCGCTGGCGCGTGGTGAGCCCGGCAGGTCGCCTTCCGGGCCGCCCGCCTTCAGCCGCCGCACCACCCGCCTACCGAACGGCGCGGCAGGTGCCGAATTCGCAGCGGAACGTCGCCGCCTCGCCGTTGCTGCAGCCGACGGAGTAGATCCCGAAGCCGGGCCCGCGGTCGACCAGCGCCGCCACCGGCTGCGGATGGCAGGCGGCGGAGCGCGCCATCCGCTCGACCTGCCAGGAGTCCGGTCCGATGACGACCGCTGCCGCCGCCACGGGCGGCCGCGTCCCTGACGCCGCCGCATCGTCACGCGTCGATGGCGAAAGCGCCTGCGCGTCGGCACGCGCCTCGTACAAGGCCATCACCTTCGGCACGGCGGCCTCGAGGTCAGCGATGCGCTGCGCATCGCCGGGGTGCGTGCTCAGCAAGCCGGCGGGGCGACCGCCCGGCGCCAGCGCCATCAGCTTCTGCCAGACGCCACCCGCCAGCCGCGGGTCGTAGCCTGCGCGCGCCATCAGCTCGAGGCCGATGAGATCGGCCTCCGACTCCATGTGCCTCGAGAACGGCAGCGCGACGAGATAGTGCGAGCCGGCATCGGCCACAGCGCTCTGCAAGGCGGCGCCGCGGCCGCCGAACACCGCGATCGCGTGGACCACGGCGCTCGAGATCTCCTCCTGCGATGCCTGCTCGCGCACGTGCTCACGCAAGACGTGGGCGATCTCATGGCCGAGCACCGTCGCAAGCTCTGCATCGCTCAACGCGAGCCGGCGCACCAGCCCGGTGGAGATCCCGATCCGGCCGCTCGGCGTCGAAAAGGCGTCGAGCGCGTCGGTGTCGATCACGTCGAACCGCCACGGCCAGCGCGTCGCGTCGGACCGGAACGCGCCGACCTCGCCGACCAGGCGCATGGCCACCGCGCGCACGCGCTGCGTCAGCGCCGAATCGGGGTCGAGGCCGCCGGCCCGCAGCGCTCGGCCCGACAAGGCCGGACGCCGGTCGGCAAGACCAGCGGCGACGACGTCGGCATCGGCTGTCAGCAGCTGTGGACGCCAGACGCCGACGGCGCCCGGGGTGGTGCTCGAAGCGCATCCGCACAGGGCGGCCGTCGCCAGCAGGGCCGCGGCCGCGCGGACGGCTTGTGGCGGCGTGCGGCCGCCGCGTCGTCGCGCTGGAAGCCGAGGTGCGCAGTTCAAAGGCCTGCCAGGTTGTTCGCCCGGTGTGGAGAGGCCTTCCGCTTCGCCGAAAAACGCTGAAACCGCTCTACGTATGAAGCGAAACAACGGCGGCCGCTGTCAAGGTATCAGGCACACCCGCTCGATGCATGCAAGAGCACCCAAAGCTGCCCCTACTTGCGCGCCGACTGCCGGCGACGCGAGACGAAGCCCAGCGCGCCGAGTCCCGCGAGCATGAGTGCGTAGGTTTCCGGCTCCGGAACCGGTGGGCGGATCAGGTCGGCGGTCACGAAGATGCCATCTTCCGGTTGCGCCGGAAACGTTCCGATCGTCGTGACCTCGAACAGGCTTGTCGTCGTGTTGTAGTGCACCTGCCAGACTTGGTGGCCGGTCTCGCTCGTGACGACGGCATCGCCGAGGAACGAAGTGAACTGCGATGCGTCGGCCTTCTGGATATTGTTCGGATACGCCGCAGCGTAGAAGCCTTCCACCGGGCTGCCGCTGCTGCCGAGATTCAGCGGGACGAAGCTCACCATCTCGGCGCCAGGCAGTCCGGTGACGGCGGTGGTGGCGAGTCCGTTGGGAGCGATCGCACGCAAGACGCCGCTGCCTTCCGAGGCGACGAACAACGTGCCCGTTCCGTAGGGGCCGAAGGACTGCGGTGCGAAGCTCAGGCCTTCAGCGTCCTGGCCGACGCTGGTGAGAAGGCTGGCCACACCGCTGTTGCTCACGGTGTAGATGTTGCCCAACTGGGTCGCGACGATCATCTGATTGCCGTACAGCCCATAGGGGTCGAAGGCGATGCTTCGCACCCCGCCGACCAGCCCGCTGGCGAACAGCGTCGTCGACGAGCCGTCGTGCGCGATGCGATAGACATTGCCGCCCGATTCGGCGCCGGCAAAGACGTCGCGCGGACCGAAGCCACCGATCCCGAGCGAAGCGCTGACATAGACCTCGCCCGTAAAGCCCGGTATCGGCGCGCCGAACTTCTGCACGCTGCCGCCCGAGAGATCCGTGGAGTAGAGCTGGTTGTTGTTGGCGCCGAAGTAGACCGAGCCGACGAACTTGTCGCCCGCGTAGCTGAACCCAATGGTGTCGTGGTTGCCGAGGACCGTGGTGAGATCGGTGGTGCTGACGAATTCGCCGAAGGTCAGGGCAGCCTGTGCCGGAAGTGCGGCGGCGGCCAGGCCGAGTGCGAGTGCCGGGATAGCCAGTTTGATGCCCATCTGAGTCTCCGTTGTTGTTGGCCGTAAGTCTGCACCTCGGTGATGCGGCCCGCAATCACGCCCCCTCGTTCAAGGGGTGTCGTGCGGCAGTCGACGATGACAATACACTGTGGTTATGTACAGCACATCGTCGCCTTTCCGCGGACGCCGCCTGTCCGCGGACGAAGCGCCGCGGCCCGAGTCCGGCGCCGTGCTGCCGGTCAAGGGGCGAGGCACGGTCTGGGCCATCGAGCCGCGCTACTCGCGCCGCGACAGCGAGAGCTACGACGATGGCTGGGGGACGCTCGAGCAGTCGTCGAGCGAGGAGCGGCTCGCGCCCGAGACGACCGTGATCGAGCAGCGCGTCAAGACGATCCTCGCCGCCAATGACTCCCCCGACCTTTCCTTCGACCTCTCGATCAATCCCTATCGCGGCTGCGAACACGGCTGCGTCTACTGCTTCGCACGGCCGACCCACAGCTACCTCGACCTGTCGCCCGGCCTCGACTTCGAGACGAAGATCGTTGCCAAGGTGAACGCCGCCGAGCGGCTGCGCGAGGCCCTCGCGGCGCGCGCCTACGAGCCGACGCCGATCAACATCGGCTCGGCCACCGATGCCTATCAGCCGGTCGAGCGCAAGCTCGGCATCACGCGCGCCGTCATCGAAGTGCTGGCGCAGTGCGGGCATCCGTTCTCGCTGGTCACGAAGTCGTCGGGCATCGAGCGCGACCTCGATCTCGTGGCGCCGATGGCGGCCCAGGGCCTCGTCGCCATCTACGTTTCGGTAACGTCGCTCGATCCGGCGCTCGCGCGCATTCTCGAGCCCCGCGCCGCGGCTCCGTACCGTCGCCTGAAGACGATCGAGGCACTGGCGAAGGCGGGTGTTCCGGTCGGTGTCAGCGTGTCGCCGATCATTCCCTTCATCAACGAGCCCGAGATCGAGCGCATCCTGGAGGCCGCGGCGGCGGCGGGCGCCCGCTCGGCGTTCGGGATCGTGCTCAGGCTTCCATGGGAAGTGAATCCGATCTTCCAGCGCTGGCTCGAGCAGCACTTTCCCGACCGCGCGGCACGGGTGATGGCGCGCGTGCGCGAGATGCGCGGCGGCAAGGACTACGACGCCAGCTTTGCCACGCGCATGGGCGGAGAGGGCGTCTGGGCGCGGCTCATCGCGCAGCGGCTGGCAAAAGCAAAGGCGCGATTCGGGCTCGACGCCGCGCGTTTCGATCTCGACATCAACCGCTTCAGGAAGCCCCTCGCCCCTCGGACAGACGGACAGGCCGACCTGTTCGCCTGATCGCGCCACCCGGCGCGGTCAGTCGGTCACGTCGGGCTCGAAGAAGAGCCAGCGCACATCGGGAAAGGCGGTGCGAAAGCGCTTCTCGATCGCGTTGATGCGCTCGATCAGTGCTGTGGCCGACGGCGCCTCGCGCATGCGCGCCTTCACCGCGACCATCGCGTCGGTGCCGAGCTGCTGGGTCAGCAGCTGGAACAAGACGTCGACATCGGGCTCGGCCTCGAGATGCCGGCGCATGCGCGCGAGCTCCTCCGGTTCGACACCCTGGCCGATGAGCAGCGACTTCACCTCGATGCCGACCAGGACAGCGACGCCGACCAGCAGCACGCCGATGCAGATCGAGCCCACCGCGTCCCAGGCCGGCTCGCCGGTCGCCATTGCCAGCGCGATGAAGACGAGGGCGCAGGAAAGGCCGCACAGCGCCGCGATGTCTTCGGCGAAGACGACCAGCAGCTCGCTTTGACGGGAGCGCCTGAACCATTGCCACAAGCTCTGCTCGCCGCGCTCCTTGTTCACTTCGCGCAGGCACCCCCAGAGCGACACGCTCTCGGCGACGATGCCGAAGCAGAGGATGGCGACGGCCACCCAGGCATTCGCGATCGGCGCCGGCTCGGCGAGCTTGTGCACGCCCTCGTAGATCGAGAACAGGCCGCCCATGCTGAACAGCATGAGCGCAACGATGAAGCTCCAGAAATAGATCGCCTTGCCGTAGCCGAGCGGGTGCTCGGCGTCGGCCGGACGCCGGCCCTCGCGCAGGCCCCAGATCAGCAGGACCTGGTTGGCGCAGTCGGCGTAGGAATGGATGGCCTCGGCGAGCAGCGAGGCCGATCCGGTGAACACGGCGCCGCCCGTCTTGGCGATCGCGATGAGCAGGTTCGCGCCGAGCGCGAAGAAGATCGATCGGAGGGAATCGGCACCGGCGGACACGGCGTCATTGTCGCGCCGGCGGCGTTCACACCTTGAAGAGGTCCTTGACCCGATCGCTCCAGGTCTTGGCGCCGGGCGAATGTCGGTCGCCGGCAGTCTGCAGCGACTCGTCGAGTTCCTTCAGGAGCTTTCGCTGGTGCTCCGTCAGCTTCACGGGCGTTTCGACGCTGACGTGGCAATACAGGTCGCCCGGGTAGCTCGAGCGCACGCCGCGAATGCCCTTGCCGCGCAGGCGGAAGGTCTTGCCATGCTGGGTGCCGTCGGGGAGGTCGATCTCGGCCTTGCCGCCCAGCGTCGGCACCTCGATCGTGGCGCCGAGCGCGGCGCTGGTCATCGTCACGGGCACGGTGCAGTGCAGGTCGTCGCCGTCGCGCTCGAAGATGTCGTGCGGCTTGATCCGGATCTCGATGTAGAGATCGCCGTTCGGTCCGTTGTTCGGCCCCGGCTCGCCGTTGCCGCTCGAGCGGATGCGCATGCCCTCGTTGATCCCGGCCGGAATCTTCACCTCGAGCGTCTTGTTCTTCTTGATCCGACCCTGGCCGTGGCAGGTGACGCACGGCTCGGGGATGATCTTGCCGGTGCCGTGGCAGGTCGGGCAGGTCTGCTGGATGCTGAAAAAGCCCTGGCGCATCTGCACCGTGCCGGCGCCGTGGCAGGTCGTGCAGCTGATCGGGCTGGTGCCCGGCTTGGCGCCGTTGCCCTTGCACGTCTCGCAGGTTTCCCACGAGGGAATGCGGATCTGCGTCTCCTTGCCGTGTGCGGCTTCCTCGAGCGTGATCTCCATCGCGTAGCTGAGGTCGCTGCCGCGGTACACCTGGGCGCCGCCGCCGCCGGGGCGGCCGCGGCCGTTGCCGAAGATGTCGCCGAAGATGTCGCCGAAGGCCTCGGCGAAGCCGCCGAATCCTTCGGCGCCACGGCCCATGCTGGCGTCGACGCCGGCGTGGCCGTACTGGTCGTATGCCGCGCGCTTCTGCGGGTCGGAGAGCATTTCGTAGGCTTCCTTCGCCTCCTTGAACTGCTCCTCCGACTTCCCTGCGGAACCCTGATTGCGGTCGGGGTGGTGCTTCATCGCCAGCTTGCGATAAGCCTTCTTGACGTCCTCGTCCGCCGCGTTCTTCGCGACGCCCAGCACCTCGTAGTAGTCGCGCTTGGTCATGCTCTCATCTCTTCAGGCTCCCAACGCCGGCGGCGCTCCCTTGAAACACCGAAGCCGGCCCGGCCCGCGACACCTGTCGCAGACCGGCCGGCCGGTCGAGGCGAGGGCTTCAGCCCTTCTTGACTTCCTTGAACTCGGCGTCGACGACATTGTCGTCTTCGGCCGCCGCCGGGCGCGCCTCGGGCTGCGGCGCGGATGTGCCTTCCTGCGCACCCGCGGCGCCTTGCTGCGCGGCCTGGGCATCGGCATACACCTTCTCGCCGAGCTTCTGGCTGGCCGACATCAGCGCTTCGGTCTTGGCCTCGATGGTCGCCTTGTCATCCGACTTCAGCGACTCCTCGGCCTCCTTCAGCGCCGTCTCGATCTTCTCCTTCTCGCCGGCGTCGAGCTTGTCACCGTGTTCGGAGAGACTCTTCTTCACGCTGTGCACCATGGCATCGGCGGCGTTGCGGGCCTGGACGACCTCTAGCTTCTTCTTGTCGTCGGCGGCGTTCATCTCCGCGTCCTTCACCATCTGCTGGATCTCGGCCTCGGTGAGACCCGAGTTCGCCTTGATGGTGATCTTGTTCTCCTTGCCGGTCGCCTTGTCCTTCGCGGTGACGTGCAGGATGCCGTTGGCGTCGATATCGAACGTGACCTCGATCTGCGGCATGCCACGCGCTGCCGGGGCGATGCCCTCGAGGTTGAACTCGCCGAGCGACTTGTTGCCCGACGCCATCTCGCGCTCGCCCTGGTAGACCTTGATCGTCACCGCCGGCTGGTTGTCGTCGGCCGTCGAGTACACCTGGGCGTGCTTGGTCGGGATGGTCGTGTTCTTGTGGATCATCTTCGTCATCACGCCGCCGAGCGTCTCGATGCCGAGCGACAGCGGGGTGAAGTCGAGCAGCAGCACGTCCTTGCGGTCGCCGGTGAGCACCTGGCCCTGGATGGCGGCGCCCACGGCGACGGCCTCGTCGGGGTTGACGTCCTTCCTCGGCTCCTTGCCGAAGAATTCCTTCACCTTGTCCTGCACCTTGGGCATGCGGGTCATGCCGCCGACCAGGATGACGTCGTCGATCTGGCTGGTCTGCACGCCGGCGTCCTTGATGGCCGTGCGGCAGGGCGCGATCGTGCGCTCGATGAGGTCCTCGACCAGCGCCTCGAGCTTGGCCCGCGTCAGCTTGATGTTGAGGTGCTTCGGGCCCGAGGCATCGGCCGTGACGTAGGGCAGGTTGATGTCGGTCTGGGTGTTGCTCGAGAGCTCGATCTTCGCCTTCTCGGCGGCTTCCTTCAGGCGCTGCAGCGCGAGCACATCCTTTGAGAGATCGACGCCCTGGTCCTTCTTGAACTCGGCAATGATGTAGTCGATGATGCGCTGGTCGAAGTCTTCCCCGCCGAGGAAGGTGTCGCCGTTGGTCGAGAGCACCTCGAACTGCTTTTCGCCCTCGACGTCGGCAATCTCGATGATGGAGACGTCGAACGTGCCGCCGCCGAGGTCGTACACGGCGATCTTGCGGTCGCCCTTGTGCGTCTTGTCGAGGCCGAAGGCGAGTGCTGCCGCGGTGGGCTCGTTGATGATGCGCTTGACGTCGAGGCCGGCGATGCGGCCGGCGTCCTTGGTGGCCTGGCGTTGCGAGTCGTTGAAATAGGCCGGCACCGTGATGACGGCTTCGGTCACCTTCTCGCCGAGGTAGTCCTCGGCGGTCTTCTTCATCTTGCGCAGGATCTCGGCCGAGATCTGCTGCGGCGCGAGCTTGTCGCCGCGCACCTCGACCCAGGCGTCGCCGTTGTCGGCGGCCACGATCTTGAAGGGCATCAGGTCGATGTCCTTCTGCACTTCCTTCTCGGCGAACTTGCGGCCGATCAGGCGCTTGACGGCGTAGATCGTGTTCTTCGGGTTGGTGACGGCCTGCCTCTTTGCCGAGGCGCCGACGAGGATCTCGCCGCCGTCCTGGTAGGCGATGATCGAAGGCGTCGTGCGGGCGCCTTCGCTGTTCTCGATCACCTTGGTGGTGTTGCCTTCCATGATCGCGACGCACGAATTGGTGGTGCCCAAGTCGATGCCGATGATCTTTGCCATGTTCTTCTCCAGGGAATGAATTCGGATGGGTTCGAGGTGCGGTTGACTACGTTGTTTTCAAGCCGCGCTGTCAGCCGGCAGCGCTCACCGTGACGAGGGCCGGGCGCAGCACCCGATCGGCGATCAGGTAGCCCTTCTGCAGGACCGCCACCACCGTGTTCGGCTCCTGCGCCGCCGGCACGACGCTGATGGCCTGGTGCTGGTGCGGGTCGAACTTCGATGCCGCCGGCGGATTGATCTCGATGACCTTGTTGCGCTCGAGGGCCGCGCTCAATTGGCGCAGCGTCGCGTGCACGCCTTCGAGCAGTTGCTCCGGGGTCGCGGCGGGGATGGCGATGGCGGCCTCCAGGCTGTCTTTGACCGGCAACAGGCTGTCGGCGAAATCCTCGACGGCGTACTTGCGGGCCTTGGCAATCTCTTCCTCGGCGCGACGGCGGGTGTTCTCGGCTTCGGCCTTGGCGCGGAGGAAGGCATCGGAGAGCTCGGCGTGGCGGGCCTCGAGGTCGCCGGCCGCGGTTGCCATGCCCGTCGGCGACCGGGCGGCGACATCGCCCGCAACGTCGGGGGCGGCCGGCGCCGGCTGCGCGGCGTTCGGGTCGTTCGCGGGGTCGTTTCGTTCCATCCCACCCAGTTAAGGCGGTTCCCCTGCGTTTCAAGAGGCTATTGGTTCGAAGTGGGCCTCACTCGGGCTCGATGGAGGCGCTCCAGCGGTTCCAGTCGGCGAGCTGGCGCCGGTCGCGCTTGGTCGGCCGGCCATGCTCGAGCGCCGTCGCCGGCTCCGGCGCGAGGCGACGGGCCTGCTGGAAGGCCTCGCGGGCGGCCAGGCTGTCGGCGTCCTCGGCGTAGAGGAGCCGGGCCGCCGGCGCCGGGCCGCGCACTGTGGCCAGGCCCTCGACGACGACGACGCGCGGCGGGCCGGGCTGGCGCAACTCGATCCGGTCGCCGAGGCGCACCTCGCGGGCCGGCTTGGCCGGCTGACCGTTGACGGCGATCCGGCCCTGGCCGACGGCCTCGGCCGCCAGTGCCCGCGTCTTGAAGAAGCGGGCCGCCCAGAGCCACTTGTCGAGCCGGGTGCCGACCATCTCTCGATCAGCGCCGACCCGGCGGTCGGGAGGGCGGCGATGCGTGGCCTCGCCTCGGCTGCGGGCGGCGAGTCAGAAGATCCAGAGCCGGTCCTTCGGAATCTCGAGCCACTGATCGCCCGGCGGCAGGGCCACCGGCCCGTAAGCGCGCAGGCGAAGGTCGCTGCGGTGGAACAGGTACTCCCAGCGGTCGCCGAGGAACATCGAGGTGACGAGCGGCAGGCGGACCGTGTTCTCGCCCTCGCCGGCGGCGATGCGGACGCCTTCGAGGCGGACCATGCCGGTTCCGCGGTCGCCGCCCGGCGCGGCCACGCCCCGGGCCTCGCCCCAGAGCCGCCAGCCGTCGCCCGCCAGCAGGGCAGCGCTGCCGCGGCGCTCGACGACCTGGCCCTCGATCCGGTTGTTGCTGCCCATGAAATCGGCGACGAAGAGCGTGTCGGGGTGGCCGTAGAGGGCCTGCGGCGCACCCTGCTGCTCGATGACACCGTCGTTCAGAAGCAGGATCCGGTCCGACATCGCCATCGCCTCGTTCTGGTCGTGGGTGACGACCAGGGCCGACAGCTGCATCTTCAGGATCAGCTCGCGCAGCCAGGCGCGGGCCTCTTCGCGCAGCTTGGCGTCGAGGTTCGACAGCGGCTCGTCCATCAGGATCACCGGCGGGTTGTAGACGAGGGCGCGGGCGATCGCCACGCGCTGCTGCTGGCCGCCCGACAACTGGTGCGGAAATCGATCGCCGAGGTGGCCGAGGCCGAGGTTGGCAAGCGCCGAGCCGACGCGCTCGCGCGCCTCGCCGCCCGAGACCTTGCGCAGCTTCAGGCCGTAGGCGACGTTGTCGAACACGGTGCGGTGCGGCCACAGGGCGTACGACTGGAACACGAGGCCGAGGTTGCGCTTTTCGGCCGGCACTTCGGTCTTCGCGGTGGCATCGAACACCGGCCGGCCTTCGATGCGGATCGAGCCGCGATGGGGCACCTCGAGGCCGGCCACCGCGCGCAGCAGCGTCGTCTTGCCGCTGCCCGACGGCCCGAGGAGCGAGACGACCTCGCCCTGCGCGAGCTGCATCGAGACGCCCTTCAGGATCGGGTTGTCGCCGTAGGACAGGTGCAGGTCGTCGACACTCAGCTTGCTGGCGGCGTCGGCGGGCGAGTTGCGAGCGGCGTCAGTCATGCAGATTCACTCCGAAGCGCAGCGCCACGGTCAGGCCGACGGCCACGAGCAGCACGTTGATGAACGAGAGCGCGGCGACCGTCTCGGCAGCCCCGGTGGCCCACAACGAGACCAGCAACGAGCCGATGACCTCGGTGCCGGGCCCGAGCAGATAGACGCCGGTCGAATACTCGCGTTCGAAGATCATGAAGACGAGCAGCCAGCTGGCGAGCAGGCCGTAGCGGATGAGGGGCAGTGTGACGTGGCGGCTCACCTGGCCCCGGCTCGCCCCGGCGCTGCGCGCCGCCTCCTCGAGCTCCGGCCCCACCTGCAGCAGCGAGCTCGAGACCAGCCGCATGCCGTAGGCGAGCCAGACGACCGTGTAGGCCAGCCAGAGGCTGAAGATCGTCGATCGCAAGGGCGCCAGCGGCGGAAAGAAGAGGAACACCCAGAGGAAGGCGAGGCCGGCGAGCAGGCCCGGCACCGCCCTCGGCACGAGCACGACGTAGTCGACGAAGCGCGACCAGCCGTCGGCCTTTCGGTGCGTCGCCAGGCCGATCGCGGTGTAGCAGGCGACCGCGAGGGCGCCGCCGATGACGCCGATCAGCACCGTGTTGACGATGCCGCGCACCAGTGTCGGCTGCTGGAAGACGTCGCGGAAGTGGTCGAGGGTGAGGACTTCGCTCAGGCGCACGCCCTCGCCCCAGTGGGTGACGAGGGCGCGCAGGGCGATGCCGGTGAGCGGCACCACGACGGTGGTGAAGAGCCAGAGCACCAGGATGACGGCCGCGACCCATCGCCACGAGCCGAGCGGCAGCGGCCGCTGCCGGCCCGCCTTGCCGCGCACGGTGACGTACTTGCCAGCGTTCTTCAGCAGGAAGCGCTGCAGCATGACGAGCGGGAAGGTGATCGCGACGATGCAGACCGCCACGGCCGCCATCAGGTGGTACGACGGCGTGCCCAGCTTGTTGGTGAGCTTGTAGAGATAGGTGGCGAGCACGAGGTGCCCTTCGGGGTCGCCGAGGACGAGCGGCAGGCCGAAGATCTCGAAGCCGAGGAAGAAGACGAGCACGCCCGAAAAGAGCAGCGAGGGTGTCACCATCGGCAGGCTGACGTCGCGCGCCACCTGGAACGGGCTCGACCCGGCCATGCGCGCGGCCTCCTCGACGTCGGAGCCCAGGCTTTTCAGGGCCGACGACGAATAGAGGTAGACGTGCGGCACGTGCGTCAGGCCGGCGATGATGGCAATGCCGGTGAGCGAATAGACATTCCAGGGGACGACGCCGAAGAGTTCCTTGGCCCAGACCGAATAGAAGCCCACCGGGCCGGCGGAGACGACGTAGCCGAACGCCAGCACCATCGGCGAGACGAAGACCGGGATCAGCAGCAGCGGCTCGATCCAGCCGCGGCCCGGCAGGTCGGTGCGCACCATCAGGAAGGCGAGGATGCCGCCGAGCGGCACCGCGATCAGGGCCATCGCGCCGGCGATGACCAGCGAGTTCTTGAGGGCGTCCCAGAAGTCGCTGTCGGCGAAGATGAAGCGAAAGGCGCCGAGCCCGAGCGCCTTTTCGGGCATGAAGAACGGCGCGTTGAGCAGGCTCTGGTAGAAGATCAGGCCGAGCGGGAGAAAGACCGCGAGCGCCGTCACCGAGATGACGGCGGCCCGCGGCAGCGACGCCCGCATCGCCGGCACTTACTTGGTGCCCTTGATCGCCTGCTGCCACTGCTTGATGAAGTCGAGCCGCTTGGTCTGGTCGAGGAAGCCGAGCAGATCGGTGCTGACCGGAATCGGCTTGGCGACGTTGCCGATCTTCCTGGCCAGGCCGGCAGCCGTCATCTCGCCCTCGACGTCGGGGCGGATCGAGCCGAGCTCGGCAGCGTTGGCGATGATCGTCTGGCCGCGCTTTGACAGCACGTAGTCGAGCCAGAGCTTGGCGGCATTGGGGTTCTTTGCCGTCTTCGACACGAACATGACGCGCGACATGATCAGCGCGTAGTCCTTCGGGATGACGAGGCCGATGCTCGGGTCCTTCTTGGCCCGCAGCACGGCGTAGGAGGCGAAGATGTTGTAGCCGAGCAGGTTCTCGCCAGAACTGATGCGCTCCATCATCGTGCCCGAGCTCGACTGGAAGCGCGGGCTGGCGGCGCCGAGTGCCTTGGCGAAGTCCCAGAAGGCCGGGTTGTTCTTGCTGTCCTGGGTGATCAGCATGAAGCCGACGCCGGACTTCTCGATGTCGTAGGTCGTGACCTTGCCCTTCAGCTTGTCCTGCTTCTGGGTCAGCACGCGCGCCATGTCGGCGTGGCTCTGCGGGATTTCATCGCCGGTCAGGAGCCGCTTGTTGTAGACGATGGCGATCGGCTCGTAGGTCGTTCCGAAGGCCTCGTTCTTCCACACCGCCCAGGCCGGCACCTGGCCGATCTCGGGTGACGCATAGGTCATCGCGCCGCCGTCGCTGACCAGCTTCATCTGCAGGTCCATCGCCGAGCTCCAGAGCACGTCGGCAGAGCCCGCGTTGGCCGCCCGCTCGCTGATGAAGCGGTTGTAGATCTCGGTCGAGTTCATGTCGTTGTACTCGACCGAGATGCCGGGGTAGAGCACCTGGAAGTCCTTCAGAAGCGGCTCGGCCGACTTGGTGTCGGTGGTGCTGTAGATGACGACCTTGCCTTCCTTCTTGGCGGCGGCGATCGTGTCGCCGTAGGCCGCCGGGTAGCCGGCCGGCACCTGCGCGGAAATCTGGAAGGCGGCGAGCAGGGCACCGAGTCCGATCGCGATCTTGCTGGCTTGTCTCATGTCGTGTGACTCTCGGTTTGGAAGGGAAGGGCCTCTCGTGGTGGTGCGGTTCAGTCGCCACGAGCGGCGTGCGCCAATATCACGCCGCGGGTGGATTCCCGCAATGGTTCGAACCCCACTTGCGTACCCACGGCGCGGGACACGAGCGCCGGCGAGCGTCAATCCCGGCGCCGGCACGCGGGGAGTTTGGCAAGCGTCATGCCGTGGCGCCCGCCGCCAGCGCTCGCCTGCGCTGCAACTCGAGCGCCTGCGCGTCGGGCGGCGCGCCGGAGGTGTTCCAGCCCTGAAGGTGGCGGATGGCGATCTCGGCCAGGGCAGCGATCCATTCGGGCGAATCGTTGAGGCAGGCGACGTGGCCGAACTCCTTGCCGCCGGCGCCGAGGAACGTCGCCCGCGCCTCCTGGTCGATTTCCTCGAGTGTCTCGAGGCAGTCGGCGGCGAAGCCGGGGCAGAAGACGTCGACCCGCCCTATGCCCGATCGCGCCAGCTCGACCAGCGTCGCCGCCGTGTACGGCTGCAGCCACGCCGCCTTGCCGAACCGGCTCTGGAATGTGACCCGGACGAAATCGTCGCGCAGCTTGAGCCGGGTCGCGAGGAGCCGCGCCGTGGCCAGGCATTCGCAGTGGTACGGGTCGCCGAGCTCGAGCGATCGCCGGGGCAGGCCGTGGAAGCTGAGCACCAGGCGGTCGGGACGGCCGTGCATCATCCAGTGGTCGTTCAGTCGCCTCGCCAGAGCGCCGATGTAGGCCGGGTCGTCGTGGTAGTTGCGGACGAAGCGAAGCTCGGGCAGGTTGCGCGTTCGCGCCGCCCAGGCGCCGACGGCGTCGCCGAGGCTGGCGGTGGTCGAGGCGGCGTACTGCGGATAGAGCGGCAGGACGAGCACGCGATCGGCGCCCAGGGCCTTCAAGGCGTCGAGCGTCGAGGCGATCGACGGCTGACCGTAGCGCATCGCCGGGCGCACGACGACACGGTGGCCGCGCTCGCCCAGGTAGCCTTCGAGGAGGAGCGCCTGCTTCTCGGTCCAGGCCTTGAGCGGCGAGCCGTCGGGGCGCCAGATCGACGCGTATTTGCGCGCCGAGCGGGCCGGCCTGAGGCGCAGGACGATGCCGTGCAGGATCGGCAGCCAGACGAATCGCGGGATCTCGACCACGCGCGGGTCGCTCAGGAACTCGGCCAGGTAGCGTCGCACCGCGGTCGGCGTCGGCGCCTCGGGGGTGCCGAGGTTGCAGAGCAGGACGGCGGTCTTCGGCGCCACACCGTGGGCATGGGTCGGCTCGCGGGCGAAGCGCATCACGGCCCGTTGTGCGGCACGGTGGCCGTCCCGCCTCGCGGAAGGGATCGCCGTCGGAGCAGGCGGGCGTTGTGCACTAGCCCTTCAGGCCGAACTCAAACGGTGCCTGGCGCTGGGTGTCGGCGAATTTCATGACCTCGAAGCGGACGCAGGGCGAGATCGGCTCGGTCGGCGGCGTGCCCAGGCCGATGACGCCGCTGCCGTGCAGGGTGCAGGCGCCGCGGCGCAGGCTGATGATCTCCGGGTCGTTGTCGAAGCGGACGTAGGTGCCGTTGTAGCTCAGGTCGACGAGTTGGAAGGTGCCGCCATGCCAGTCGATCCGGGCGTGCGACCTCGAGACGCGGTTGTCGTCGATGATGTAGGTCGCCTGCGGGCTTCGTCCGAGGATCACCGGCAGGCTGGCGCCGGCGTAGATGCGATTGAGATCGAGCCAGACCAGGCGGATGCCTTCGGGCTCCGTCGAGGCCGGCGCCATGTCGCCGAAAGCGGTGGCAGCGGTGTCGCCGAAGCGGCGAACGGCCTCGAGCAGATGCACATGCACGGGCTCCAGGCGGCCGCGCAGCTGCATCCGGTCGAGATCGCGAAAGCGGCCTCGCTCCCAGTCTTCAAGCCGCTCGACGATGCCTTGCGTCGCCAGGGTCTCGTTGTCGCCAGCGTGGTCGAGCAGCCTCGCGGCCACGTTCACGGCGTCGCCGAAGACATCGCCCGACATCTCGACCAGCTCGCCGTGGGCCAGGCCCACCTGCAGCTTCATCGGTACCCGCGGCGGCCCGGTCTCTTCGACGGCAGGATCCGGCGGCACGCTGGCCCGGACCATCGCGTCGTGCATGTCGTCGGCCGCCGCCACTCCGGCCGACGGGGCGGGGAAAACGGCCATCAGGCCGTCGCCGAGCGTCTTCACGACGGTGCCACCGTGCGCTTCGACGATGCGTGCGAGCGATGCCACGCTCTGCGTGACGACCGCCGTCGCGTCGGTGTTGCCGAGCGTCTCGTACATCGAGGTGCTGCCGCGCAGGTCGGCGAACAGCACTGTCCGCTCGTAGACGTCGGTCATTCGGGGTGTCGCTTGCGGCCCATCGAGGCGCAGTTTATCTCGCTACGCCCGATAAAAAAGGGCCACGCCTCGCGGCGCGGCCCCTTGTGGCGGGCGGCTGACGTCAGAGCGTGTCGAGATACGTCCACAGCTTGTCGGAACGGCTCGGATGCTTGAGCTTTCGGATCGCCTTGGCCTCGATCTGGCGAATCCGCTCGCGGGTGACGTCGAACTGCTTGCCGACTTCCTCCAGCGTGTGGTCGGTGCTCATCTCGATTCCGAAGCGCATGCGCAGTACCTTGGCCTCGCGCGGCGTCAGCGAGTCGAGGATGTCCTTGACCACGTCGCGCAGGCCCGCTTGCATCGCCGCCTCGATCGGCGCCGTGTTGTTGGTGTCCTCGATGAAGTCACCCAGATGCGAGTCGTCGTCATCGCCAATCGGCGTCTCCATGGAGATCGGCTCCTTGGCGATCTTCATGATCTTTCGGATCTTGTCTTCGGGGATCTCCATCTTCTCGGCTAGCGTCGGCGCATCGGGCTCGAAGCCGAACTCCTGCAGGTGCTGGCGGCTGAGCCGGTTCATCTTGTTGATCGTCTCGATCATGTGCACCGGGATGCGGATCGTGCGCGCCTGGTCGGCGATCGAGCGGGTGATCGCCTGGCGGATCCACCAGGTCGCGTAGGTCGAGAACTTGTAGCCGCGGCGATATTCGAACTTGTCGACCGCCTTCATCAGGCCGATGTTGCCTTCCTGGATCAGGTCGAGGAACTGCAGGCCGCGGTTGGTGTACTTCTTGGCGATCGAGATCACGAGGCGCAGGTTGGCCTCGATCATTTCCTTCTTGGCGTCGCGCGACGACCGCTCGCCCTCGTTCATGCGCTTGTTGATGCGCTTCAGATCGTCGAGCGGCACGACGGCGCGCGCCTGCTGCTCGGTGAGCTTCTTCTGCAGCTCCTGCACCGGCGGCAGGTTGCGCTCGAGGATCACGCTGTACGGCTTGCTCGCTGCGACTTCCTTTTCCGACCACTTCAGGTTGAGGAGGTTGGGCGGGAAGTTCTTGATGAAATAGTCCTGCGGCATGCCGCACTTGTCGACCAGGATCTTGCGCAGCTCGCGTTCGTAGCGGCGAACGTCGTCGACCTGCGAGCGCAGGATGGCGCAGAGCTTTTCGATCGTCTTCACCGTGAAGCGGATCGTCATGAGCTCGGCGCTGATGGCCTGCTGCGCCTTATTGTACGAGGGCGACTGGTAGCCGTCGCGCTCGAACGCCCGCCGCATCTTCTCGAAGTTCGTGCGGAGCGAGTCGAACTTGACGAGCGCCGCGGCCTTCAGCTCCTCGAGCTTCTTGGTCAGCGCCTTCGAGCCGCCGTTTCCGTCGTCGTCGTCCTCCTCGTCGAAGAAGTCGACGTCTTCCTCGGCCACATAGTCGTCGGCCTCGTCCACCGAGACGAAACCGTCGACTGCCTCCGAGATCTTCATCTCCCCGGAGCCGATGCGGTCGGCGTAGGTGAGGATCTCGGCGATCGTCGTCGGCGAGGCCGAGATCGCGAACATCATCGCTTGCAGGCCACCTTCGATCCGCTTGGCGATCTCGATCTCGCCCTCGCGCGTCAGCAGCTCGACCGTGCCCATCTCGCGCATGTACATGCGCACCGGGTCGGTGGTGCGGCCGAACTCGGAGTCGACGGTGGAAAGCGCGGCTTCGGCGGCTTCCTCGGCCTCTTCCTCGGTGGCCGTCGTCGCGCCGCCGCCCGCGATCAGCAGCGTCGCCGCATCGGGCGCCTGCTCGTAGACGGCGATGCCCATGTCGTTGAGCATCGAGACGATGGCCTCGAGGATCTCGTGGTCGACGAGCTTTTCGGGCAGGTGGTCGTTGATCTCCTGGTGCGTCAGGAAGCCGCGCGTCTTGCCCATCTTGATGAGCGTCTTCAGCTCCTGGCGGCGCTTGGCGACTTCTTCTTCGGTGAGCTGGGTCTCGTCGAGGCCGAACTCGCGCATCAGCGCGCGCTCCTTGGCGCGCGAGACCTTCATCCGCAACGGCTTTGCTTTCGCCTTGGTATCGATATCGACCTCGGGCTCGCCCTCGAGGTCGGCCTCGACCTCGGACAGGTCGATGTCGGAGCCGTCGGCCTTGGCCGCCTTGTCGGCGCCCTTCTTGGCCGCAGCGCCCTTGGCGGGCACGCCCTTGGCAGCCGGCGGCGCCGACTTCGCCGTCGCCTTGACGGTCTTCTTCTTCTCGTCCAGGACAGGCTTGGCGGTCTTGGCGGCCGGGCTCGCGACTTTGGACGGAGCGGTCTTCTTGGCGGTCATGCGTTTCCTCGAATAAATGAAGGCCTGTCACTAGACAGCCCACGAACGGACTTGCGCACGCTCATGCGGAAATCAAGGCCGATCGGGCTTTCGGGCGCGTGCAAACGGCCCATGGCTGCGTTCGAATCGTCAGTGACTCGAACGTGCCAAGGGCCAGAGCAGGGTGACCGGTGGCGTGTCGCCGACCGATTTGCAGTCCTTGCGGGTACGGGGGCCTGGTGGTGTGACCCTCGTTCAGAGGGTGGCCGGGGCCGGAGGTGCTGCCGTCACACTGATGCGTCAACCTGCAATTATCGCCCGGGAAGGGCTTTTTCGTCAAAGGCGGCCGAGAACCCGTTCAGCGTCGCGGCGGGCTGCCGACGAGCGCATCTGCGCCATCGACCGCTGCAGGTCCTCGACCAGCGGCTCGATCGCCGGATCCTCGGCGTCGACGAGGGCCAGCGCCGCCGCGGACCAGGGCTCCTCGGCGATGCGCTCGCGAAGCGCAGCCCAGGGCAGGGCGCCGTGTTCGGCCGCCGCACGGTCGAGAAAACGGAAGGCTTCGCCGTGCCAGCCCTCCAGCTCGCAGAGCAGCGCGTGATCGGAGGCCGTCAGCTGCTCCCACCAGCGGCTTTCGAGGAGCAGCGTCCAGGCGACGCGGTCGTGCGGCTGGCGCATTGCCTGGCGCGCCGCCTGCCGCGGTGCAAGGCGCCGCGCCGGGGTGGCCGCCGGCCGGCCGCCTGCCGTCGCGCGGGCTTGCCACGAGGCCGCGAGCTCGTCGACCGGCTGCGTTGCTCGCGAGGCGAGCTCGCCGAGCAACTGTCGCTTGAGCATCCCTTCGGGAAGCGCCGTCCAGAGCGGCCGGCCATTGGCGAGAAAGCGGGCCCGGCCCTCGGCGGTCGTGAAATCGACGTCGACGCCGGCGTCGGCGACGATCTGCCGCGACAGCGGCGTGGCGGCGGCGACCAGCCCGTCGAACGCCTCGGCGCCGAAGGCGCGCACATAGCTGTCGGGGTCGTGCTCGGGGGGCAGGAAGAGGAAGCGATAGCTCCGGGTGTCGGTGGCGTGCGGCAGGCTGGCCTCGAGCGCCCGACCCGCCGCGCGGCGGCCGGCGGCATCGCCGTCGAAGCTGAAGACGACGGCGTCGGCGAAGCGGGCGAGCTTTTGCACGTGCTCGGCCGTGCAGGCGGTGCCCAGGGTCGCGACGGCGTTGCCGAATCCCGACTGGGCGAGGGCGACGACGTCCATGTAGCCCTCGACGACAAGAACGTAGCCGCGCTGGCGGATCGCGGCGCGCGCCTCGTGCAGGCCGTAGAGCTCGCGGCCCTTGCTGAAGACCGGCGTCTCCGGCGAGTTGAGGTACTTCGGCTCGCCGCCGTCGAGCACCCGTCCGCCGAAGCCGATGACGTCGCCCTGGACCGAGCGGATCGGAAACATGATGCGATCCCGGAAGCGGTCGTAGCGCTTGCGCGTCGCCGGGTCAGCGTCGCCCTCGTCGTCGCCACCGGAGGCGATGACGAGGCCGCTTTCCTCGAGCAGCGGATCGTCGTAGCTGGCGAAGCCGCTGGCGAGGCTGCGCCAGCCTTCGGGCGCGTAGCCGAGGCCGAAGTGCGCGGCGATCTCGCCGCTCAACCCGCGGCCCTTCAGGTAGGCGATGGCCCGGTCGCTGCCCTTGAGCTGGCGCCGGTAGTGCTCGGCGGCCCGGGCCAGCACCTCGGTGAGGGTCGACTGCCGCTGCCTTTGCGCCGCTGCCTGCTCGCGCTCCGCCGGCGAACTGGTGTCTTCGGGCACCTGCATCCCGGTCTGCTGCGCCAGGTCGCGCACGGCGTCGATGAAGCCCATGCCGTGATGCTCCATCAGGAAGCCGACGGCGTTACCGTGCACGCCGCAGCCGAAGCAGTGATACGTCTGCCGCGACGGGCTGACCGTGAAGCTCGGCGTCTTCTCGCCGTGGAAAGGGCAGAGGCCCTTGTGGTTGACGCCGGCCCGCTTCAGCTCGACCGAGCGGCCGACGACCTCGACGATGTCGACCCGGGCGAGCAGGTCATGGACGAATGCGGGCGGGATCACCGCTGGAATTAGACACGAGGCGGCGCCTGGGAAACGGCAAGCCGCCGACGATTGTCAGACGGTGAAATCGGAGAGCTTGCGGCCGCTCGCCAGGGCCGCCTTCAGCCAACGCGGCTGCAGCCCCCGGCCGCTCCACGAATCGCCCGTCGAGGCGTTGCGATACTTCGCTGCCACCTTGTTGCCGCTTCGAGTGGATTTTGTCTTGGCCGTGCCCTTGCCGCCGAGGTCGGCGACGGTCAGGCCATATTCGGCCATCAGTTCGCGCACCTTGGCCACGGCGGCGCCACGCTCGTCATTCTTGGTCTGCTCGATCTGGCGCTCGATGGATTCCTTTTGCGCCAGCAATTCCTTCAGTGATGCCACGATGAATCCCTTCCGGTCTGGTTATCGGCGGTAAGAACCCCCGGGCGGATTCTAGGACTGGCGGCGGTTTCGCGCTCCGGGCGGTGGCGCTGGCGCTCAGGTCGTCGGCGGGACGTAACCGGCCGGTTGCTCGGCGCCGGCGCCGAAAAGGAAATTCTCCATCTGGCGGGCGAGATACTGCCGTGCTTTTTGATCGGCCAAGTTAAGCCGATTTTCGTTGACCAGCATGGTCTGGTGCTTCATCCAGGCCTGCCAGGCTTCCTTGCTGATCGAGGCGTAGATGCGCTTGCCCAACTCTCCCGGGTAGGGCGCGAAATCCATGCCCTCGGCGTCGCGTTTCAGATATACACATTGCACGGTTCTTGCCATCACCGACTCCATCGGGTTGCAAACACCTCCCGATCCTGTTGAAGAAAATCCCGCGTCACGCCAGTTTCTTGACGAATACCTTCGAGCGCCGGTCCCAGTTGTATTTTCGTTTGCGCCCCTCGGGCAGCCAATCGGCCTCGACCTCGGCGAAACCGCGCTTGATAAACCAGTGCATCGTCCGCGTCGTCAGGACGAAGATACTGTCGAGCCCCATCGACTTGGCCCGCTGCTCGACCCGCTTGAGTATCCGCTCGCCGTCGCCCTGGCCCTGCACCTGCGGCGAGACCGTCATCGCCGCCATTTCCGCCGTCCGCGATTCCGGATAGGGATACAGGGCGGCGCAGCCGAATATCACGCCGTCGTGCTCGATCACCGTGTAGTTGGCGATGTCGCGCTCGATTTCCATGCGGTCGCGCTTGACGAGGGTGCCGTCGCGCTCGAACGGCTCGATCAGCTGGAGGACGCCGCCGATGTCGTCGGCCGTCGCCTGGCGCAGGCTCTCGAGCTTTTCGTCGACCACCATGGTGCCGATGCCGTCGTGCGTGAACACCTCCATGAGGATCGCGCCGTCGACCGCGAAGGGCAGGATGTGCGAGCGCTCGACGCCGCCGCGGCAGGCGCGGATGCAGTACTGCAGGTAGAAGGCGGTGTCGGTCGGCAACGTCGGCCGCGGCAACGCCGCGAGCAGCCGCTCGGCATCGGCCAGCGCGAGCTCGGTGTCGATCGTGCTCTCGGCGTCGGCCGGATCTTCGGGGATGCCGGGCACCTCGGTCACGAACAGCAGCTTGTCGGCCTGCAGCGCGATCGCGGTGCTCGTCGCGACGTCTTCCATCGTCAGGTTGAAGGCCTCGCCGGTAGGAGAGAAGCCGAACGGCGACAGCAGCAGCAGGGCGCCGATGTCGATCGCCCGCCGGATCGCCCCGGCGTCGACCTTGCGCACGACGCCGCTGTGCATGAAGTCGACGCCGTCGACGATGCCGACCGGCTGCGCGGTCAGGAAGTTGCCGGAGACGACGCGCACGATGGCGTTGGCCATCGGCGTGTTCGGCAGCCCCTGCGAGAACGCCGCCTCGATCTCGAAGCGGAGCTGCCCGGCCGCCTCCTGGGCGCTGTCGAGCGCGACTTCGTCGGTGATGCGCAGGCCCTGGCTGTAGCGGGACTCGTGTCCCTTCGAGCGCAGCTGCTCGTTCACCTGCGGTCGAAAGCCGTGCACGAGCACGAGCCGGATGCCCATCGCATGCAGGATCGCGAGGTCTTGCGCGAACGCCGGCAGCTTGCCCGCGGCGATCAGCTCGCCGGCGATCGCGACCACGAAGGTCTTGCCGTGGTACGCGTGAATGTGCGGCGCGACCGTGCGAAACCACGGCACGAAGGTGTGCGGAAAGACGAGGCTCAAGGCGGTGCGGGTGGGAAGCCGACGGAGGGCGGTCGACGCCGGGCGATTCTGTCATGCAGCGGCATGCCGGGCAGCGCGCGGCCAGACGTCGATCGGGTCGGTCGCGTCGCCTGCGTCGCCTACCTTCGTTCAGTCCCAGGCGAGCCGGTCGGTTCCCGGCCGGACGGAGGGCCGTGCGTAGCGTGCCGGCGTCGCCGAGAAGCGGGCGGCGTGGCGCAGCGCGACCAGGCGGCCGAAACCGGAATCGCTCGCCTCCGTCTGGCTGGAGAAGTCGGCTCGCGGCGCGGTGAAGCCGTCGGCGACGCGCCCGAGGCTGCGCAGCCAGGCGCCGGTGCGGGCGAGGGAGACCTGCACGTGCCAGCTGCCGCCGAGCGCGTGCTGGCGCAGCAGCGCCGTCTCGATGCCCCAGGCGAGGAGAAAGCCGGTCGTCATGTCGAGCACCTGCATCGGCAAGGCCTTCGGCGTCTCGAGCCCCGCCGCCCGACCCTCGGCATCGTTGAAGCCGGTGGCGGTCTGCACCAGCGAGTCGAAGCCGCGGCGACCCGACCACGGCCCGAGCCGCCCGTAGGCCGAAAGCGACGCGCAGACGATGCCTGGCCGCTGCCGGGCGACGGCCACCGGGCCGAAGCCGAGGGCATCGAGGCTGCCTGGCCGGTAGCCCTGCAGGAACACGTGCGCGCCGGCAACCGCCTGCGCCAGCGCGTCGTGGTCGCTGGGGTCGCGGAGATCGGCCAGGGCCGAGCGCTTGCCGCGGCTGGTGTCGGCGATGGCTTCGATGTTCGGCAGACGCGGCGAATTGACGAGCATCACGTCGGCGCCGTAGGCGGCCAGCGTGCGGCCGGCGACCGGCCCGGCGAGGATGCGGGTCAGCTCGAGCACGCGCAGGCCGTCGAGCGGTCGCGCGTCGGGCGCGAAGGTCGGCCACGGCAGCGGCGCCGCATCGCCGACCTGCTCGATCTCGACCAGCGGCAGGTCCTCGATCGCCACGCGCTGCGGATGGCGATCCCATTCGTCGAACGTGCGCAGGGCGGCCACGACCAGGCCGGCGTCGGCGGCGGCTTGCTCGAAGGCCTCGGCCGACCAGTCGACCAGCGCCGCCGCGACGGCCTCCCGCGAGGTTCCGGGACCGGGCGGCAGGCCGAGCAGGCGCAACGCGCCGTCGCGATGGTGGGCGAAGTTGGTGTGCAGGCGAACCCAGCCGCCCTGGCCACCCGCTCCGCAGGGGTAGAGGCCGGCGATCGGATCCCACAGGGCCGGTACGCGGCCGTCGAGCGAGAACCAGCCGCAGCATTCGAGCGACGCCTCGCGCATGTCGATCGCGACGGTCTGCAGTGCGCCGCCGCGAACGCGCCCGATCTCGGTCGCCGCCAGCGCCGCCAGCCCGAGCGACGACTGGGCGGCCGTGCCGACCGCGAACGACGAAGGCAGCACCGGGTCCTCGCCGCTCAGCAGCAGCCGATCGAGTGCGCCAGACGGCAGGCCGGCAACCTGCCAGAGCGAGCGGACGGTCTCGAGAGATGCGCTGGCCATCGCCGGCGGAGTGTGCACCAGACGGCGACCCTTTCGGCCGAGCGTCGCCCTCCGGCTCGGATAATCGGCAGACGATGACGAGACCTGACGCCGCGGTCGAGCGCCCGCGGCCCGCCGCAACCGCGCTGCCGCCGATCGAGTTCCCCGAGGCGCTGCCGGTCTCGGCGCGCCGCAGCGAGATCGCGCAGGCCATCGTCGCCCACCCGGTCGTCATCGTCTGCGGCGAGACCGGCTCGGGCAAGACGACGCAGCTGCCGAAGATCGCACTCGCGCTCGGCCGCGGGCGCGGCAACGGCGGCGGCCTGATCGGCCACACGCAGCCGCGGCGCATCGCCGCCTCGAGCGTGGCACGGCGCATCGCCGAGGAGCTGAAGACACCGCTCGGCGAGGTCGTTGGCTTCAAGGTGCGCTTCCAGGACCGGCTGTCTCCCGGCGCCAGCGTCAAGCTCATGACCGACGGCATCCTGCTCGCCGAGACGCAGAGCGATCCGCTGCTGCGCGCCTACGACAC
>JBBRFB010000008.1:0-49970 GCA_038225015.1 Burkholderiales bacterium
CCCGGCGCCGAGAAGGAGACAGTTATGCGCGTGCGAACCCTGCTGGTCGTTCTGCTGCTCGTCCTGATCGCCGCCTTCGCGGCGGCCAACTGGTCGGCCTTCATGGCGCCGACGTCGCTGAGTCTTCTGGTCACCAGCTTCGAGGCGCCTCTGGGCCTGATGATGCTCGGCCTCCTCGGCGTCGTGGTGCTGGCGTTCGCCGTCTACATGGCCGTGTGGCAGGGAACGCTGCTCATGGAGTCGCGTCGCAACGCCGCCGAGTTGCAGAAGCAGCGCACGCTTGCCGACCAGGCGGAGGCGTCGCGCTTCACCGAGCTGCGCGGTGCCTTGCACGACGAGATGGTTGCGCTCGGCGAGCGCATGACACAGAACGCCGACGCGCTGCGTGCGGAGATTAGGGACAATGGCAATTCGCTGGCAGCGAGCGTCGCCGAGATGGACGACCGGCTGCAGCGCAATGCAGGCACGCGCTGAGCGTGCGAGCCGAATCCGGCGTCCGTCGCCACCCACAGGAGACCACCAAGATGACTGAACCACGCACCCGCCGCCGCTGCCTTGCCGCCCTCGGCGTCGTTGCCGGCCTGGCTGCCGCCGCGCCAGCGGCCGGGCAGACTCTCAACTATGTCATCGCCTTTCCGGCCGGCGGCGAGTCGGATGTCACCGCACGCCTGCAGGAGCCCGTCCTGAAGGCCGTGTCGGGGCACGACGTGGTGGTGCAGTACAAGGTCGGCGCCGGTGGCGCGACCGCCTGGGCCTCGCTCAACAAGCTGCCCGCCGATGGCTACACCGTCATGGGCACGAACCTGCCGCACATCTTCCTGCAGCCGATGCAGAAGGACGTCGGCTACAAGACAGACGATCTGGTCAACGTCTACGTCTTCGAACTCACGCCGGACGCCATCGTCGTCCCTGCCGACAGCCCGTACAAGACCCTGCAGGACCTGATCGCCGCGGCGAAGAAGACCCCTGGCGCCGTCACCATGGCGGGCAGCGGCACCAACACCGGCCCGCACCTGAGCGCCACGACGTTCAACCAGCTGGCCGGCATCAAGACGACCTACATCCCGTTCTCCGGAACGGCGACGTCGGTCGCGGCGATGCTGGGCAAGCAGGTCAACGCCGCGATGACCTTCACCACCGCCGCGATCCAGCAGGGCGCCGCTGTCCGCATGCTCGCGGTGGCGGTCGAGAAGCGCCTGTCGACGCATCCCGACGTGCCGACCTTCAAGGAGCTCGGCTTCGACATGGTGTCGGGCGTGTTCCGCGGCGTCGCCGTCCCGAAGGCGACCTCCGAGGCCGACCGCAAGCGCCTCTCCGAGCTGTTCGGCAAGGTCAACGCCGATCCGGGTTTCCGCAAGAAGATGACCGACGCCGGCTTTGTGCTGATCGACGTGCCCTACGAGAAGATCGGCCCCTTCTTCGCCGAGAAGCGCAAGGAGTACGAAGCGGCGGCACGCGAAGTCGGCATGCTCAAGTAGTCGCCCATGGGCCTGTGGGTCAACGTCCAGGCGGCACTGTCGCCTGGCAACCTGCTGCTCGCGCTCCTCGGCGTCGTCGCCGGCACGGCGATCGGCGCCATGCCCGGGCTGACGGCGACGATGGCGGTCGCCGTGCTCGTGCCTTTCACGTTCTCGATGGAGCCGGCGCCGGCGCTGATCATGCTCGGCGCCATCTACACCGGGGCGATCTACGGCGGCGCCTACTCGGCCGTGCTGCTCAACACGCCCGGCACGCCGTCGGCGATCGCGACGACCTTCGACGGCTTTCCGATGGCCAAGCGCGGCGACGGCGACCTGGCGATCACGCTGGCCTGCCTGGCTTCGGTGTTCGGCGGCCTCGTCGGCGCCGTGTGCCTGCTCCTGCTCGCGCCGCCGCTGGCCCGGGTGGCGCTGGCGTTCGGCCCGATCGAGTACTTCTGGCTCGCCATCCTCGGCCTGACCCTGGTCGCCGCGCTCTCCGAGGGCGATGCCTGGAAGGGCATTGCCGGTGCCTGTGTCGGCCTGCTCCTTTCGATGATCGGCTCGGCAATCGTCGGCGGCGACATCCGCTACACGCTCGACACCGAATTCCTCCTTGGCGGCATCGACGTCGTGCCGGCCCTCATCGGACTGTTCTGCATCCCGGTCCTGATCGATCTCGTCGTCTCCCGCGAGGAGCATCTCGAGCTGGCAGGCAAGGTCGCGGGATTTCGCCTCGGCGAGGCCGTTCGCATCGCCCTGGCGAACAAGGTGAACCTGGCGCGCAGCTCGACGATCGGCACGGTCATCGGCATGCTGCCCGGCGCCGGCGGCTCGATCGCCGGGCTCGTCGCCTATTCCGAGGCGCGGCGGGCCGCCGACGATCCCTCGAGCTTCGGCAAGGGCAACCCGGCCGGCATCATCGCCAGCGAATCGTCGAACAACGCCACCGTCGGCGGCGGCTTCATCCCGACGCTGGTGCTCGGCATTCCCGGCACCCCGGCCGACGCGGTCGTCCTCGGCGCGCTGCTTGTCCAGGGCGTCAAGACCGGCCCCGCACTCTTCAACGAGCAGGGCGCGATCGCGTACACCTTCATCATCGGCCTGATCGTGGCGACGGTGCTGATGCTGCCGGTGGGGCTGGTCCTCGGCCGCTATGCCTACCGCTCGATCATCGCCGTGCCGAAGGCGCTGCTGGTGCCCGGGATCGCCTTCCTCACGGTGATCGGCAGCTACGCGATCCACAACAACATCGACGATGTCATCGTCATGGCCGGCACCGGCGTGATCGGCTGGGCGATGAGCCGCTTCGGCTTTTCGCCGGCGCCCGTCGTTCTGGGGCTGATCCTCGGCCCGCTCGCCGAACAGGGCTTCGTTCAGGGCTGGATGATCGGCTCGGCGACGGACAACCTGCTCGGCATGTACTTCGGCCGTCCGATCTCGCTCACCATCATCGGCGTGGCCACGCTGACGATGCTCTATCCGACGCTGTCGCGTCTCTACTACGAACGGAAGGCGCGCCGTGCCCGAACCGAGGCGAGCTGACCGCGGTGCCGCCGTCGTCGCCTTGCTGCTCGTGCTGCTGGCGGCGGCGGCCCTCTGGCAGTCGCGCGAATTCTCGCCGCTCGGCGCGATCTTTCCGCGCACCATCGCCATCGCCCTGCTCATCGCCGGCGCCATCGTCGCCTGGCGCGCACTGCGCGGGTCGGGTCCGAAAAGCCGGGGCCTGCCGCGCGAGGGCTGGATACGGGGCGCGATGCTCATCGTCATCCTCGCGCTCTGGATCGGCCTGCTCGAGCGGGTCGGCTTCGTCCCCACGGGCATCGTTGCCTTCGTGGCGATCGCGATCGTCACCGGGCGAGACGCGATCACGGTCGGGCGGCTGATCCGCTTCGTCGTCGTCGCCACCGTGGTCGTCGTCGCCTTCCAGCTGCTCTTCGTCGAGGGTCTGAAAGTCCAGTTGCCGACCGGCACCTGGCTCGCTGGCACCCGGCTCGCCCGCTAGCCGCCAGACCGTAAGTTCCCGAGACCGCAGGCGCGCCGCTCGCGGGCCCCGCGGCTCGTCGGCGAGGCGATGTGCTGTTCAGTACATCAGCCGGTCGGGCCGGACATCCCTGAGGATGGTCGTCGCGATCTCCTCGATCGACTTGTGCGTCGACGACAGCCAGGCGATGCCCTCGCGCTTCATCATCGCCTCGCCTTCGCGGACCTCGTAGCGGCAGTTTTCCGCCGACGCGTACTTGCTGTTCGGCCGCCTCTCGTTGCGGATGCGTGCCAGCCGCTCGGGGTCGATCGTCAGGCCGAAGCACTTGGCGCGAAAGGGTGCCAGACTCGCCGGCAGGCTGCGTCGCTCGAAGTCCTCGGGAATCAGCGGATAGTTTGCCGCCTTGATGCCGTGCTGCATGGCCAGGTAGAGCGAGGTTGGCGTCTTGCCGCTGCGGCTCACGCCGACCAGTATGACATCGGCCTCGGCGAGATTGCGCGACGACTGGCCGTCGTCGTGGACGAGGGCAAAGTTGATGGACTCGATGCGGTCGGTGTATTCCTGGCTGTCGGAGACGTCGGCGAAGCGTCCGACCCGGTGGTTCGACGTCACACCGAACTCCGCCTCCAGCGGCTCGATGAAGGTGTTGAACATGTCCATCACCAGCCCCCGCGAGCGCTTCTTGACGACGGCCAGGATCTCGGGGTCGACCAGGGTGACGAATACGACGGGCCGGCGGCCTTCGACGTCGGCGGTGTGGTTGATCTCGCGCACCACCTGGTGTGCCTTGTCGGTCGAGTCGATGAACGGGCGCCGCACATGGCGAGGCTTGATGTTGAACTGCGAGAGGATGGAGTTGCCGAAGGTCTCGGCGGTGATCCCGGTGCCGTCGGAAATGAAATAGACCGTGTGGCGCGGGCTGGCGGGAGCAGTCGGCGTCGGGTCGGGCAAGGTGGGCGCATTCATCTGTGAATGATGACATCGGCTTGCGCGGCGTCGTGCCACAGCGGCCCATCGCACGACCGTAGAATCGACGCCCTGTTTCCGACCGTGCTGCCGTGACCCCGCTGCTGTCCCACGCCTCTCGCTTCGAACGCCCGCGCCGCCGAGTTTGCGGCCTGCCGACGCGCGTTACGGGTGATCGACGGCGGGGCGGCGCCATGCGGGCTGTCTCGGGTCGGGAAGCGCCGGTTTTTCACGATCGCGGAGCCTTCCCATGTCATCCACCCACCTGGCGACCGCCTTCGTCGCCCCGCTCGACACCCTGAGAATGACCGACGTCGAGGCGGTCGGCGGAAAGAACGCCTCCCTCGGTGAAATGATCAGCCAGTTGAGCGAATCGGGCGTGCGCGTGCCCGGAGGCTTCGCCACCACGGCGCACGCGTTTCGCGTCTTCCTCGACGCCGGGGGGCTCGAGCGCCGCATCGGCGAGCGCCTGGCCGTGCTCGACAACGACGATGTGCGCGCGCTGGCGCTCGCCGGCACCGAGATTCGCGGCTGGATCGAACGGCAGCCGTTCCCGCCGACCTTCGAGGCCGAGATCCGGGCCGCCTACGAGCGCCTGGCGAGCGACGATCCGCAGGCGACCTTCGCGGTGCGCTCGTCGGCCACCGCCGAAGACCTGCCCGATGCTTCCTTCGCCGGCCAGCAGGAGACCTTCCTCAACGTTTCGGGCATCGACGCCGTGCTGGCGAAGATGCGCGAGGTCTTCGCGAGCCTCTACAACGACCGGGCCATCAGCTACCGCGTCCACAAGGGTTTTGCGCACGCCGGCGTCGCCCTCTCGGCGGCCGTGCAGCGCATGGTGCGCAGCGACCTCGGCTCGGCCGGCGTGATGTTCACGATCGACACCGAGAGCGGCTTCCCTGACGTGGTCTTCATCACCTCGAGCTACGGCCTCGGCGAGACCGTCGTGCAGGGCGCCGTCAACCCCGACGAGTTCTACGTGCACAAGGCGGCGCTGCGCAGCGGCAAGCAGGCCATCATCCGCCGCAACCTCGGCTCCAAGCTCGTCCGCATGAGCTACGCCAGCGCCGAGGAACGCGCCACCAGTGGCATGCTCGTGACCACCGTCGACACCGCCACCGAGCAGCGCAACCGCTTCTCGCTCAGCGATGCCGACGTCGCCGAGCTCGCCCGCTACGCGCTCGTCATCGAGAAGCACTACGACCGGCCGATGGACATCGAGTGGGGAAAGGACGGCATCGACGGCAAGCTCTACATCCTGCAGGCTCGCCCCGAGACGGTGAAGAGCCGGAGCGAAGGCAAGGTCGAGCAGCGCTTCAAGCTGAAGGGCACCGGCACGGTCCTGGTCGAGGGTCGCGCGATCGGGCAGAGGATCGGCACCGGGCCGGTGCGCATTGTCGACTCGATCGCCGACATGGACCAGGTCGGGCCGGGCGACGTGCTCGTCACCGACATGACCGATCCGAACTGGGAGCCGGTGATGAAGCGGGCCTCGGCCATCGTCACCAATCGTGGCGGCCGAACCTGCCACGCCGCGATCATCGCCCGCGAGCTCGGCATTCCCGCGGTCGTCGGCTGCGGCAACGCGACCGACGTCCTGAAGGAGAACGCGCTCGTCACCGTCGCCTGCTCCGAGGGCGACACCGGCTACGTCTACGACGGCCTCCTCGAGACCGAGGTGAGCGACGTCGAGCGCGGCGAGATGCCGTACTCGCCGGTGAAGATGATGATGAACATCGGCAACCCGCAGCTCGCCTTCGACTTCGCGCAGATGCCCAATGCCGGTGTCGGATTGGCTCGCCTCGAGTTCATCATCAACAACAACATCGGCGTGCATCCGCGGGCGATCCTCGACTACCCGAACATCGATGCCGACCTTAAGAAGGCGGTCGAGAGCGTGGCCCGGGGTCACGCCTCGCCGCGGGCCTTCTACGTCGACAAGCTGACCGAGGGCATCGCGACGATCGCCGGCGCCTTCTGGCCGAAGCCGGTGATCGTGCGGCTCTCCGACTTCAAGAGCAACGAGTACAGGAAGCTCATCGGCGGCACGCGCTACGAGCCCGAAGAGGAAAACCCGATGCTCGGTTTTCGCGGTGCCTCGCGCTACGTCAGCGAGTCGTTCGGCGAGGCCTTCGCGATGGAATGCGAGGCGCTGGTCCGGGTCCGCCGCGACATGGGTTTTTCGAACGTCGAAGTGATGGTGCCGTTCGTGCGAACGCTCGGCCAGGCCCGCAGCGTCGTCGACATGATGGCCGACCGGGGGCTCAGGCGCGCCTCCGCCGGCGGCACCGACGGCCTCAAGGTCATCATGATGTGCGAGGTGCCGAGCAACGCGATTCTCGCCGAGCAGTTTCTCGAGTTCTTCGACGGCATGTCGATCGGATCGAACGACCTCACCCAGCTCACCCTGGGCCTCGACCGCGACTCCGGCCTCGAGCTTCTGGCGCGCGACTTCGACGAGCGCGATCCGGCCGTCAAGGCGATGATCTCGCGTGCCATCGCCGCCTGCCGGGCCACCGGCAAGTACGTCGGCATCTGCGGTCAGGGCCCGAGCGACCATCCCGACTTCGCCGATTGGCTCGCAGACGAGGGCATCGTCTCGATCTCGCTCAACCCCGACTCCGTCGTCGAAACGTGGCTGCGGCTCGCGACGCGGCGCCCGGTGAACTAGGGCAGGAGTTCTGCGGCGCTCACAGCGCCCGCACCATCTGCAGCTTGGCGTGGTAGCGGTCGCCGGGCAGCCGGAGCGCCCGCGCCAGCGAGCCGTAGGCGACGAAGCCGTTCCTCTCGTAAAGACGCACGGCCGCGGCATTGTCCTCGGTCACCGACAGCGTCAGCATCTCGAGGCCGGGCGTGCGGCGGGCTTCGCCGATGCACGCCTCGAGCAGCTCGCGGCCGACACCGAGGCGTCGCGCCTCCGGCTGCACCATCATGCCGATGACATGGCCGATGTGGCGCACCTTGACGCGAGCATCGCGCTCGCAGCCGATGGCGCCGACGAGCTGGCCGCCGCGCCAGGCGCCGAGCAGGAAATGGCCGCCGTCGCGGCGGTCGAGCCCGAGCCGCTGCAGGTACTCGGCGGGCTCCTTGTCCCGCTCCGCGTCCGCGTCGGACGTGAAGGCCTCGGGGTGGGCCAGCAGCATGGCGTCGCGCAGCGCCTTGTAGGCCGGCAGGTCGGCGACCGTCAGCGGGCGAATCGTGAGGGAGCCCTCGGGCTCGCGCTGGCGCAAGCCCGCGTTCATCCGCCGATGTAGTGCATCTCGATCCGCTTTTCGCCGGCAGGCAGTGCGGCGTCTGCACCGCCGCGCAGCTCGGAGTAGCGGTCGTCGCGCTCGCGCCAGATGAGCCCGATCGCCGCGGCGATCTCGGCGTCGCTGGCGCCGTCGCGAACGAGGGCGCGCAGATCGTGGCCGCGGCTGGCGAACAAGCAGAGGAAGAGCTTGCCCTCGGTCGACAGGCGCGCCCGGTTGCAGTCGCGACAGAACGCTCCGGTGACGCTCGAGATGGTGCCGATCTCGCCTGCCGCGCCCGGCCGCGCGTGGCGCCAGCGCTCCGCGGTCTCGCCGACCGTGCCGACGCCGAGACGTTCGAGAGGAAAGACCTCGGCGAGACGGCGAATGACCTCGGACGACGGCAGCACCTCGTCCATGCGCCAGCCGTTGCTGGCGCCGACGTCCATGTACTCGATGAAACGCAGGGCGACCGGCAAATCGCGGAAGTGGCGGGCCATCGGCACGATCTCGTGATCGTTGGTGCCGCGCTTGACGACCATGTTGACCTTCACCGGCCCGAGGCCCGCCTCGAGTGCGGCATCGATGCCGCGAAGGACCTCGGCGACCGGAAAATCGGCATCGTTCATGCGGCGAAAGACCGCGTCGTCGAGGGCGTCGAGGCTGACGGTGACGCGCTGCAGGCCAGCGGCCTTCAGCGCCTTCGCCTTCCTGGCGAGCACCGAGCCGTTGGTGGTGAGCGTCAGGTCGAGCGGCTCGCCTTCGACGGTTCGCAGCCCGGCCAGCATGCCGACAAGCACCTCGAGATCGCGCCGCAGCAGCGGCTCGCCACCGGTCAGGCGGATCTTGCGAACGCCGTGCGCGACGAAAAGGGCGGCGATGCGGGCGATCTCCTCGAAGCTGAGGAGCGACGTCTGCGGCAGGAAGGCGTAGTGCTTGTCGAAGACCTCCTTCGGCATGCAGTAGCTGCAGCGAAAGTTGCAGCGGTCGGTGACCGAGATGCGCAGGTCGTGCAGCGGTCGCTGCAGAAGGTCGACGACCTCACCCGTGGGAGGAGCGAGCGTTTTCGGAATCAGCGGCCGCTCCGCGCGGTAGCGATGATCGGCAAGGGGAATGACGCGGTCGGCCATGGGCCGATTGTGCCTCGCGCCCGCATGCCCCGGCGGCCGCAAGGCCTCAGTTCAACAGCGCCGGTGCGGTCGCTGGCGACGGCTCGAGCAGGGGCGCCACGTCGTTGGCGCGGGCCTGTGTTCGCACGGTTGTGTCCGGCAGCTCGGCGCGGCGTGCGCCGGTGAACCGCTTCGCCCAATAGGCAAACGACATGTCGTCGGTGCGGATCTTCTCGCCGCTGCGCGGCGAGTGGATGAATCGGTGCGATCCGATATAGATGCCGACATGCGAGAAGGTCTGCTTCATCGTCCGGAAGAAGACGAGGTCACCGGGTTGCAGGTCGGCCAGCTTGACGGGCACCAGGCCCGGCGCCGCGGCCTGCTCGTCGGCGCGGCGCGGCAGCGCCAGGCCGAGCGTCATGTTGAATACATGACGAGTGAAGCCGCTGCAGTCGAAGCCGGTGTCGGCCGATTCGCCGCCGCGGCGATAGCGGAGACCGACGAAGTTCATGGCGGCGAGCACCAGCTCGGAGGCACGATCGGGGACGCTGCCCAGCAGGCCGGTCGCGGCCGGCGGCGGTGACGACGCGCCGACGTCACCCCGGCCAGGCGCGGCCGTCGAAGGCGGTTGCGGTTGCGGTTGCGGTTGCGGTTGCGGTTGCGGTTGCAGCTGTGGCTGCGATTGCAATTGCGATTGCGCGAAGCGGGCGATCGGATCGTCGCCGTCGCTCGGTGCGGCTGGCGCCGCAACGCTGGCCGAGGCCACGACGAGCGCGACGACGATGCGGGCGAGGCGCGGGCAGGGGGCGGGGTGGTGGCTCGGCATCGAGGGGCGCAGCATAGGCGAGGGCGGCCGCGCCAGTCAACCCGCAGCCGGGCCGGGGTCGCCCCGGCGCGGCACCCGTCACGGCCGGCTGCGCTATCGTGACCACTCTCACCGGAGACCTGCCATGTTCAAGGCGCTCATGCTCGAAAAGGACGACGGCGGCTTTCGCGCCGGCATCCGCGATGCCGACGAGGCCCAGCTGCCCGAGGGCGACGTCCTCTGCGCCATCGCCCATTCGACCCTCAACTACAAGGACGCGCTGGCGATCACCAACCGCAGCCCGATCGTGCGGGCGTGGCCCATGGTCGCCGGCATCGACGGCGCCGGTGTCGTGCTCGAGTCGCAGGGCACGGGCTGGAAGGCCGGCGACCGCTTCGTGCACAACGGCTGGGGCGTCGGCGAGACCCGATGGGGTTGCCTCGCCGAGAAGGCGCGCCTGAAGAGCGGCTGGCTGGTGCGCCTGCCCGAGGCCTTCAGCACCCGTCAGGCGATGGCCATCGGCACCGCCGGCTACACGGCCATGCTGTGCGTGCTGGCGCTCGAGGCGCATGGTGTCGAGGCCGGCGACGGCGAGGTGCTCGTCACCGGCGCCACCGGCGGTGTCGGCAGCATTGCCGTCGCCCTGCTGGCCAGGCTCGGCCACCGGGTGACGGCGGCCACCGGCAAGGCGAACGAAGCCGCCTACCTGAAGGAGCTCGGGGCGACGAACGTGATCGACCGGGCCGAGCTCGCGGCCGCCGGCAAGCCGCTGCAGAAGGAGCGCTGGGCCGCCGCCGTCGATGCGGTCGGCAGCCAGACGCTGGCCAACGTGCTGGCGCAGACGCGCTACGGCGGCGTCGTCGCGGCCTGCGGTCTGGCCCAGGGCCACGACCTGCCGGCGACGGTGATGCCCTTCATCCTTCGCGGCATCACCCTCGCCGGCCTCGACAGCGTGATGGCGCCGCTGCCGGTTCGACAGCGCGCCTGGGACCGGCTGGCGGTCGACCTCGAGCCGTGGCGCCTCGATCTCATCTCGGAAGAGATCGGCCTCGAGGACGCCGTCGCCAAGGCGGAGGCGTTGCTGGCGGGGCGTGTGCGCGGCCGCGTCGTCGTCTCGATCAGCGCAGGAGCTGGAGCAGGCGCTTGAACTTGGGGTGTTCGCTCGTGCGCAGCCACTCGAAGATCACCATCTCGGTGGTGACGATGTCGGCGCCGATGGCGCGGGCCCGATCGGTGGCCGTGCTGCGGTCGATCGGGCGTCGCGAGCCCACGGCGTCGGCCACCCACTTGACGGCGTGCCCGGTCTCGATCAGGCCGGCCGCGGTCTGCATGACGCAGACGTGCGCCTCGCAGCCGGCGACGATGTAGGTCGAGCGCCCGGCCGGAAGGCGGCGCAGGAAGCCTTCTTCGGCCGTCGCCGAGAAGTGGAGCTTGGACAGCACGGTGTCGCAGAGGCTCCCGATCTCGGGCACCAGCGGCCCCAGCCCCGCGGGGTTTTCCTCGGTGCCGATGACATGGATCGAGAGCTCGCGGGCGGCGTTCGCGAGCTGCACGCAGCGCTGGACGACGTTCTCGGCGTCGTGGATGGCCGGCATCAGGCGTACCTGTGGATCGATGATGAGAAGCACGCTGTCTTCGGGGCGGCAGAGAACGCTCACGTTGGCTCCTTGGAAACGAGGGGATTTTCCGCCAAGCGCGCCGCTTCGTCACAATGACGTGGTCGGGCTGTCCGGAGTCGCACCCATGCAGATGAATGCCGCCGAGTATCGTGAATCGCTGCGCCGCTACAAGCCGCGGGTGTTCGTCGATGGCCAGGCGGTCGAGAGCGTCGCCGACGCAGCCTCGCTCAGGCCCGGCATCAATGCGCTCGGCGTCAGCTACGACTTCGCGCTTCGCCCGGAACTGGCGCCGCTGATGCTCGCCGTCCAGGGCTCGAGCGGCAGGACGGTGAACCGGATGCTGCACGTCGATGCGTCGAGCGCCGACCTGCTCAACAAGCTCGAGGCGGTGCGCCTCCTCTGCCAGGAAACCGGCTGCGCCCAGCGCTATCTCGCCCACGACGCCTTCAGCGCCCTGGTGCAGGCGACGGCACGCTGCGATGCCGACCTCGGCACCCGCTACGGCGAGCGATTCACCACCTACCTGCACGACTTCCAGGAACGCGACCTGAGCGTCGGCATCGCCATGACCGATGCCAAGGGTGACCGAAGCAGGCGGCCGCACGAGCAGGCCAACGTCGACAGCTACGTGCACATCGTCGAGAGATCCGCCCAGGGCATCGTCATCTCCGGCACCAAGGCCATCGTCACCGCCGCGCCTTACGTTCACGAGTTCCTGGTCATGCCGTGCCGCAACATGGGCGAGGCCGACGCGGCGTTCGCCGTCTGCTGCGCGGTGCCGTGCGATGCCGACGGTCTCACCATCGTCGCCCGGCCCGCCGGCCGCCCGGGCGAGAAGGCAGCGCTCTTTTCCGGCCGCTACGGGCAGTCGACGGGCGTCGTCGTCTTCGACCGTGTTTTCGTGCCCTGGGAGCGTGTCTTCCTGGACGGCGAATGGCAGCACTCGGGCCACCTGACCTACAGCTACGCGACCCATCATCGGCATACCTGCATTGCCGCCCGTGCCGGGTTCGGCGACCTCCTGATCGGCGCCGGCGCGCTCATGTGCGAGGCCAACGGCTTCGATCCAGGCGCCGAGAGCCACCTTCGAGAGCAGATGGTGCAGCTGATCACCATCACCGAAGGGTTCTATGCCTGCGGCGTCGCCGCCACCGTGTATGCCAGCGAGGATCTGCCGTCGGGGGTGGTCATGCCCGATCCCGTGTTCTCGAACATCGGCAAGCTCCTGCTCGCCAACCAGATCTACGAGATGCACCGGATCGCCCACTATGTCTCGGGCGGCCTCGTCGTCACGCTGCCGGGCCCCGACGAAGACCACAACCCGGCGACTGCGGCCAACCTCGCCGACGTCCTGCGCGCCAACCCCGACGTGCCCTACGACAAGCGAATCGAAGCGGCGCGCCTCGTCGAAGACCTCACCGCCTCGTACCAGGGCGGGTGGTATTCGGTCATCAGCCTGCACGGCGGCGGTTCGCCGGCGGCGATGAAGCAGGAGATCTGGCGCCACTACCCGGTCGGCAACAAGGTCGCCCTTGTCGAACGCCTGCTCGACCGCGGCCTGCTCGACGACGGCAAGCGCGCGATCACCGCCAACCGGCAACCGGGCCGCTGCTGCGACAGCGGCTGCACGCCGCCCTCGAAGACGACGATGATCGCGCTGCCGCCGCAGCGCAGCAAGGAGACGCCATGAGCACCGCCACCACCGGCCGCTTCGCCGAAATGCACCGTCGCTCGCTCCAGGACCGCGACGCGTTCTGGGCCGAGCAGGCCCGCTTGATCGACTGGCAGCGACCGTTCGACACGGTGTGCGACGCCAGCGATCCGCCGTTCGTCAACTGGTTCGCCGGCGGCACGACCAACCTGTGCCACAACGCGGTCGATCGCCACCTGAAGGTACGCGCCGACCAGCGGGCACTGATCCACGTCTCGACCGAGACCGACAGCGAGCGCGTCTACACCTTCGCCGAACTCCATGCCGAGGTGCAGCGCATGGCGGCGATCCTGCTCGCCTTCGGCGTGCGCCAGGGCGACCGCGTCCTCGTCTACATGCCGATGATTCCGGAGGCGGCCTTCGCGATGCTCGCCTGCGCGCGAATCGGCGCCGTTCATTCGGTGGTGTTCGGTGGCTTCGCCAGCACCAGCCTCGCCAACCGGATCGACGACGCCGAACCGGTCGTCATCGTCAGTGCCGATGCCGGCAGCCGGGCCGGCAAGGTCATTGCCTACAAGCCGCTGCTCGACGACGCGATCGCGCTGGCGAGGCACAAGCCGGCCCGGGTGCTCCTGGTCGACCGCGGCCTCGCGCCAATGGTGCTCGCCGCCGGCCGCGACGAGAGCTACGCGGCGCTGCGCGAGCGCCATATCGACACCCAGGTGCCCTGCGCCTGGGTCGACTCGACGCATCCGAGCTATACGCTCTATACCAGCGGCACGACCGGCCAGCCGAAAGGCGTCCAGCGCGACACCGGCGGCTATGCGGTGGCGCTGGCCGCGAGCATGAAGCACATCTTCTGCGGCGAAGCGGGCGAGACCTACTTTTCGACCAGCGACATCGGCTGGGTGGTCGGCCACAGCTACATCGTCTATGGGCCACTGATCGCCGGCATGGCGACGATCATGTACGAGGGCCTGCCGATCCGGCCGGACGCCGGCATCTGGTGGCGCCTGGTCGAGAAGTACGAGGTGACGGCCATGTTCACGGCGCCGACGGCGCTCCGGGTGCTGAAGAAGCAGGACCCGCGCCATCTGCACGAGCACGACCTGTCGAGCCTGCGCTACCTCTTTCTCGCCGGCGAGCCGCTCGACGAACCGACGGCGACGTGGATCGGCGAGGCGCTTGGCAAGCCGGTGATAGACAACTACTGGCAGACCGAGAGCGGCTGGCCGATCCTGACGATAGCCAACGGCATAGAGAAGGCGCCGAGCAAGCTCGGCAGCCCGGGTGTGCCGATGCTCGGCTACGACGTGCGCCTGATCGACGAGACGACCGGACAAGACATCGTCACGCCGGGCACCAAGGGCGTCGTCGCCATCGAGGGTCCGACGCCGCCGGGTTTCATGCAGACCGTCTGGCGCGACGATGCGCGATACGTCGAGACCTACTGGCAAAGCATTCCCGGCCGGACGATCTACAACACCTTCGACTGGGGCCTGCGCGACGAGGACGGCTACTTCTTCATCCTCGGCCGCACCGACGACGTCATCAACGTCGCCGGCCATCGGCTGGGGACGCGCGAGATCGAGGAAAGCATCTCGAGTCATCCGAACGTTGCCGAGGTCGCCGTGGTCGGCGTCGCCGACGAGCTGAAGGGGCAGGTGGCGATCGCCTTCGTCATCGCCCGCGACGCGCCATCGCCCGGCGACGAGCGGGCAGCGCGCCAGCTCGAGGGCGACATCATGCAGACGGTGGCGACGCGCCTGGGCGCACTCGCCCGCCCGGCGCGCGTCCACTTCGTGACCGCCTTGCCGAAGACCCGCTCCGGCAAGCTCCTTCGCCGAGTTATCCAGGCGATCGCCGAGGGCCGCGATCCGGGCGACCTGACGACGATCGAGGACCCGGCCGCGCTCGAGGCCATCGTCGGCCTGCGCACGCCTTCGCCCTGAACACACGACAGGAGCGACCTTCATGCGAGCGTTCACGTGCTGTGCCCTCGGCGGGGCTTTGATCAGCCTGTCGGCGCTCGCTGCCCCGGAGCTTCCCGGCCCCGCATTTCCCCGCTACGCGGACGCGGCGGCGCTGAATGCCGCGTGCGACAGCGGCCTCGCCGGCGCGAACGCGCGCGTCGAGACGCTCGAGAACCACGCTCCCGACAGGGGATGGCTCGCTGCGTGGGACGATCTCGACGGCTACATCGAGGACGCTTCCGGCCCGGTCTATCTGCTGGAAAACGTTCACCCCGATCAGGCCATGCGCGACGCGGCTCAGGCCTGCACCTTGCGCTGGGCCGATTTCGGCTCGACCCTCGGGCAGAACGAGTCGCTCTATCGCGCTGCCAGGGCGCTCCAGCCGGCCGGCGACATCGATCGCGAGCTGGCGAAGAAGATCCTCGAGAAATTCGAAGACGCCGGCGTCGGCCTGCCCCCGGACGGTCGTGCCCGCGCCAAGGCGCTGAACGACCGGATCGCCGATCTGGCCCAGCGGTTCGCGAAGAACATCCGCGATGCCGACGTCAAGCTCGCCTTTCGGACCGACGAGCTCGCCGGCGTGCCCGATGCCGTGTGGAAGACACTGCCGCGGGACGCGGAAGGTCGCGTTCTCCTCGGCATGGACTACCCGACCTACGGGCCGGTCGTGCAGCTGGCCGAGTCGGAGATGACCCGCAAGCGGATGTGGCGAGCCAAGCAGGACGAGGGTGGCGTCGCCAATCTCAAGCTGCTGGATGAGATCGCACGGCTGCGCCGCGACTACGCGGCCCTGTTCTCGTTCGACAGCTTCGATGCCTTCCAGTTGCGGCGCACCATGGTGGAGACTCCGGCCAACGCCGATCGCTTTCTCGCCTCGGTGAAGGACGCCGTCGTCGAGCGCGAGAAGCGCGATATCGAGGAGCTTCGCCGCGCCAAGGCAGCGCATCTGGCGACGCCGCTCCGGCGCACGTTGCTCCATCACTGGGACGTCGCCTTCTATACGGAGCGCCTCAGGCGCGAGCGCTATGCCGTCGACCAGGAGGCGTTTCGCGCCTATTTCCCGCCTGAGGAGAGCCTCGAGTTCGTGATGAAGATCGCCGAGAAGATGCTTGGCGTCAAGCACACGCGGGTTTCGGCGCAGCTCTGGAGTCCCGACGTGCGGGCCTATGCGGTGAGCGACACGAAGACCGGCGCCCTCATGGCCACGCTCTACGTCGACCTCTATCCGCGCGAAGGCAAGTACAACCACGCCGCGGTCTGGCCGATCCGCGGCGGGGCGACGCGCAACGGCCGGGCGCCGCAGTCGGCCCTCGTCGTCAACATGGACCGCAAGGGCCTGACTCTCGACGAGCTCGAGACGCTCTTGCACGAGATGGGTCACGCCCTGCACAACGACCTCTCGGCGACGCGCTATTCGTCGCAGGCGGGGATCAACGTGAAGGCCGATTTCGGCGAGGCACCGTCGCAGATGCTCGAGGACTGGGTCTACGACAAGCGCGTGCTGAAGCTGTTCGCCGAGGTCTGCCCGCGCTGCCAGCCCGTGCCCGACGAGTTGATCGACAAGGCCCGGGTCGCCCGTGATTACGGCAAGGGGCTGCGCACCGCACGCCAGCTTCTCTATGCGTCCTACGACCTGGCACTCTACGCGGCCGACCCGGTCGAGCCGATGGCGTTGTGGGCACGCATGGAAGGGCAGACGCCGCTCGGCTACGTTCCCGGCACGATGTTCCCGGCCGGCTTCGAGCACATCGCGAGCAACTACGCGGCCGGCTACTACGGCTACCTGTGGAGCCTGGTGATCGCCCTCGACCTGCGCACAGCGTTCGCCGCCGCCCGGCTCGATCCGGTGGTCGGTGCCCGCTACCGCGCCGATGTGCTGTCGCAGGGAGGGCAGCACCCTCCGCGCGAGCTGCTGCGCAACTTCCTCGGCCGCGAGACGAATGCCAAGGCGTTCTTCGATGACCTCGCCCGCGGTGCCGGTGGCACCGCCGCCGGCAAGAGCACGGCGAGCCGCGCCGCGACGCCCGGTTCCTAAAGGACCTCGCTCGCGAAGTCGGCCAGCCGAGAGCGCTCGCCCCTGGCCAGAGTGACGTGGCCGGAGTGCGCCCAGCCCTTGAAGCGGTCGACTGCGTAGGTGAGGCCCGAGCTGCCCTCGGTGAGGTAGGGCGTGTCGATCTGCGCCAGGTTGCCCAGGCAGACGATCTTGGTGCCCGGGCCGGCGCGGGTGATCAGCGTCTTCATCTGCTTGGGCGTGAGGTTCTGCGCCTCGTCGATGATCACGTACTTGTTGAGGAAGGTGCGGCCGCGCATGAAGTTCAGGCTCTTGATCTTGATCTTCGAGCGGACCAGGTCGTTGGTCGCCGCCCGGCCCCATTCGCCGGCGCCGCTGTCGGTCTTCGCCAGCACCTCGAGGTTGTCGTCGAGCGCGCCCATCCACGGCCCCATCTTCTCTTCTTCGGTGCCGGGCAGGAAGCCGATGTCCTCGCCGACCGGCACGGTGACGCGGGTGACGATGATCTCGGTGTAGCGGCGGTCGTCCATCACCTGGCTGAGCCCCGAAGCGAGCGACATCAACGTCTTGCCGGAGCCGGCGGTGCCGGTCAGCGTGATGAAGTCGCACTCCGGGTCCATCAGCAGGTTGAAGGCGAAGTTCTGGTCGCGGTTTCTCGCCATCACGCCCCAGACCGCGTTCTTCTGATGCGTGAAGTCCTTGATCGTGCGCAGCACCGCCGTCTTGCCGGTGATCTCGATCACCTTCGCGTAGAGGGTCGAGGCGCCGGGCGCGTCGAGGTAGACGAACTGGTTGATGAGCAGCTGGCCGACGATCGGGCCGCCGATGCGGTAGTAGGTCTGGCTCGCCTGCTGCCAGCTTTCGACCGTCTTGGCCTGCTTTTCCCAGAAGTCGGCGGGTAGGGCGAGGGCGCCGGTGTAGAGCAGGTCGCCGTCTTCGAGGGTCTTGTCATTGAAGTAGTCCTCGGCCGGCAGTCCGAGCGCACGCGCCTTGATGCGCATGTTGATGTCCTTCGACACCAGCACCACGTCGCGGCCCGGCTGCTGCTCGCGAAGCGCCTTGACGACGCCGAGGATCTGGTTGTCGGCCTTGCCTTGCGGCAGGCCTTCCGGAAGGGTGACGTTGATGAGGTCGGTCTGGAAGAAGAGGCGCCCGCCGGCTTCGCGGTGGCCGGTGCGATTGAGGGCGATGCCGTCGGCGCGGCCCTGGGCGTCGCGCGCCCCCATGTTCGCGGCCAGGGCGTCGAGGTCGCGACTCACCTGGCGGGCGTTGCGGGCGACCTCGGTCATGCCGCGCTTGTGCGAGTCGAGTTCCTCGAGCGTGATCATCGGCAGATAGATGTCGTGTTCGTCGAAGCGGAACAGCGACGTCGGATCGTGCATCAGCACGTTGGTGTCGAGGACGAAGAGGGTCGACGGGCCGAGACCGCGCGCCTTCTTCGGCTGGCCGCCCTGCCGGCCAGCCGGCTCGACTACGCGCGCGGCCTCCGGCCGGGCAGGCTCGCGGGCCGCTGGTGCGCCGACGCGGGCCGCGGCCGGCAGCGGCGGCGCGGCCACCCCCGCGTCGTCGGCTGCCAGTTCGAGAACGGCCGGCGCGACCGGGTCGGCCGGCCGGCTCAGGCGCCCGACCCGGACGCTCGAGGTCGCGCCCGGCGCGGAAAGATCGTCTCTGCCGAGGAAGTCGGCGCGCTTGGCCGGGGGCTTGGGTAGGGGCATGACGCTCTCGGAGGGGCAGTTGCCGCGGACGGGCCACGGGCGGCGATGTTCGCGACGGGAAAGTGGCCGCCTGGGCCCGCAGGCACGCGAGGCAAAAGGCGGCTGAAGACGGGAGCGTCGCTGCTCAACCGTTCTTCTTGATGGCCTTGACGGCCTTGAGCACCTCGTCGACGTGACCGGCGACGGTGAGACCGCGCCACTCGGCGCGCAGGATGCCGCTGCCGTCGATGAGGAAGGTGCTGCGCTCGATGCCCTTGACCTTCTTGCCGTACATGATCTTGTTCTTGACCACGCCGAACATGTGGCAGAGCTTTTCTTCCGTGTCGGCGATGAGCTCGAACGGCAGCTCCAGATTGGCCTTGAAGCGTTCGTGCGACGTCATGTTGTCACGCGAGACGCCGAACAGCACGGCTCCCGCCTTGACGAAATCCTTGTAGTGGTCGCGAAACTGCATCGCCTCGGTGGTGCAGCCGGGCGTGTTGTCCTTCGGGTAGAAATAAAGGACGACGATCTTGCCCGCATAGTCCTGCGGTGTGAACTTCACCCCTCCTGTTGCGAGCGCTTCAAATTCCGGTACGGGTTTGGTCAGTGCAGGCGTCATGAAGCTCTTGTTCGTCAGCCCCGATGGCAGGGCGCAGCCAGCAATTATAGGGGCTGACCTTGGGGCCGCGGCATCGCGCCGCCCGGCCCGGCTTCGACGGCTGGCGCGGCGAAAAGAAGCGCCGCGACCACCGAGCGCCCTTCGGCGATGAGAACGTTGAAAGTCCGGCAGGCCGCGGCCGTGTCCATCGTCTCCACCCCGATGCGGGCTTCGTAGAGCGGGCGCAGCAGCGCCGGGGCGGCGAAGCGGATGCGTGGGCCGCTGCCGAACAGCACGAGCTCGGGCGCCATTGCCACCAGGCGGGCGAAGTGATCAGGCGTCAGCGCCTCGAAGGTCGGCGCCTGCCATCGAATCACGAGACCGGACCAGGGGACGATCACGCTCTCGGTGTGGGCGACGCCGGCCACGATCACGCCCTCGGGCCCGTGACGGGCGATGGCGTTCGGGCCCTCCATGCGATCGGCACGCATCTTCATGACGCGATTATCGGCAACCGCCTTTCCTGTGTTGGCCGGCCATGCCGCGCGCGACCCCTGTGGTCAAATACTTGGTTGTTCGCGGTCATAGCCCGACCGGAGGATTTTCCCGTGCAGCCCATCGTCAAATCGAGCAAGCTCGCCAACGTCTGCTACGACATCCGCGGCCCCGTGCTCGAGAAGGCCCGGCAGATGGAGGAAGAAGGGCAGCACATCATCAAGCTCAACATCGGCAACATTGCTGCGTTCGGGCTCGAGCCGCCGGACGAGATCGTCCAGGACATGATCCGAAACCTGCCGAACGCGGCCGGCTACACCGACTCGAGGGGTCTGTTCGCGCCGCGAAAGGCGATCGTCCACTACACGCAGCAAAAGCACGTCAAGGGCGTGACGGTCGACGACGTGTTCCTCGGCAACGGCGCCTCCGAGCTGATCACGATGAGCATGAACGCACTGCTCAACAACGGCGACGAGGTGCTGATCCCTGCGCCCGATTACCCGCTTTGGACGGCCTCGGTGGCGCTCTCCGGCGGCAAGCCCGTGCACTACCTCTGCGACGAGGCGTCCGACTGGCTGCCCGACCTCGCGGACATGGCGGCGAAGATCACGCCGCGGACACGTGCCGTCGTCGTCATCAACCCAAACAACCCGACCGGGGCGCTGTATCCGGACGAGGTGCTGGAGAAGATCGTCGAGCTGGCGCGCCGGCATGGCCTGATCGTCTTCGCCGACGAGATCTACGACAAGACCCTCTACGACGGCCACAAGCACACCTCGATCGCCGCGCTGGCCGACGACTTGCTCTTTCTCACCTTCAACGGCCTGTCGAAGAACTACCGCTCGTGCGGCTACCGCGCCGGCTGGATGGTCGTCTCCGGTGACAAGCGCGACGCGGGCGACTACATCGAAGGGCTCGGCATGCTGGCGTCGATGCGCCTGTGCTCGAACACCCCCGGCCAGCTGGCGATCCAGACCGCGCTCGGCGGCTACCAGAGCATCGACGACCTGGTCGCGCCCGGCGGCCGGCTCGCGCGCCAGCGCGACCTCGCCCACGAGCTGCTCGTCGCGATTCCGGGCGTCAGCTGCGTCAAGCCGAAGGCGGCGCTCTACCTCTTCCCGAAGCTCGATCCGGCGCTCTACCCGATCGAGGACGACCAGCAGTTCGCCTACGAGCTGCTGGCCGAGCAGAAGGTGCTGATCGTCCAGGGCAGCGGCTTCAACTGGCCGTCGCCAGACCACCTGCGCGTCGTCTTCCTGCCGAACTCCGACGACCTGACGGACGCGATCGGCCGGATTGCCACCTTTCTCGACCACTACCGGACGCGGCATTCGCGCTGAGCGCGGCGGGCGAACGACGGGCACTGACACCTCGATGAAACCGTTCCAGGTCGGCCTGCTGGGTGCAGGTGTCGTCGGCGGCGGCACCTTCCGCGTGCTCGAGCGCAACCGCGAGGAGATCCGCCGCCGCGCCGGTCGGGAGATCCGCATCGCTCACGTCGCCGACCTCGACATCGACAAGGCCCGCACCATCGCCGGCAGCAGCGCCGTCGCCGGCAACGACGCCCGCGCCGTCATCGCGCGGCCCGACATAGACGTCGTTCTCGAGCTGATCGGCGGCACCGGCGTGGCGCGCACGCTGGTGCTGGAGGCGATCGCCGCCGGCAAGCACGTGGTAACCGCCAACAAGGCGTTGCTCGCGGTGCACGGCACCGAGATCTTCGAGGCCGCCCGTGCGCGCGGCGTCGTCGTCGCCTTCGAGGCGGCAGTGGCGGGCGGCATTCCCATCGTCAAGGCGCTGCGCGAAGGGCTCACCGCCAACCGCATCGAATGGATCGCCGGGATCATCAACGGCACAACGAACTTCATCCTCTCCGAGATGCGGGCCAAGCGGATCGATTTCGCCACCGCGCTGGCCGATGCGCAGCGCCTCGGCTACGCGGAGTCGGATCCGACCTTCGACATCACCGGTGTCGACGCCGCGCACAAGGCGACCATCGTCAGCGCGATCGCGTTCGGCACGCCGGTGCAGTTCGCGCGCGCCTATGTCGAGGGCATCACCGAGCTGCAGGGCGCCGACATCGCCTACGCCGAGCAACTCGGCTACCGAATCAAGCTGCTGGCGATCACGAAGCGGCGCGCCCCGCCGGCGGGGTCTGCAGGGGCCGGAGGGATCGAGTTGCGCGTGCACCCGACGCTCGTCCCCGCGACGCGCCTGATCGCCAACGTCGAGGGGGCGATGAACGCCGTCCTCGTGCAGGGCGATGCCGTCGGCACGACGATGTACTACGGGCAGGGCGCCGGTGCCGAGCCGACGGCATCGGCGGTGATCGCCGACCTCGTCGATCTCGCCCGCCTGGCCACCGCCGACCCTGGCCACCGCGTGCCGCACCTGGCCTTTCAGCCGGCGGCGATGCAGGACGTCGCGGTGCTGCCCATCGACGAGGTCGTCACCTCGTTCTACCTGCGGCTGCAGGTCGCCGACGAAACCGGCGTCCTTGCCCGCGTCACCGGCATCCTCGCCGAGCACGCCATCTCGATCGACGCGCTCCTGCAGCGCCCCGCCGGACCGGGCCAGCACCAGGGCGAGCGCACCGACGTCATCATCCTCACCCACGACACGGTCGAGGGCCGCATGACGAGCGCCATCGCCGCCATGCAGGCGCTGCCGACCGTGCTCGCGAAGATCGTCCGCATCCGCAAGGAAGACCTCGGGTGAAGTACCTGAGCACGCGCGGCGACGGCGGCGAGCGACGCTTCTGCGACATCCTGCTCGAGGGACTGGCGCCCGACGGCGGCCTGTACCTGCCTGCCTCCTATCCCCGGGTCGACGCGGCGACGCTCGCCCGCTGGCGCCAGCTCGGCTACCCGGAGCTCGCCTTCGAGATCCTCTCCCTCTTCATCGACGACGTGCCGCCCGCCGACCTGCGCGCGCTGCTCGCCCGGACGTACACCGCCGCGGCGTTCGGCGATGCCCGCATCACGCCGCTGCGACCGCTCGAGCCGGGCGTTTTCGTGCTCGGTCTTTCGAACGGGCCGACGCTCGCGTTCAAGGACATCGCGATGCAGTTCCTCGGCCAGGCGTTCGAGTACGAGCTGGCCCGCCGCGGGCGCACGCTGGCCGTCCTCGGCGCGACGTCGGGCGACACCGGCAGCGCTGCCGAGTACGCGCTGAAGGGCAAGCGCGGCATCAGCGTCTTCATGCTCTCGCCGCTCGGCCGGATGAGCCCGTTCCAGCAGGCGCAGATGTACAGCCTGACCGAGCCGAACATCCACAACGTCGCCGTCGAGGGCGTCTTCGACGACTGCCAGGACCTGGTCAAGGCAGTTTCTGCCGATCTCGACTTCAAGCGGCGCCATTCGATCGGCACCGTGAACTCGATCAACTGGGCCCGTCTTGTCGCCCAGGTTGTCTACTACTTCCGAGGCTATTTCGCAGCGACCCGGGAAGAGGGCGAGGCGGTCGACTTCGCCGTGCCGACCGGAAATTTCGGCAACATCTGCGCCGGCCACGTGGCGCGGCAGATTGGCCTGCCGATCCGTCGCCTGGTGCTGGCCACGAACGAGAACGACGTCCTCGACGAGTTCTTCCGCACCGGTACCTACCGCGTGCGCAGCGGCGCCGAGACGCACGAGACCTCGAGCCCGTCGATGGACATCTCCAAGGCGTCGAACTTCGAGCGCTTCGTCTTCGATGCCCTTGGCCGCGACCCGGCGCGAACGCGGGCGCTGTTCTCCGCCGTCGAGCGCGAGCGACTCTTCATCCTGACGCCGGCCGAGCGCGCCCGGATCGACGCTTTCGGCTTCGTCAGCGGCCGCAGCACCGCCGCCGATCGCCTGGCGACGATCCGCGCCGTGCACGAGCGCTTCGGCGAGGTGATCGATCCGCACACCGCCGACGCGGTCAAGGTGGGTCGCGACCGGGCCGAGCCGGGCACCCCGATGATCGTCCTCGAGACGGCGCTGGCGGCGAAGTTCAGCGAGACGGTGCGGGAGGCGATCGGCAGCGAGCCGCCGCGGCCGCAGCGCTTTCAGGGTATCGAGGACCTGCCCAGGCGCTTCGTGACGCTGCCGGTCGACATCGAGGCGCTGAAGGCGCTGATCGCCGAAAATGCCTGAATGGCAACCGACGCGAATCCTGCCCTGAACAAGTCGCCGATGCTCACGCTCGACGAGGCGATCGAGCGGCTGCTCGCGCGGGTCGCGCCGCTCGGCCGCACCGAAGACGTCTCGACCTTCGATGCCCTGGGCCGAACCCTGGCCGGCGCCGTACGCTCGCTGATCGACGTGCCGCCGGAAGACAACAGCGAGATGGACGGCTATGCCCTGCGCGCCGGCGACGTGCCGTCGGCCGGTACGGTGCTTCCGGTGAGCCAGCGGATCCCGGCCGGTGCGCCGGGCGGGCCCCTGGCGGCCGGCACGGCGGCGCGCATCTTCACGGGGGCGCAGATCCCTGCCGGCGCCGACGCCGTCGTCATGCAGGAACAGTGCACCGCCCTCGAAGGCAGCGTGCGGATCGACGCCCTGCCCAAGACCGGGCAGTCGATCCGCCGCCGCGGCGACGATGTCGTCCGCGGCGCCGCCGTGCTCGACGCTGGCGTGCACCTGACGCCGCAGGCGCTCGGCCTGGCCGCTTCGGTCGGTGCCGCGCGGCTGTCGGTTGCGTCGCCACCGCGGGTTGCCCTCTTCTCGACCGGCGACGAGCTGGCGATGCCCGGCGAGGCGCTGCGCCCGGGTGCGATCTACAACTCCAACCGCTTCACGCTGCGCGGGCTGATCAGGTCGTTCGGCGGCGCCTGCGACGACCTCGGCATCGTTCCCGACCGGCTCGACGCGACCCGCGAGGCGCTCCGCCGCGCCGCTGCGAACAACGACCTGATCGTCACCTGCGGCGGCGTCTCCGTGGGCGAGGAAGACCACCTGAAGCCGGCTGTCGCCGCCGAAGGGCGTCTTGACCTCTGGCAGATCGCGATGAAGCCGGGCAAGCCGCTGGCGTTCGGCGAGGTCTTCCGTGCCGACGGCTCGTCGGCCTGGTTCGTCGGCCTGCCGGGCAATCCGGTTTCCAGCCTGGTCACCTTCCTGTTCGCGGTTCGCCCGGTGCTGCTGCGCTTGCAGGGTGCTCGCGAGCTGGCGCTCCGGCCGCTGCCGGCGCGGGCCGATTTCGACTGGCCGCGCGCCGATCGGCGGCGCGAGTTCCTGCGCGTCCGGCGCAATGCCTCGGGTGGGCTCGACCTGTTCGCCAACCAGGGCTCGCACGTGCTGACCTCGACCGTCTGGGCCGACGGCCTGGTCGACAACCCGGGCGGCCGGACCATCGCTGTCGGCGACCCGGTGTCGTACCTGCCGTTTTGGGGGCTGCTGTCGTGAAGGTCGAAGTGCGCTATTTCGCCTCGGTGCGCGAGGCGCTCGGCCCCGGGGAAGCCGTCGACGCTGCCCCCGGCAGCCGGGTCGCCGACCTGCGCGACGCCCTGGTCGCTCGCGGCGGCCGCCATGCCGAGGCGCTCGGTCGCCAGCGCGCGCTGCGCGGCGCCAGAAACCGGGTGCTCTGCAGCGAAGAGACGCCGCTCGAGGAGGGCGACGAGATCGGCTTCTTTCCGCCCGTCACCGGAGGCTGAATGGTCGATGTCCGGGTCAGCGTTCGCCCCGAGGATTTCGACCTCGGCACCGAAGTGGCGGCGCTGCGCGCTGGCGACTCCGGCGTCGGCGCGGTGGCCAGCTTCGTTGGCACCGTGCGCGATCGCAACGACGGCGCCGACGTAGCCACGCTCGAGCTCGAGCACTACCCTGGCATGACCGAGGCGGCGATCGGTTCGATGATCGACGAGGCCATGCGGCGCTTTCGCGTCCGCGCCGCCCGGGTCGTGCACCGGATCGGCCTCCTGCGGCCGGGCGAGCAGATCGTGCTCGTCGCCGTCACCTCGGCGCACCGCGCCGACGCCTTCCAGGCCTGCGAGTTCCTGATGGACTACCTGAAGACGCAGGCGCCGTTCTGGAAGAAGGAACTCACCCCGGCCGGAAGCCGCTGGGTCGACGCCCGGGTCGCCGACGACGCTGCGCTCGCCCGCTGGGGAATCGACGCCGCCGGCAACGCCGGATCGCCGCCGGTGCCGATGCCCGACGACGCGCACCGATGATCTCGGTGCTGACCTGGCCGAATGCCCTGGCGGTAGCCGCCGGAGCGAGCGGCGGCGCCTTGCTGCGCTGGCTGGCCGGCGTGTGGCTGAACGATCGCTGGCGCGGGTTTCCGCTCGGCACCCTGTTCGTCAACTGCGTCGGCGGCCTGCTGATCGGCATGGCCCTGCTCTGGTTCGAGCGCACGCCCGACGAGCGGCTGCGCCTGTTCATCGTCACCGGTTTTCTGGGCGGCTTCACGACGTTCTCGGCCTTCTCGGTCGAGTCGCTCATCATGCTGCAGCGCGGCGAGCTCGCCCTGGCCATGCTGCACACCGTGGCGCATGTCGCCGGCGCGCTGGCGTGCGCGGCGCTCGGCTTTCGACTCGCCGAGGCCGTCTTCCTCCGCTGAGGCCGCGGGGCACCGCGCCGGGCAGCTTGAAAAGCTCGAGATCGCACCTCACCTGTCGACGATCCGGAGGATTTGCATGCGAATCGACAAGCTCACCACGACGTTTCAGGAGGCGCTGGCCGACGCGCAGAGTCTGGCCGTTGCCAAGGACAACCCCTACATCGAACCGGCACACGTGCTCTCGGCGATGCTGGCACAGGCCGACGGCCCCAAGGCACTGCTCGCCCGCGCCGGCGTCAACATTGCCCGCCTGCGCGAAGGGCTCGACGCCGCCATCGCCGGGCTGCCGCAGGTCACGGGCGGCGAGGCAGTGCAACCGGGCCGCGACCTGGCGACGCTGCTGCAGGCCGCCGAGAAGGAGGCAACGAAACGCGGCGACCAGTTCATCGCCAGCGAGATGTTTCTTCTCGCCGCGGCTGACGCCAAGGGCTCGATCGGCACGCTCGCGAAGGAATACGGGCTCAGCCGCCGGGCCCTCGAGACCGCCATCGACGCCGTGCGCGGCGGCCAGAAGGTCGACAGCGCCGAGGCCGAGGGCCAGCGCGAGGCGCTGAAAAAGTACACCATCGACCTCACCGAGCGCGCCCGCAAGGGCAAGCTCGACCCGGTGATCGGCCGCGACGACGAGATCCGCCGCGCGATCCAGGTGCTGCAGAGACGCAGCAAGAACAACCCGGTCCTGATCGGCGAGCCGGGCGTCGGCAAGACCGCCATCGTCGAGGGACTCGCCCAGCGCATCGTCGCCGGCGAAGTGCCCGATTCGCTGAAAGGCAAGCGCATCCTCGTCCTCGACATGGCCCTGCTTCTGGCCGGTGCCAAGTTTCGCGGCGAGTTCGAGGAGCGGCTGAAGGGCGTGCTCAAGGAAGTGGCGCAGGACGAAGGCCAGACCATCGTTTTCATCGACGAGATCCACACGATGGTGGGCGCCGGCAAGGCCGAGGGCGCCATCGACGCCGGCAACATGCTGAAGCCCGCGCTGTCGCGCGGCGAGCTGCACTGCATCGGCGCGACCACGCTCAACGAGTACCGCAAGTACATCGAGAAGGACGCTGCGCTCGAGCGCCGCTTCCAGAAGATCCTGGTCGGCGAGCCGAGCGTCGAGGCGACGATCGCCATCCTGCGCGGTCTGCAGGAGAAGTACGAAGTCCACCACGAGGTCAACATCACCGACCCGGCCATCGTCGCCGCTGCCGAGCTGAGCGATCGCTACATCACCGATCGTTTTCTCCCCGACAAGGCGATCGACCTGATCGACGAAGCTGCCGCCAAGGTGCGCATCGAGATCGACTCCAAGCCGGAGGTTATGGACAAGCTCGATCGTCGCCTGATCCAGCTGCAGATCGAGCTGGCCGCCGTCACGCGCGAGAAGGACGAGGCATCGCAGCGGCGCCGAGACCTGATCGAGGAGGAGATCGGCCGGCTCAAGCGCGAAGCCGCCGACCTCGACGAGATCTGGAAGGCCGAGAAGGCGGCCGCGCAGGGCTCGGGCGATCTCCTCAAGGAGATCGACGCCATGCGTTTCCAGATTGAGGAGCTCAAGCGCAAGGGCAACTACGACAAGGTGGCCGAGCTGCAGTACGGAAAGCTCCCCGAGCTCGAGCGACGGCTGAAGGACGCCCAGGAGACCGAAGCGCACCGGGGCGACGGCAGCGGTCGTCCCCGCTTGGTGCGCACGACCGTCGGCGCCGAGGAAATCGCCGAAGTCGTTGCACGCGCCACTGGTATCCCGGTCGCCAAGCTGATGCAGGGTGAACGCGACAAGCTGCTCCTGATGGAGGACAAGCTGCACGAGCGTGTCGTCGGCCAGGACGAGGCGATCGCTGCGGTCGCCAACGCGATCCGTCGCTCACGCTCGGGCCTGTCGGACCCGAACCGGCCGACCGGCTCGTTCCTGTTCCTAGGGCCTACCGGCGTCGGCAAGACCGAGCTCTGCAAGGCGCTCGCCGCCTTCCTGTTCGACAGCGAAGATCACCTCATTCGCCTCGACATGAGCGAGTTCATGGAGAAGCACTCGGTGGCCCGCATGATCGGTGCGCCGCCCGGCTACGTCGGCTACGACGAGGGCGGTTACCTGACGGAGGCCGTGCGCCGCAAACCCTACAGCGTGCTCCTGCTCGACGAGGTGGAGAAGGCACACCCCGACGTCTTCAACGTGCTCCTGCAGGTGCTCGACGATGGCCGACTGACCGACGGCCAGGGCCGAACGGTCGACTTCAAGAACACCGTCATCGTCATGACCTCCAACCTCGGCTCACAGCAGATCATGCAGATGGTCGGGCAGGACAGCGAGGCCATCAACGATGCGGTCTGGGCGGAGGTGAAGAAGCATTTCCGGCCAGAGTTCCTGAACCGTATCGACGAGGCCGTGGTGTTTCATGCGCTCGACGAGAAGAACATCGAAGCGATTGCCCGGATCCAGCTCACGGTGCTCGAGGGACGGCTCGCGAAGATGGACATGAAGCTCGAAGTGTCTCCGGCGGCGCTGGCCCAGATCGCCAAGGCGGGTTTCGATCCGGTTTTCGGTGCCCGGCCGCTCAAGCGGGCGATCCAGCGCGAGATCGAGAACCCGGTGTCGAAGCTCATCCTCGAGGGCCGCTTCGGCCCGAAAGACGTGATCCCGGTCGACTTCGAGGATGGCCGGTTCGTGTTCGAGCGGGTCGTCCACTGAGAGGCCGCAGCCTCTGCCCGCCGGGGCCCGCGGTCAGGCGGACTGCGGCTCGTCGAACATCGCGTCCATGCGCAGGATCTGCAGCCTGGCCAGGGTCAGGTTGGCGCTCGTCTTGTCGAGCACGGCGTGCATCGCCAGGCCGGCGTTGCGCGGCACCGCCCGCAACAGGAGGTGATGCGAGCCGAGTGTGATGGCGGCCTCGGCCATGGCATGACCGAAGCCGAGTGCCCGGCTCGTGCCCATCATCGCGGAGAGCAGCTGGCTTCCATGCGCTGCCAGCTCGGCGGCGCCCGGACTGGCGCCGGCGTGGGCGATGGCATGGCCCGTGGCTACATCGAAGACGCAACAACTGACGACGCCGTTCAGCTCGCTCAACTGCTTCAAGTAGCGCTCGATAAGTGTCGAGGGCGGCAGTGGCTGGTAGGCGCCGCTGGCGATGGCCGGCATGGGCTGCATGGTCAGGACGATCGGGGCCGGTTCCTCCATGGGCATCGTGTCGCCCGACGGCATGCCGGAAGACGCCGGGCCGCGCCGCGGCTGATAGGCATTGGGCTTGAACGCGCCGAGCTCGGGCACGCTGCGACCATCGACCGGCGTCTGTTCGCGCAGCCGGCTCCAGGTTCCGGTGATGAAGGCCCAGGCATCGGCCGGCCGCGCCACCTGCGGCGTCGTGCGCACCGTCACGCCGGTTCCGCGACCGAGGTCGAGCCCATGCGTGACCAGGGTGCTTGCCGAAGCGAGCGGCAGGAGCAGCAGGTTGCGGTTCGGCCAGGGCCCGCCGACGATGTCGTCGTGCAGCGGCTTCAGCGCCGCGCCGATCGCGTGCCCGGGCAACTCGCCGACCATCAGGACACCCAGTCTGCTGAAGGCGAGGAGTGTCTTGGCCAAGCTGTGGCGCGACGCGGTGTCGGCGTCGGCCTCGGTCGTGTACAGACGCAGCGACTGGTTGTCGGCCGTCGGCAGCTCGACGAACTCGAGCGTCGCCAACGCCGTTCCGTAACCCTGGCGACGAATGATCAGCCTTTGCACGGCGCGACCGCTCGCCGCGGCAATGCCGGCCAGCAGCTTGCGCGACGACGATGTACCGAGATCGTGGACTGCGATGAATTCCGGCCGCACGTGCTCGAACTGTTGTTGCAGCGCTTCGGCAGGGGCACACGACACGAAGAGCTCGCGCTCGTTGCCGCCGATTTGCCGCCCGATCTCTTCCTTCTCGCCCGAGAGGTAGTCGCCCTCGTCTTCTAGGATCTGGGTCGCGAGCGCCGTCTGGGCGCGCGTCGACGACCAGGCGTCGGGTGATTCGATGCCGCCGCGCGCAGCGGGGCGATTCGGCGGTGGCGGCTCGGTGCGACCCCGGACCGGCAGCACGCGGGTCGGCTGCCACTCGTCGCCGCCGGCGGCGCGAGTCGCCTGCCACTCGTCGGAAGCGCCCGGCCGGGCCTGCAGGCGGGTGGCCTGCCAACCATCGATCTCTTCCTGGGAGGCTGGCTCGGTACGGGTCGCCGGCCAGTCTTCGGGCGCAGGCGCCGTCGTCCCGGTCTTGGCCGTTTCCCAGGCAAACTTGCCGTTGCTGGAATCGCTCATCGACTCGTTTGTTCCGTTCGAAGCCACCGGCCGATCGGGGTTCCCGCTGTGCAGCGCTCGGGCAGGGTCCGCTGGCCGAAAGAAGTGTAATCCCCGCATCGGCGTCCCGAACCCCCCATACGGACGCGCGGCTCGAGTCTCCGTGGCGAGAAGTACCGGTTTTACCCGCGGCCAAACCAACGGCCTTGACCGCCCTGTCGTTGTACGTGATGGCGGCTCCGCCGGATTCAGACGCGCGAACGCGGCCGGGCCTATAATGCTGGGTTCCCTTGCCGCCGCGAGCCGTGACGCTTCGCGGCGGCTTCCTTCTCTGGAAACCACAAGGAGATTCGATGCGTCATTACGAAATCGTGCTCTTGATCCATCCGGATCAGAGCGAACAGGTTCCGGCCATGCTGGAACGCTACAAGGCCCTCGTGGCCGCCGGCGGCGGCCGGGTGCACCGGGTCGAGGACTGGGGGCGGCGCCAGCTGGCCTACATGATCCAGAAGCTCGCGAAGGCGCACTACCTGTGCATCAACATCGAGTGCGACGGCAAGGTGCTGAACGAGCTCGAGACCGGATTCCGGTTCAACGACGCCGTTCTTCGCCACCTCACGGTGTTGAAGGACCACGCCGAGACGACGCCGTCGGTGATGATGAAGACCGTCGATCGCGAGGAATCGCGGCGCACGCCCGACGACTCCCGGCGCAGTTCGGATGATTCGCGCCGCGGCTCCGACGATTCCCGCCGGGCACCGGCCGCCGAGGCGCCGCGTGCACCACAGCAGGAGGCCCCGGCCTGACGAACCGCTGCGCGCTGTCGGCTTGCATCGTCGAGCGAAGCGCGCTCAGGTTCACCCCGGCCGGCCTGCCCGTCGTCGACTTCAGCCTCAGGCACGAGTCGGAGCTGGAGCAGGAAGGCGTGCCGCGCAAGGTCATGTTCGATCTGCGGGCGCGCGCGATCGGGCCGCTCACCCAGACGCTCCTGGCGGCCGAACTCGGCATCGAGCACGGCTTCGAAGGTTTTCTCGGCGCCCAGCGCAACGGTCGCGGAATCGTATTTCACATCCATTCCATCGAATTGAAGAGAGGTTGAACACATGCCCCCGCCACGTGGTAAAGGTCGGTTCTCGAAGGACCGCAAACCCAAGCGCAACACCCAGTCGCTCCTGTTTCGTCGCAAGCGGTTCTGCCGCTTCACCGTCACCGGCGTCAAGCAGATCGACTACAAGGACATCGACACCTTGCGCGATTTCATCGGCGAGAACGGCAAGATCACGCCAGCCCGCCTCACCGGGACGCGCGCTTTCTTCCAGCGCCAGCTGACGACGTGCATCAAGCGCGCTCGCTTCCTCGCGATGCTTCCCTATACCGACCAGCACAAGGTCTGAGGAGAACGGGATGCAAGTCATTCTTCTGGAAAAAGTCGCCAATCTCGGAAACTTGGGCGATGTCGTCCGTGTCAAGGACGGCTTCGCCCGCAACTTCCTGATCCCGACCCGGGCGGCGCGACGCGCCACGGCGACGGCGATCAAGGAGTTCGAGGAAAAGCGCGCCGAGCTCGAGAAGCACGCGGCCGACCGCCTCGTCGCAGCGCAAGCCCTCGGCGAGAAGATGAGCGGGCGAACCGTTCACATCACGCAGAAGGCGGGCGTCGACGGTCGGCTGTTCGGGTCGGTGACCAATGCCGACGTCGCCGATGCGCTGAACCGGATCGACTTCAAGGTCACGAAGTCGCAGGTCCGAATGCCGGAAGGCCCGCTGAAGACGGTCGGCGAGCACACCGTGACGGTGGCGCCGCACTCCGACGTCGTCGTCGACGTCAAGGTTGTCGTCCTCGGCGAAACAGCCTGACCGTCGGCCGGCGCAGACGGACGATCGATCGCCCGACGGGTCGCCACGGCGGCCCGTTTTCTCGTCGTTCACCGGATTTCCACGTTCGGTGCAACGGCTGTCCCCAGCGTTGTCCACCGACGCCGGCGAGGGGCGGCTTATGATTTCTGAATGGCTGCAGTCTTCTCTTCCGCCGGCGCGTCTTCGGACGCCGACGTCGCGCGCCTGCGCATTCCGCCGCATTCGGTCGAGGCCGAACAGAGCGTCCTCGGCGGCCTGCTGCTCGACAACACGGCGTGGGACCGCACCGCCGACCTGCTCAACGAGTCCGACTTCTATCGCTACGAGCATCGGCTGATCTACGCCGCCGTCGCGACGCTCGTCAATGCGACGAAGCCGGCTGACGTCATCACGGTGTTCGAGCAGCTGCAGAGCCTGGGAAAGGCCGAGGACTGCGGCGGCCTCGCCTACCTGAACGCGCTCGCCCAGAGCGTGCCGAGCGCCGCCAACATCCGCCGCTACGCCGAGATCGTGCGCGAGCGCTCGGTGCTGAGAAAGCTCGTCCAGGCGAGCGACGAGATCGCAACCAGTGCCTTCAATCCGCAGGGCCGGCAGGTTTCGCAGATCCTCGACGATGCCGAGAGCAAGATCTTCCGGATCGGCGAGGAAGGCTCGAAGTCGCGCCAGGGCTTCCAGAGCATGGATTCGCTCGTCATCCAGCTGATCGATCGCGTCAACGAGCTGCACGAGAACGGCGCCGAGGAAGTGACCGGCGTGCGCACCGGCTTCTACGATCTCGACCGCCTCACGGCGGGCCTGCAGGGGGGCGACCTGATCGTCCTCGCGGCCCGGCCGTCGATGGGCAAGACCGCTCTCGCCCTCAACATCGCCGAGCATGTCGCCGTCAAGGAAGGCCTGCCGGTCGTCGTCTTCTCGATGGAAATGGGCGCTTCGCAGCTCGCCTTGCGAATGGTCGGCTCGCTCGGCCGCATCGACCAGCAGCACCTGCGCACGGGCGCCCTTCGCGACGACGAATGGGGGCGTCTGGCCGAAGCGGTGGAAAAGCTCGGCAAGACAAGCCTCTTCATCGACGAGAGCGGCTCGCTCAGCCCGAGCGAGCTGCGCGCCCGGGCCCGCCGGCAGGCACGGCAGTGCGGCCAGCTCGGCCTGATCGTGGTCGACTATCTGCAGCTGATGAGCGGCAGCGCCGAGTCGAGCGACGAGAACCGGGCCACGGTGATCGGCGAGATCTCGCGCGCCCTGAAGTCGCTCGCGAAGGAGCTCAAGTGTCCGGTGCTGGCGCTGTCGCAGCTCAACCGCAGCGTCGAGTCGCGCGTCGACAAGCGGCCGATGATGAGCGACCTGCGCGAATCGGGTGCGATCGAGCAGGACGCCGACGTCATCATGTTCATCTACCGCGACGACTACTACACCAAGGACGCGTGCAAGGAGCCGGGCATCGCCGAGATCATTATCGGCAAGCAGCGCAACGGCCCGACCGACACCTTCAGACTCACCTTCCTCAAGCCGCTGACGAAGTTCGACAACCTCGCGCCGGGCAGCGCCGGCCGCGACTATTGACCGCCGCGACCCGATGACGCGGCGGGACCCCGCCGCGCCGATGAGTCATCGCGCGGCGGTGCTCACGATGCTGGTGGCGACGCTGCTCTGGAGCATCGCCGGTGTCGTCACCCTTCGCCTCGAGTCGGCGCGCAGCTTCGAGGTGACGTTCTGGCGCAGCTTCTTCAATGCCGTGGCGCTGGTCGTCCTTCTGTCATGGCTGCGCGGGGCTCCGCCGGTGTGGCAAGCCATCGCCCGCCGCGGCGCCACGCTATGGCTGTCGGGCCTGTGCTGGAGCGTGATGTTCACCGCCTTCATGCTGGCGCTGACGCTCACGCAGGTGGCCAACGTGCTCGTCACCATGGCGCTCGCGCCGCTTCTGACGGCGCTGATGGCACGCTTCGGGCTCGGCCTGCGCCAGCCGCGTCGCACCTGGATGACCGTCGCCGTGGCCGGCGCCGGCATTGCCTGGATGTACGGCCGGGAGGTGAGCAGCGCCGACCCCCGGCACCTGCTCGGCAGCCTCGTCGCCCTCGGCGTGCCGATCGCCGCGGCGATGAACTGGACGGTGATCCAGGCCAGCCGCGACGCAGCCGAGCACGATCTGCTGCCCGCGGTGCTGATCGGCGCGGTGCTGTCGGCGTTGGCGACGCTGCCGCTGGCGCTGCCCTTCACCGGCTCGGCCCACGACATCGGGCTGCTGGCCCTCCTCGGCGTCGCTCAGCTCGCCATTCCCTGCCTGATGGCGGTGGCGGCCGCGCGCTCGCTGAGTGCGCCCGAGGTGTCGCTGCTGGCCCTGCTCGAGATCGTCTTCGGCGTCGCCTGGCCCTGGCTCGCCGGCCAGTCGGTGCCCGCCACGCACGTTCTGGTCGGCGGCCTGGTCGTTCTCCTGGCCCTGGCCGCGAACGAAGCCGCGGCGCTGCGCCACCGCGGCAGGCGACGCGGGAGCTGACGGCGCGCATGATCGGCGGAGCGACCCGCTACCATCGCCGGAACCCCAAGCGCCCGCCCCGCATGACAGGCTCCTCGAACGCACGACCGCTGCCTCCCCTCGACGCTGCCGGCGTGCGCGCGCCCGGCGCTCTGCTGATGCTGCTCGAGGGACGGGCCGCCGTCGAATACGCGTCGCTGCTCGCCAGCTGGCCCTGGCTGCGGCGCTTGCCGCGCGGTGACGGCCATCCGGTGCTGGTCTTCCCGGGCATGGGAGCCAACGACCTCACCACCGTGCCGCTACGGCGTTTCCTCGATGCCCTCGGCTACCGGACGAAGGCATGGGGCCAGGGCATCAACCGCGGGCCGCGACGCGGCGTGCTCGCCCGCTGCGCCGAAGACATCCGGGCACTCGCCGACCACCACGAGCGCGCTGTCAGCCTCATCGGCTGGAGCCTCGGCGGCCTCTATGCGCGCGAGATGGCCAAGGAGTTGCCCGACCTCGTGCGCTGCGTCATCACCCTCGGAACACCGTTCGCCGGCCACGCGCGGGCGACCAACGCCTGGCGGGTCTACGAATGGCTGAGCGGCCAAAAGGCCGACGATGCGGGCCGCCACGCCGGCCTGCGGGTACCGCCACCAGTGCCGACGACCTCGATCTATTCGCGCACCGACGGCATCGTCGCCTGGCGTTGCAGCCTGAACGAGGCCGGACCACTGGTGGAGAACATCGAGGTCCACTCCAGCCATGTCGGCATGGGCATGAATCCGCTCGCCCTCTACGCTGTCGCCGATCGACTGGCGCAGCCCGTCGGCGAGTGGCGGCCGTTCGAGGCGCGCGGCGTCAGGCGCTGGTTCTTCCCGCCCGCGCCCCGGCGCGTGCCTTCCCATACTGTCAACAGGTTGTAAAGGCCCGCCCGGTCCCGCTTCGGCGCGTCCGGTCCTTCACCCGCTCACTGGCGCCTGCATGGATTTCCTGATTCCCATTCCCTTCGTCGACCTGCTCGGCTGCGAGCTGCTGCGCTTCGAGCGCGGCGAGGCCGAGCTCGCCATCGACCTGCGCGAGGAGCTGTGCAACTCCTGGAGCGTGGTGCACGGCGGCGTGTCGATGACGCTGCTCGACGTCGCCATGGCGCACGCGGCGCGCACGCCGGGAGACGACGGCGTCGCCGAGACCTCGGGCGTGGTCACGATCGAGATGAAGACGAGCTTCATGCGGCCCGGCCTCGGCCGCCTCGTCGCCACCGGCCGACGCCTGCACCGGACGGCGTCGATCGCCTTCTGCGAAGGCACCATCGTCGACGCTGAGGGCCAGCTCGTTGCGCAGGCCACAGGCACCTTCAAGTACATGCGCGGGCTGCCCGCCGGCGGCCGGCGCATCCAGCGGCTCAACGCCTCCGACTGAGATTGCTCATGACCACGACGAACAAGCAGATCCATCTCGTCTCCCGCCCCGAGGGCGCGGCGCGCACCGACAACTTCGCGCTCGTCGAGGCCACCGTCGGCGAGCCCGGCGAGGGGCATGTGCTCATTCGCAACCGCTTCGTCAGTCTCGATCCCTACATGCGCGGGCGCATGAACGACGCCAAGAGCTATGCCCAGCCGCAGCCTCTGGACCAGGTGATGCAGGCACGGACCGTCGGTGAGGTCGTGGCCTCGCGAGACGAGCGGTTCCGCCCGGGCGACACGGTCGTCGGCATGGGTGGCTGGCAAGAGTACGCGATGGTCGACGCCTCGGCGCCGGGCGCGCTGCGCAAGGTCGACGCCACGACGATTCCGCTCTCGGCCTACCTCGGCGCGGTTGGCATGCCGGGCGTCACGGCGTGGTACGGCCTCATGAAGATCTGCCAGCCGAAAGCCGGCCAGACCATCGTGGTGAGCGCTGCCAGCGGCGCCGTCGGCAGTGTCGTCGGCCAGCTCGCCAGGTCGCGCGGCTGCCGTGCCGTCGGCATCGCCGGCGGCGCTGAGAAGTGCGCCTTCGTGACCGACGAGCTCGGCTTTGACGCCTGCATCGACTACAAGGCGCACCGCGATCCGAAGTCGCTCCTGCAGGCTCTGGCGGCGGCCACGCCCGACGGGGTCGACGGCTGCTTCGAGAACGTCGGCGGCCCGGTGTTCGACGCCTCGCTCGCGCGCATGAACGCGTTCGGCCGGGTCGCCCTGTGCGGCATGATCAGCGGCTACGACGGCGCGCCGATCCCGTTGCAGCAGCCGGCGCTGATCCTGCAGTCGAGACTGACGGTCGAGGGCTTCATCGTCAGCGAGCACATGGACGTCTGGCCCGAGGCGTTGCAGGAGCTCGGCTCGATGGTTGCCAGCGGCGGCCTCAAGTATCGCGAGAGCATCGCCGACGGCATCGAATCGGCGCCGGAGGCCTTTCTCGGCCTGCTCCAGGGCCGCAACTTCGGCAAGCAGCTCGTCAGGCTTCGATAGACAAGGAATCGCCATGAAGATCTTCAAGGGCCGCACCGCGGTCGTCACCGGGGCCGGATCGGGCTTCGGGCTCGAGGTGTCGCGCCAGGCGGCGCGCCGCGGCATGAACGTCGTGATGGCCGACGTGCAGGCCGACGCGCTCGACAAGGCCGCCGCCGACGTCGAGTCGCTCGGCGCGCAGGTGCTGCCTTTCCGGCTCGACGTCGCCAAGGCGGCTGAAGTCGAGGCGCTCGGCCGCGCCACCGCGGCGAAGTTCGGCGCTCCGCACTTCGTCTTCAACAACGCCGGCGTCGGCGCCGGCGGCCTGATCTGGGAAAGCACGCTGACCGACTGGGAATGGGTCATGGGCGTCAACGTCATGGGCGTGGTTCATGGCGTGCGAGCGTTCACGCCGATGATGCTCGAGGCTGCGGCCGCGGATCCAGCCTACGAGGGCCATATCGTCAACACGGCGTCGATGGCGGGGCTCGTCAACATGCCCAACATGGGCGTCTACAACGTCAGCAAGCACGCCGTCGTGGCGCTGAGCGAAACGCTCTACCAGGACCTGCGCCTCGTCACCGACCAGATCGGCGCCTCGGTGCTGTGCCCGTTCTTCGTGCCGACCGGCATCACCGAGAGCGAGCGGAACCGGCCGGCCGACCTCGGCGCCGGCGCCGGGCCGACGCGCAGCCAGCTGATCGGCAAGGCCATGAACGACCGGGCGGTGGGCAAGGGGCGGGTCAGTGCCGCCGACGTCGCCGGCTATGTCTTCGACGCCGCCGAGTCGGGCAGCTTCTACGTCTACAGCCATCCGCGCGCACTCGCCGGCGTCCAGTCACGTCTCGACGACATCGTGCAGGGCAGGAATCCTTCCGATCCGTTCGCCGCCCGGCCGGAGATCGGCGCCGAGCTGCGCGCCGCGCTGCGCGCGCAGGACTGACGTCGCCTACAGCGGCCGAGCGCACGGCCGCCCCGGGAGCTTCAGCAGCCGATCTTGACGGCCTGCACCGGTCGCCCGCTCTCGGCGTCGACGACGACCAGGTTGACTTGTCGCGGATGGCTGGCATCGGCGGGCGTCGCCGGCGTGAAGCGCAGCGTCTGCGGCGCGTCGGCACGGGCGGCCCAGGCGGCGACCTGCTGGTAGTCACGGACCACGAAGTCGTGGTGCAGCGTCACGCCCTGGTTCTCGCCGGCCTTGACGGCCGTCGCGTAGTCCTGCTCGGTGACGGCCCAGTACGCCGCCAGTCGCCGCGGCGCCCCGCTGCTGGCGGCGATGGTGGCGACCACCTGGCTGCCCTCGCGGGCCAGACCGACCTCGACGGGGGCGATCTTGCCGGCGCGCCCGACTGCAGCTGCGCCGAGCGACGACCAGTCCTTGCGGTCGACGCCGTCGACGACGACCTGCGGCGTGTAGCTGAAGCGGGCGCCGTTGCTCGCCTGCTGCTCGGCCTGGCGTTCGGTGAAGGCGCTGCTCGCGAAGCGGTCCTTCCAGCCGAGCCGATCCCAGTAGTCGACATGAAAGGCGAGGGCGACGACGCCCGGGTCGGCCTTCAGGCGCGACAGCCAGCGGTCGGCGGGTGGGCACGAATTGCAGCCCTCCGAGGTGTAAAGCTCGACCACCGGGGTCGTCGTTCGCGCGCTTTTCGCAGTGCACGAGTCGCCGGCGCGCGCCGGCGACTGGCCGAGCACGGCGAACGACGCCGCGGCGAGCGCGGCCAGCACGGGCGAGCGGCGGCCGGGAGGCAGGGCCAGGGCAGGGAGCGGGAGCGTCGTCATCGCAATTCCTTCGCGGTTACCGATCCGGTCTAGGTCGGGGGCCCAGGGGCGACCTTACGAGCCGCGCAAAAGCGGCATGGTCCCTACCGACCAGACCGCCACGTGTGATCGGTCACGATTCGTGGAGGATGTAGGAACGATCGTACGCCGGCCGGGGCCTCCGTCTGCTGGCGAGCGGTGGCGTCGCCGCCAGTCTCCACCGGTCGTTCGGGGATCGCCGGGCGGCTTGGGAAAGCCGTTGTTTCGTTCGCCGTCGCATCCGATTGCCCATCGATTGCGTAACCGCTCCGGACGTTGGCCCAGCCGAGAACGTCGCCGGATGGTCGAGTCATCGGCCGAGTCGTCAAATGCAAGAGGAGCCAAGTCCACAATGAAAGCAAGTCGCAAGAACCCCTCCCGCCTGTTGCCCGTCCTGGTCGCCATCGGCGCCCTGGCCGCACTCAGCGCTCCCTCGGCCTATGCGTCGAGCCACCGCGAAGCCCCCTTCATCACCACCGTGCCGAAGGTCGACGCCACCGACTTCTACATGTTCAACAGCTACGAGGCCGGCCGCACCGGGTACGTGACGCTGATCGCGAACTACCTGCCGCTGCAGGACGCCTACGGCGGCCCGAACTACTTCAAGCTCGACCCGAACGCGCTCTACGAGATCCACATCGACAACGTCGGCGACGGCAAGGAGCACGTCACGTTCCAGTTCCGCTTCAACAACAAGCTGAACAGTACCAAGATAGACGTCGGCGGCAAGATGGTCGCGATTCCGCTGACGCAGTCCGGCGTGGTCAGCGCCCCCGACGCGGGGCAGCTCAACGTCAACGAATCGTTCACCCTCGACATCGTTCGCGGCGATCGCCGCACCGGCACGCGTGGCTCCGTCACCAACGCGGCAAACAACAGCGCCACCTTCGCGAAGCCGTCTGACAACATCGGCAACAAGACGATCCCGAACTACGCGACCTACGCCGGACAGCACATCTACACCGTCAACATCCCGGGTTGCACGACGCCGGGCAAGGTGTTCGTCGGCCAGCGCAAGGACCCGTTCGCGGTCAACCTCGGTGTCATCTTCGACCTGGTCAACGTGCCGGGCGCCGCCGACTTCGCGCCGGCCGAGGCCGCCTTCGTTCTCGACCCGTCGATGAAGGACGCCGGTACTGACGACCTGAAGGACAAGAACGTGACGACGCTGGCGCTCGAAGTGCCGACGTCGTGCCTGGTGGCCGGCACCGACCCGGTGATCGGCGGCTGGACCACGGCCAGCCTGCGCCAGGGCCAGCTCCTCAGCAACGCGCCGAAGAGCGGCTACCAGACCTCGGCCATCACCGGCGGCGCCTGGACGCAAGTGTCCCGGCTCGGCAATCCGCTCGTCAACGAGGTCGTCATCGGCCTGCCCGACAAGGACCGCTTCAACGGCTCCAAGCCCTACAAGGACGGCGACGCGACGGTGGGCTTCGGCACCTACGTGACCAACCCGACCCTGCCGAAGCTGATCGAGATCGCGCTGGCGACGCCGAACATCGCACCGACCAACTATCCGCGCAACGACCTCGTCACGGTCTTCCTGACCGGCATCATGGGCGTCAACCAGCCTGCCGCCTTCAGTGCCGCGACGCCGACGGGGGTGGCCTCTGAAATGATGCGTCTCAACACCGCCATCGCGCCGACGCCATACGCTTCGCAGAACCGGCTCGGCCTGCTCGGCGGACTGCTCGGCCCGGCACCGCAAGACCTCGCCGGCTACCCGAACGGAAGGCGCCCGAACGACGACGTGGTCGACATTTCGCTCGTCGCGGTGATGGGCGGCCTGTGCGTGGCCAACGGCGCCGGCGATGCCTACAAGTTCGGCGCCGCTTGCAACCCGACCGCCGTCCCCCTGGGCGCGGCCGTGTTCGGACTGCACGACGGCGTCGACCAGGCCGGGCCGAAGGTCCGTGCCGCCGGCCCGTTGCTGCCCGGCTTCCCGTACCTGGGCACGCCGTTGCCCGGCGCGAAGTGAGGAGACGGCCCATGAAGAGAATTTCAGCCTTGGTTGCCGCCGTGTGCGCGGCGGCGCTCGTGACGGCTTGTGGCGGCAACGACTTCCAGTCGTCGCCGACGCCAGCGGCAACGAGCGAGGTCCCGGCGAGCGCCAGCGCGTCCGTCGACGGCTTCATCGCCTACCTGAAGCTGCTGGTGGCCTCGGCCGCCGACATGCTCGAGCCCGTGGACACCAGCATGGTGACCGGGCCGACCGACGAGACGAGCGAGCCGCAGACGGTCGACTGATCGCGGGCGGCGGCGTACCGCCGCCGCTTACGATCGGATCGATGCGACCCATGCGACATCGGCTCCTCACGACCGGCGCGTTAGCGGCCGGTCTTTTCATTTGCGGCTTGGCCGGGCTCGCCCGCGCCGAGCCGATCGTGCCGAGCAGCGACGACCAGGTGATCGAGGTGCTCCCGGCGGGCTCGGGCAACCGCGCCGAGGACCGGCAACTGCGTCGCCGGCTGGCCGCGCAGCCCGACGACCCCACGCTTGCCCTCACCGTGGCACGCCGCTATCTCGACCAGGCCCGCGAGTTCGGCGACCCTCGCTACGCCGGACTCGCCATGGCGGCCATCGGAGCCTGGCCCGATGCGGCCCGCGCGCCGGCCGACATCCTGCTCATGCGGGCGACGCTGCAGCAGTACCTGCACGAGTTCGACGCGTCGGTGGCGACGCTGGACACGCTGCTGGCACGGCCGGGCGAGCGTCGCCGGCCGCAGGCCTGGCTGACGCTGGCAACGGTGCGCCGCGTCCAGGGCCGGTACGCGGCCTCCGATGCCGCCTGCCGCGAGGTCGGCGTGGCGGGCGCGCAGTTGCACTCCAGCGCCTGCCTGGCGGAAAACGCCGCGCTGCGAGGTGAAGTCGCCGCGGCGCGAACGACCTTCGAATCGTTGCTGCGCGATTCGCGCCTGCCGCCGCAAACCCGGGGCTGGCTGCTGACGTCGCTGGCCGAGCTCGAGGAGCGCGACGGGCGTGCCGCAGCCGCCGAGGCGGCGTACCGCGCCGTCCTGAAGCTCGGCCCCGATGCCTACGCGACGATCGCCTTCGCCGACTTCCTGATCGCCCAGAAGCGACCAGCCGAAGCCTTGAAGGTACTGCACGGCGTACCGCGAGCCGACGCCGTGCTGCTCCGTCTGGCGATTGCCGGTGCGCGCGCCAAGGCGCCTACGGCGGCCCGCGACGTCGCCGAGATGCGCGAGCGCATCGCCCTCGCCAACGAGCGCCCCGACGCCCGCATCTTCCACGGCCGCGAGCAGGCGATGTTCGCGCTCCAGGTCGATCATGACCCCGGCCGCGCCCTCGAGCTCGTGCGCGGCGACGTCGCCAAGCAGCGCGAGCCGCTCGACCTCCTGGTCTTCGCCGAGGCGGCGCGGGCCAGCGGCCGAGAGGACGCGCTTGACGACGTGCGCCGGCTGAAGGCATCGATGGGCCTGCACGACCGCCGCGTCGACGCGCTGCTCCAGGGATGAAGATCGTCCGCATCTCGCTTGCCGCGCTGGCGGCGCTGCTCTGGCTGGTGGCCGGGCCCGCCTGGGCGCACAAGTCGAGCGACTCCTATCTGCAGGTGACGATGGCCGCCAGCGGAATGAAGGCGCGCTGGGACATCGCCCTGCGTGACCTCGACGTCGCCATCGATCTCGACAGCGATGCCGACGGCCGCCTGACCTGGGGCGAGGTGCGCACGGCCTGGCCGAGGATCGAGGCGTACGTGCTGCCGCGGCTGCAGATCGAAGGCTGCACCCTGACCCCGACCGGGCGCGCCCTGGAGCGGCGCAACGACGGCGCCTACGCGGTCATCTTTCTCGCATCGCCTTGCGTGTCCGCCACCGATCCGCGCATCGCCTACACGCTCTTTCGCGACGTCGATCCGACCCACCGCGGCGTCGCCAAGATCGAGCGCGCCGGCCAGCCCGTGCGGCTGGCCGTACTCGACCCGACGCAGGCGGTGAACCTCGCGGCTGCAGCGGCAGCGTCCGGCCCCGTGGGGGCGGTGGCAACGACACCCGGGGCGGCCACGGCCGCTGCCGTGGCGCCGTCGCGGCTGCAGTTCCTGGCCGAGGGGGCGCGGCACATCCTGACCGGCTACGACCACGTGCTGTTCCTGCTTTGCCTGATGCTGCCGGCCGTGATGCGGCGCACGCCTTCGGGCTGGCAGCCGGTCGAGCGCCTCTCGCAGGCGATCCTGCCGATCATCGGCATCGTCTCTGCCTTCACGGTCGCCCACTCGATCACGCTGGCGCTGGCGGCTCTGAAGATCGTGTCGCTCTCGTCAGCCTTCATCGAGCCGGCGATCGCCGTGACCATCGCCCTGGCGGCGGTCGACAATATCTGGCCGATTTTCCCGGTCCGGCGTGTGGTGGTGACGTTCTTCTTCGGCCTGATCCACGGCTTCGGCTTCGCCAGCGTGCTCGCCGAACTGAACCTGCCGACCGCCGATTTCGCCTGGGCGTTGCTGCAGTTCAACCTGGGAATCGAGTTCGGTCAGCTGCTCATCGTCATCGCTGCCACCTCGGTTCTTTTTGCCCTGCGCGACTGGCCGCGCTATCGGCCCTTGGTGCTGCGGGGCGGCTCGATGGTCGCGATGGTGATCGCCTGCGCCTGGTTCATCGAGCGCACGGCGAACGTATCGATCCTGCCGTTCTGAGGCGCTGCCGATCCGGCTCGCCCGCTTTACAATGGCGGCATTCCAGGACAGGAGCGACTGCTCCATCACAAGAGCGAGAAGGGCATGCCGGTTATGACACCGCGAACTACTTCGCTGCTTCGCCAGAGGTAGGCCGCCGCGCGCCCCGACTTCGCATCCATCCTTCCTGTCTGATGAAGCGCGGCACGGTCCGCGCTTTTTCTTTTCCCGGAGCTCTTCACCATGGTTTCGATTCAGCTGCCCGACGGCTCCCGCCGTGAGTATCCCGGGCCGGTGACGGTCGCCGACGTTGCCGCCTCGATCGGCCCGGGCCTGGCGAAGGCGGCGATCGCCGGCCGCATCGGCAGCGGCGCCTCGGCCCGCGTTGTCGACACCGCCCATTCGATCGATCACGACGAGTCGCTGGCCATCGTGACCGAAAAGGATGCGGCGGGGCTCGATGTCATCCGTCACTCCACGGCGCACCTGCTCGCGTACGCAGTGAAGGAGCTCTTTCCCGACGCGCAGGTGACGATCGGCCCGGTGATCGAGAACGGCTTCTTCTACGACTTCGCGTACAAGCGCCCGTTCACGCCGGAAGACCTCGCGGCCATCGAGGCGAAGATGACCGAACTCGCCAGGAAGGACGAGAAAGTCACGCGCCGGGTCTTGCCGCGCGACGAGGCAGTGGCTCATTTCCGCAGCCTCGGCGAGGCCTACAAGGCCGAGATCATCGCCTCGATCCCTGCCGGCGAGGACGTCTCGCTCTATCGGGAAGGCGCCTTCGAAGACCTCTGCCGCGGCCCGCACGTGCCGAGCACGGGGAAGCTCCGCCACTTCAAGCTGATGAAGGTCGCCGGCGCCTACTGGCGCGGCGACCACCGCAACGAGATGCTGCAGCGCATCTACGGCACCGCGTGGGCGACGAAGGAAGAGCTCCAGCAGTACCTGCACCGTCTCGAGGAGGCGGAAAAGCGCGATCACCGCAAGCTCGGGCGCGAGCTCGACCTGTTCCACATGGAAGAGACGGCGCCGGGGCTCGTCTTCTGGCACCCGAAGGGCTGGGCGCTCTGGCAGGCGGTCGAGCAGTACATGCGCAACGTCTACCGAGATAACGGCTACCTCGAGGTGAAGGGCCCGCAGATCCTCGACAAGAGCCTGTGGGAGAAGACGGGCCACTGGGACAACTACCGCGACAGCATGTTCACGACCGAGTCGGAGAAGCGCGAATACGCGTTGAAGCCGATGAATTGCCCGGGCCACGTGCTGATCTTCAAGTCGAGCCTGCGCAGCTATCGCGACCTGCCGCTGCGCTACGGCGAGTTCGGCCAGTGCCACCGCAACGAGCCGAGCGGATCGCTGCACGGCATCATGCGGATCCGGGGCTTCACGCAGGACGACGGCCACATCTTCTGCACCGAGGAACAGATCCTCGACGAATGCGTCACCTACACGGAGCTGCTGCAGCGCGTCTACAAGGACTTCGGCTTCGACGACATCATCTACAAGGTGGCGACGCGGCCGCCGAGCCGGGTCGGCTCCGACGCCTCGTGGGACCGCGCCGAGGCTGCCCTGATGGAGTCGCTGCGGCGCTCGGGCTGCGAGTTCGAGATCGCCCCGGGCGACGGCGCCTTCTACGGGCCGAAGATCGAATACACCCTGAAGGACGCGATCGGCCGGCCCTGGCAGCTCGGCACGATGCAGGTCGACTTCAACATGGCCGAGCGCCTCGGCGGCGACTACGTCACCGACACGAGCGGGCGCGCCTTCCCGGTGATGCTGCATCGGGCCATCGTCGGCAGCTTCGAGCGCTTTCTGGGCGTCCTGATCGAGCATCACGGCGGCGCCATGCCGGCCTGGCTGGCGCCGCTGCAAGTGAGCGTCCTCACGATCACGGAAAACCAGGGCGACTACGCCCGGGAAGTGACCAAAACGTTGCAAAAACAAGGACTTAGAGTGGAGTGCGATTTGCGGAACGAGAAGATCGCCTATAAAATCAGGGAACATTCGTTGCAGAAGGTCCCGTACATCCTTGTCGTCGGCGACAAGGAAAAGGCAAACGGTACCGTTGCGGTGCGCGCCCGGGGCAACCTCGATCTCGGTGTGATGTCGGTCGAAGCCTTCAGCGGGCGCATCGACTCCGACGTCGCCCGAAAGCTCTGAGGGGGCCCGGCCGGAAGGTGATTCCGGCCGCCCGGCGCGCTTCGTTCGTTTATGAGCCCCTGTGCCTTGGGGTTCGATGAAAGGCCTTCGACATCGCTAACTTTCTAGACCGTCGCACCCCCAATGCCGAGCGCAAGCATCGGCTCAACCGGGAAATCTTGGCTCCCGAGGTCCGTCTGAACGGACCTGAAAACGAACCGCTGGGCATCGTCCCGATCGCCGAGGCTCTCCGGCTGGCCGGCGAGCAGGACGTCGATCTCGTCGAGATCGTCGCCCAGGCCGACCCGCCGGTCTGCCGGCTGATGGACTACGGCAAGTTCAAGTACCAGGAGCAGAAGCGCGCGGCCGAGGCGAAGGCGAAGCAGAAGATCATCGAAGTCAAGGAAGTGAAATTCCGCCCGGGCACCGACGAGGGCGACTACACGATCAAGATGAGGAACCTGCGCCGTTTCATCGAGGAAGACGGCGACAAGGGCAAGGTGACCTTGCGCTACCGGGGGCGCGAGATCACGCACCAGGACATCGGCATGCGGCTGCTCGAGCGCATTCGCGACGAGCTGGCCGACGTGTCGGTGGTCGAGCACATGCCCAAGCTCGAGGGCCGGCAGATGATCATGGTGCTGGCACCGAAACGAAAGTGACGAAAAGAGGCGAGTGAAGGGTTCGATCCGGCGGCCGAGGCCGACGGGTCACACAAGCGGCTACGGGCCAACAAGACGGCGAGACCTCGCCGGCGCCTGCAGCAGCATCGAAGAAGGAGCAGTCATGCCCAAGATGAAGACGAAGAAGAGCGCGGCGAAGCGGTTTCGGGTGCGCCCGGGCGGCACCGTCAAGCGCGGACAGGCGTTCAAGCGCCACATCCTCACGAAGAAGTCGACGAAGAACAAGCGTCACCTGCGCGGCACCACGGCCGTGCACGAGACCAACATGGGCCACATGGCGCAGATGCTGCCGTTTGCCGGCCTGTAGGCCCGTCGTACCGAACCTGAAGGAGTCCTAGACCATGTCACGCGTCAAACGCGGCGTCACCGCACGCGCCCGCCACAAGAAAGTTCTCGCCCTCGCCAAGGGCTTCCGCGGCCGTCGCAAGAATGTCTTTCGCATCGCCAAGGAAGCGGTCATGCGCGCCGGGCAATATGCCTATCGCGACCGCCGCACCCGAAAGCGTGTCTTTCGCAAGCTCTGGATTGCACGCATCAACGCCGCCACCCGCAACCTCGGCGTCACGTACAGCAAGTTCATGGCAGCCATGAAGAAGGCGCAGATCGACATCGATCGCAAGGTGCTGGCCGACATGGCGGTGCACGATCCGGCCGGTTTCGGCTCGATCGTCGAGAAGGTGCGTCCGCACCTGAGCTGATGCGCCGGGCCGGGCCGCATCGCACCGGCGGCCTCGCCGGACAGCGCTGCACCGTCCGGCCTGAGGCCGATCCGTCGCCCCGTCGCCCCGTCTACCCGCGGCGCGTCGCCCCCCGAGGCGGCGGCGCCGCCCGCCGCACCGATGAAAGATCTCGACCCTCTGGTCCACGACGCCGAAGCCGAGTTCGCGGCGGCATCGGCGCCGGCCGATCTCGAGGACGCCAAGGCGCGATTCCTCGGCAAGGCGGGTCGGATCACCGGCGAGCTGAAGGCGCTCGCGGCGCTGCCGGCCGAGGCGAAGAAGGCGCGCGGAGCGCAGATCAATGCGGTCAAGCAGCGCATCGAAGCGGCGCTAACGGCGAGGCGCGCAGCGTTGGCGAACCAGCGTCTGGAGACCGAACTCGCGGGCCAGTCGCTCGACGTCACCCTGCCGGGCCGGCGCCGCGGCGAAGGCAGCATCCATCCGGTGAGTCGCGCGCTTGAGCGCATCGAGACGATCTTCGCCTCGATGGGTTTCGAGATCGCCGAAGGCCCGGAGATCGAGACCGACTGGTACAGCTTCACGGCGCTCAACAATCCGGAGAACCACCCGGCGCGCTCGATGCAGGACACCTTCTATGTCGACGTGAAGGACGCCGACGGCCGTTGGCTCAACCTGCGGCCGCACACCTCGCCGATGCAGATCCGCCATGCCCAGGCGCATGCTCGCCGGCATGCCGCCGCAGCGCGGATGCCCGACGTGCGCGTCATCGCGCCGGGCCGCACCTACCGCGTCGACAGCGATGCGACGCATTCGCCGATGTTCCACCAGGTCGAGGGCCTCTGGCTCGGCGAGAACGTGAGCTTTCGTGACCTGAAGTCGATGTACCTCGACTTCATCCGCGCGTTCTTCGAGACCGACGCACTGAAGCTGCGCTTTCGCCCGAGCTACTTTCCCTTCACGGAGCCGAGCGCCGAGATCGACGTCAAGTTCGAGACCGGTCCGCTCGCCGGCCGCTGGCTCGAGGTGTCGGGGTCGGGACAGGTGCATCCGCAGGTGGTCCGCAACATGGGGCTCGACCCGGAGCAGATGCTCGGCTTCGCCTTCGGCTCGGGCATCGATCGCCTGGCGATGCTGCGCTATGGCATCGACGACCTGCGCCTGTTCTTCGACAACGATCTGCGCTTCCTGGCCCAGTTCGCCTGAACGAGCGACGCGATGCAGTTTCCGGAATCCTGGCTGAGAGAGTTCTGCGACCCGCCGCTGGCCAGCGCCGAGCTCGCCGACCGCCTCACCATGGCGGGCTTCGAGGTCGAGTCGATGCGGCCTGTCGCGCCGCCTTTTTCCGGCGTTGTTGTCGGCCGTGTGCTCGCCGTCGCGGATCATCCGAACGCCGACCGCCTGCGCGTGTGCCAGGTCGATATCGGCGAGTCCGGCCCGGGGGAGCCCCTGGCGATCGTCTGCGGAGCGCCGAACGTGCGAGTCGGCATCAAGGTACCGTGCGCCGTGGTCGGCGCCGTGCTGCCGCCGGCGGAGGAGGGCGCGACCGAGCCGTTTCGCATCAAGACCGGCAAGATCCGTGGCGTCGAGAGCCAGGGCATGCTGTGCTCGGCGCGCGAGCTGAAACTCTCCGACGACCACGGCGGACTCCTCGTCCTCGATGAATCAGCACCGGTTGGCGAAGACGTGCGCCGCGTGCTCGGCCTCGACGACACCATCTTCACGTTGAAGCTCACACCCAACCTCGGCCATGGCCTGAGCGTGTACGGTGTGGCCCGCGAGGTCGCCGCCCTGACGGGCGCGCCGTTGCGCCCGCCTGCGTTCTCGCCGGTGGCCGTCACCGATCCGTCAACGCTGCCGGTCACCATCGAGGCCGCCGACCTCTGCGGGCGCTTTTCCGGACGCATCATCCGCGGCGTCGACCCGGCGGCGAAGACGCCGGCGTGGCTGGTCGAGCGGCTGGCCCGCTGCGGCCAGCGTGCCGTCTCGCCGCTGGTCGACATCTCCAACTACGTGATGTTCGAGCTCGGCCGGCCGACGCATATCTTCGACCTCGACCGGATCGACGGCGGCCTCACCGTCCGCTGGGGCCGCGCCGGCGAGACGCTCGAGCTGCTGAACGGCACCACCGTCGAGCTCGACGCCGGGGTCGGCGTCATCGCCGATGCACGCAGCGTCGAATCGCTGGCCGGCATCATGGGCGGCGCCGCGACAGCGGTCTCGGACGCCACCCGCAACGTCTACGTCGAGGCGGCGTTCTGGTGGCCGGAGGCGGTCGCCGGCAGGTCGCGCCGCTTTCATTTCTCGACCGACGCCGGGCACCGCTTCGAGCGCGGCGTCGACCCGGCGAGCACGGTCGAGCACATCGAGCGCATCACGGCGCTGATCGTCGAGATCTGCGGCGGCGACGAGACCCGCTGCGGCCCGATCGACGACCAGGTGACGCGGCTTCCGGCTCGCACGCCGGTTCCGATGCGCGTGGCCCGGGCCGCCAAGGTCATCGGCATGCCGCTGACGCAGACCGACTGCGAGGCGGTGTTCGCCCGGCTCGGGCTGCCGTTCTTGAGCGGTGACGGTGTCGTCGAGGTCACGCCGCCGAGCTGGCGGTTCGATCTCGCGCTCGAAGAAGACCTGATCGAGGAAGTGATCCGCCTCGTCGGCTACGACGCCTTGCCGGCGCTGCCGCCGCTCGGCACACTGGTCGCACGGGCTCCCGCCGAGGCGGTTCGCGGCCCGGCACTGCTGCGCCGCCAGATGGCGGACCTCGGCTACCGCGAGACCATCAGCTACAGCTTCATCGACGAGCGCATGGAGCACGAGCTCGCCGGCAACGCCGATCCGATCCGGGTCCTGAATCCGATCGCGGCCGACCGGTCGGTCATGCGCTCGACGCTGCTCGGCAGCCTGGTCGACGTGCTGCGCTCGAATCTGGCGCGCAAGGCTGGCGACGTGCGT
>JBBRFB010000009.1:0-47939 GCA_038225015.1 Burkholderiales bacterium
ACTTGACGTCGTCGTCGTGGGCGTGGTGGTGCGGGTGATCGCAGTGCTCGCCGTGCTCATGGTCGTGGTCGCCGTGCCCGTGGTCATGATCGTCGGCCTTCAGGAATTCAGGGTCGATGTCGAGCTTGGCGTTCAGGTTGAAGCCCTTCAGGTCGAAGACTTCGCTGAGCGGCACGCTGCCGAAATTCACCCGGGTCTGCGGCGCGCGCGGGTTCATGTGCTTGACGCGGTGGATCAGCGCCTCCACCGTCTGGTCGTCGACGAGGTCGGTCTTGCTGATGAAGATCTGGTCGGCGAAGCCGACCTGGCGGCGCGCTTCCTGGCGATCGTCGAGCTGCTGGTCGCCGTGCTTGGCGTCGACGAGGGTGAGGATCGAGTCGAGCAGGTAGCTCTCGGCGATCTCGTCGTCCATGAAGAAGGTCTGCGCCACCGGGCCCGGATCGGCCAGCCCGGTGGTCTCGATGACGACGCGGTCGAAGTCGAGCTCGCCCTTTCTCTTCTTCTCGGCCAGGTCGGCCAAGGTGGTCCGCAGGTCTTCGCGGATCGAGCAGCAGACGCAGCCGTTGTTGAGCTGGATGATCTGCTCCTTCGAATCCTGCACCAGGATCTCGTTGTCGATGTTCTCGTCGCCGAACTCGTTCTCGATGACGGCGATCTTCTGCCCGTGCGCCTCGGTGAGGACGCGCTTGAGCAGGGTCGTCTTGCCGGAGCCGAGAAAGCCCGTGAGGATGGTGGCGGGAATGAGGCTCATGGGCAGGTCACCTTCGAAGCACGGGAAGCCAGACCAGATGGGGCTGGAGGACAGCCCTTCAAGGTAGCAGATATGTCAAGCGCCCGCACGCCCTGCTTCGGGTAAGCTCGCCCGGCGTGCCCGCTTCCGGTGGTGCACCGACGCCCGCACCTTCGATGCCAGACCCCTCCGCTGCCCGCGTTTCGCGCGGTGCCGACAAGACCGCCGCCGCCCCCGCGGACAGGCGCACCCTGTTCCGCAAGCTCATGGAGCTGATCCTGCCCGGGCCCGACTCCCGCGACGAGCTGATGGAGTCGCTGGCCGACGCCGAGCAGCGCGAGCTGATCGACCCCGAGTCGCGGATGATGCTCGAGGGCGTGATCCGGATGGCCGACATGACCGCGGGCGACGTCATGGTCGCGACGCGGCACATGGACCTGCTCGACATCGACGCCCCGTACGACGAGCTGCTGCACGTCGTCATCCGCACCGCCCACTCGCGCTTTCCGGTCTTCGAAGACCGGCGCGACAACGTCATTGGCATCCTGCTCGCGAAGGACCTGCTCAAGCTGCAGCGCTCGCCCGACCTCAACCTGCGCACGCTGCTGCGCCAGGCGGTCTTCATTCCCGAGTCGAAGAGGCTCAACGACGTGCTGCGCGACTTTCGTGCCAACCGCAACCACATGGCGATCGTCATCGACGAGTTCGGCCACACCGCCGGCCTGCTCACCATCGAGGACGTCCTCGAGGAGATCGTCGGCGAGATCGAGGACGAGTTCGACGAGAAGGACAGCGACACCGGGATCTACACGCTCGCCGATGGCAGCCAGCGGGTCACCGGCGACAGCGACGTCGCCGCGGTGAACGAATCCTTCGGCGTCGCCCTGCCGACCGACGAGTTCGACACCATCGGCGGCCTCGTCGCCCACGAGCACGGCCGGGTGCCGCGCCGCGGCGAGGCGGTGACGGTCGGCGGCCTCGTCTTTTCGGTGCTGCTGGCGCGCGGCGGTGCGGTGCGCTGGTTCAAGGTGACCCGGGCCCCCGAAGAGGCTCTCGGCACCGACGGCGCCTGAGCGGCTGGCGCGCACGTGACGGCCGAACCCGGCGGCTTTGCGCGCGCACGGCTCGCCCCCCTCGCCCGGTGGCTCGAGCCGGTGCACATCGACCTTGCGTTCGTCGCGGTACTCGGCGCCCTGCAGACGTTCGCCTTCATTCACACGGCAGCCTGGCCGGCCCAAGCGGTGGTCGTTGCGCTCCTGGCCTGGCGAGCCTCGGTGGCGCCGCCACGCCGCGCCTTCGCGCTCGGACTCGTCTTCGGCACGGCCTGGCTCTGCGCCGGCACGTGGTGGATGTACGTCAGCATGCACCGCTACGGCGGCCTGGCGGCGCCGCTCGCCGCGCTCGCCGTGCTCGGGCTCTCGGACTTCCTCTCCCTCTCCCTGGCGGCCGCGATGGCCTTGTTCGCGCGCTGGCGCGCCGCGGCCGCCTGGCGCGCCGGGCTCCTCTTCGCCGGCGTGTGGCTACTCGCCGAGCTGGCGCGCGGCGTCATCTTCACCGGCTTTCCGTGGCTGGCGAGCGGCTACGCCTACATCGATTCGCCGCTCGCCGGCTTCGCCCCGTGGCTGGGTGTCTACGGCATCGGGGCGGTCGCCGCCGGGCTCGCGGCCGTGTTCGGCTGCACCGAGTGGCGCCGGCCGCGCGCCTGGGCCATGCCCGCCGCGGCGCTCGTCACCGTCGTCGCCCTGGGCGCTGGCCTCGGGCGGGTCGACTTCACGCAGCCGTCCGGTCGGCTGCGGGTCACGCTGTTGCAGGGCAACGTGTCTCAGAGCGAGAAGTTCTCTGCCCGTTTCGTTCCGGAGGCGCTCGCCAACTTTGCCGGCCAGCTCGGCGCGGCGCGCGGCGAGCTTGTCGTCGCTCCCGAAACCGCGATTCCGCTGCTGCCGGCCGATCTCGATCCGGCGTTCTGGAAAGGGCTGCTGGCGCGCTTTCGCCTTCCCGGCCGGCATGCTCTGCTCGGCCTGCCGCTCGGCGATTCCCAAGCCGGCTACACCAACTCGGCGGCCGGCATCTCGGCCGCCAGCGCTCGGATGCCTGGCGGCTTCTATCGCTACGACAAGCACCACCTGGTGCCGTTCGGCGAATTCGTGCCGACCGGCTTTCACTGGTTCACGCGGCTGATGAACATCCCCCTCGGCGACTTCAACCGCGGGCCGCTCTCGGCGCCGTCGTTTCAAGTTCGCGGCGAGCGGGTGGCACCGAACATCTGCTACGAGGACCTGTTCGGCGAGGAGCTGGCGGCGCGCTTCGCCGATGGGACCACCGCTCCGACCGTCCTCGCCAACATGAGCAACATCGGCTGGTTCGGCGAGACCGTCGCCGTCGCCCAGCACCTGCAGATCTCGCGCATGCGCACGCTCGAGCTGCAGCGGCCGATGATCCGGGCCACCAACACCGGCACGACGGCGGTCATCGATTGGCGCGGCGTCGTCACCGCGGCGTTGGCGCCGTTTACCCGCGGCATGCTCGAGGCCACCGTGGAGGGGCGGCGCGGCCTCACGCCGTTCGCCTGGTGGGCGTCGCGGCTGGGCCTGTGGCCGCTCTTCGTCGCCGCCCTGGCGCTGGTGCTCGCCTCTTCGTCGAGGCGGCGACTCTAAAATCATGGCCGACCGGAGGCAGGGCTTCCGGCGTGTCCATCCGACGAGAACGCCGAGCGCCATGCTCTCCTTCCAGCAAATCATCCTGCGACTGCAGGCGTATTGGGCCGAGCAGGGCTGTGCGCTGCTGCAGCCCTACGACATGGAAGTCGGCGCAGGAACGAGCCACACCGCGACCTTCCTGCGCGCGCTCGGGCCCGAGCCCTGGAAGGCCGCCTACGTGCAGCCGAGCCGGCGGCCGAAGGACGGCCGCTATGGCGACAACCCGAACCGGCTGCAGCACTACTACCAGTACCAGGTCGTGCTGAAGCCGGCGCCGGCCGACATCCTCGAGCTCTACCTCGGCTCGCTCGAGGCGCTCGGCTTCGACCTGAAGGTCAACGACGTCCGCTTCGTCGAGGACGACTGGGAGAACCCGACGCTCGGCGCCTGGGGCCTCGGCTGGGAGGTCTGGCTGAACGGCATGGAGGTGACCCAGTTCACCTATTTCCAGCAGGTCGGTGGCATCGACTGCCGGCCTCTGACCGGCGAGATCACCTACGGACTCGAGCGGCTCGCGATGTACCTGCAGGGCGTCGACAACCTCTTCAAGCTGCAGTGGACCGACGGCCTCACCTACGGCGACGTGTACCACCAGAACGAGGTCGAGCAGAGCGCCTACAACTTCGAGCACAGCGACGTGGCATTCCTGCTCGACGCCTTCGCCGCGCACGAAAGCCAGGCCAAGGCGCTGATGGTCGCCGAGCTGGCCCTGCCGGCGTACGAGCAGGTGCTGAAAGCGGCGCATACGTTCAATCTGCTCGATGCGCGCGGCGCGATCAGCGTGACCGAGCGCGCCGCCTACATCGGTCGCATCCGCGCGCTCGCGCGAAGCGTGGCGCAGAGCTATCTCGACAGTCGTGCGCGCCTCGGCTTTCCGATGGCGCCGAAGGCGTGGGCCGAGGAAGTGACCGCGCAGCTGAAAGCCAGGAAGTCCGTGGCCGAGAAGAACGCCGCGTGATGGGCTCGCCTGCGCCGCGGTCGCTGCTTGTCGAGCTCCTGGTCGAGGAGCTGCCGCCGAAGAACCTGAAGCGGCTGGGCTCCGCCTTCGCCGAGGCGCTGGCGGCCAGTCTGCAGGCGCAAGGGCTCGCCGATGACGACGCCGAGGTTGTGCCGTTCGCCACGCCGCGCCGGCTCGCCGTCCGGATCGCGGCCGTGCGCGAGCGTGCCGCCGACCGCGCGGTCTCGCACAAGCTGATGCCGGCGAGCGTGGGACTCGACGCCGCCGGGGCTGCGACTCCGGCGTTGTTGAAGCGGCTGGCAGCGCTCGGCGCCGACGCCCCATCGGTCGCCCGCCTGCAGCGCCGCGTCGATGGCAAGAACGAGACGCTGTTCCTTGACGGCGTGGCCGCCGGCGCCACGTTGGCCGAAGGCCTGCAGCGCGCGCTCGACGAGGCGATCGCCCGGTTGCCGATCGCCAAGGTCATGCAATATCAGCTTGCCGACGGCTGGACCAGCGTGAGCTTCGTGCGCCCCGCGCACGGTCTGCTGGCTCTGCACGGCAGCGACGTCGTTGCCGTGTCTGCGCTCGGCCTGGCCGCCGGCCGCAGCACGCTCGGCCACCGGTTCGAGTCGCCCCTGCCGACGATCGCGATACGCGACGCCGGCAGCTACGAGGCACAGCTGCGCGACGACGGCGCCGTCGTCGCCAGCTACGCCGAGCGCCGGGCCGAGATCGCGCGCCAGCTCGCCGTTGCGGCCAGCGCGGTGTCGCTGACGCCGATCGACGACGAGGCGCTGCTCGACGAGGTGAATTCGCTGGTCGAGCGCCCGAACGTGCTCACCTGCCGCTTCGACGCCGATTTCCTCGAGGTGCCGCCGGAATGCCTGGTGCTGACGATGAAGGCGAACCAGAAGTACTTCCCGCTGCTCGACGCCGCAGGCAAGCTTACGGACCGCTTTCTGGTCGTCAGCAACATCACGCCCGCCGATCCGTCGCGAGTGATCGAAGGCAACGAACGGGTTGTGCGGCCACGCCTGGCCGACGCCAGGTTCTTCTACGACCAGGACCGCAAGAAGAAGCTGGCTTCGCGCGTACCGACGCTCGACAAGGTCGTGTACCACGGCAAGCTTGGCAGCCAGGGCGAGCGCGTCGGCCGGGTTCGGGCCATGGCTCGCTGGGTGGCAGAGCGCATCGGCGCCGATCCGGCGCTCGCCGATCGCGCCGCCCTGCTCGCCAAGGCCGACCTGCTGACCGACATGGTGGGCGAGTTTCCCGAGTTGCAGGGGATCATGGGCGGCTACTACGCCGAGCACGACGGCGAGGCGCCGGAAGTGGTGGCGGCGATCCGCGGCCAGTACGTGAACCGTCGCGGCGAGAGCGAGGAGGCCGAGAATCTGGTCGGAGACGCGCTGCTCCTTGCGGATCGCGCGGAAACGTTGGTCGGCATCTGGAGCGTCGGCGGCAAGCCGACCGGTGACAAGGATCCCTACGCGCTTCGCCGGCATGCGCTGACGATCATCAATGCGTTCGAGGTCGTGATGGCGTTCTCGCCCGACGGCACCCTGCGCTTGCGCGATCTGCTCCGGCAGACCGCCGCCACCTTCACGCCGCCGGTCGCCGACCCCGTGATCGACGAGGTGGAAACGTTCATCTACGAGCGCTGCTTCCATCAGCTGGCGGGCCTCTTCGATGCACGCGCGGTCGATGCGGTCGTCGCTCCCCGTCCGGCGCTGCATGAAGTGGTCGCGCGGGTGCGCGCGGTGCTCGAGTTCCTCGCCCTGCCCGAGGCGCCGGCGCTGGCCGCGGCAAACAAGCGGGTCGGCAACATCCTGAAGAAGTCGGGCGAAGCAGTTCCCCGGCAGGTCGACGGCGCGCTTCTCGTCGAGCCGGCCGAGCGCGCCCTCGCCGGCGCGCTTGCCGACGTCGGCGCCGAGGCCGATCGCGACTACGACGCCGGCCGGTATGCCGAATCGTTGCGTCGCCTCGCCGCCATGAAGGGGCCGGTCGACACCTTCTTCGACGCCGTGATGGTCAACGCCGACGTCCCGGCGCTGCGCGCCAACCGACTCGCCCTTCTGGCCCGGCTGCACGAAACCATGAACCGCGTCGCCGATCTGTCCCGGCTCGCCGCCTGAGCCCGACGCCGATGAAGCTCGTCATCCTCGATCGCGACGGCACGATCAACGTGGACCGCGACGACTTCGTCAAGTCACCCGACGAGTGGGTGCCGCTGCCGGGCGCGCTCGAGGCGATTGCGCGCCTCAACCACGCCGGCTGGCACGCCGTCGTCGCCACCAACCAGTCGGGGCTGGCGCGCGGCCGCTTCGACATGGCCATGCTCAACGAGATCCATGCGCGGATGAACCGCGAGCTGGCCGCGTTCGGCGGCCGCATCGATGCCGTCTTCTTCTGCCCGCACGGGCCCGACGACGGCTGTCGTTGCAGGAAGCCGCTGCCCGGTCTCTTCGAGTCGATTGCCGGGCGCTACGGCATCGATCTGGCCGGCGTGCCGATGGTCGGCGATTCGCTGCGCGACCTGCAGGCCGGTGCGGCCGCCGGCTGCGCGCCGCATTTCGTGCGCACCGGCAAGGCCGCCGGGCTCGACGACCGGCAGGTGGCCGACATGCTCGCCGGCGTCGCCGCCGCCGAGGTTCATGCCGACCTCGGTGCCTTCGCCTCCGCCATCATTCAGGGCGAGCGCCTCGAACGCGGCGAGGCGCCGGGGCTCGACTCGGCGTTCGGCACACTGTGATGGGCCGTTCGCTCGCCGCCGTGCGTTCGGCGATCTTCGTCGTCTTCCTCGCCGTGACGGTGATTCCGTGGGGCACGGCCGCCGTTCTCTATTCGGTGGTCGCCCGCGGCGAGCGGCTCTACTGGATGTGCGCCGGCTGGCTCGGCCTGGCGATCTGGGGTGCCCGCACGATCTGCGGCGTTCGGGCGCGAGTCCAGGGCCGCGAGCACCTTCCCGACGTCTCGGTGGTCCTGCTCTCGAAGCACCAGTCGACCTGGGAGACCTTCGCCTACCCGACGCTGATGCCGAAGCCGCTCTGCTACGTGTTCAAGCGCGAGCTTCTCTACATTCCGTTCTTCGGCTGGGCGATGGCGCGCATGGACCTGATCCACATCGACCGCAGCAAGCGCACCGAAGCCTGGTCGAAAGTGGCCGAGCAGGGCCGTCGCTACATGGACCAGGGCAACTGGGTGATCATGTTTCCCGAGGGAACGCGCACGCCGCGAGGCAGCCAGGGCAAGTACAAGAATGGCGGCACGCGGCTGGCGATCGAGGCCGGCCGGCCGGTGCTGCCCGTCGCCGTGACGTCGGCGCGCTGCTGGCCGCGCAAGAGCTTCATCCTGAGGCCGGGCACGATCGACATCTCGATCGGCCGCCCGATCGAATCCACCGGCCGCCAGGCCGACGAGCTGATGCGTGAAGTCGAAGCATGGATCGAGGCCGAGATGCGCCGCCTCGACCCCGAGGCCTACCGGTGACGGCGCCGATCGGCAAGCACCTGCTGCGGTTGGTCGACTCGCTGCAGCGCAGCCTCTTCGACGACGCCGGCATCGTCGCCGAGCCGCCCGGAGGGGTGTTCGCCCACGCCGAGGCGAATCGCCGTGTCGTCCACGACGGCCACGCCATTGCGTTCCTGCTGCGGCGGGCACGCCGGCGCAGCATCGGCTTCATCGTCGGCCCCGAAGGGCTGGTCGTCAGCGCGCCGCGCTGGGTCACGCTGCGCGACATCGACGCCGCGGTGCGCGAGAAGGCGCCATGGATCGTCGCCCGACTCGTCGAGCAGCGCGAGCTCTCGGTGCGCATCGAGGCGCGCCGCATCGTCTGGGCCGATGGCGCGATGCTGCGCTACCTCGGCGGGACGCTTGTCGTCGCGCTCGAGCCGGGCCTCGGCGACGGCACCGGCGCCACGGTGCTCGAGTCGGCGCACGCGGGGGCGTCGGCGCCCGCCGCGAGCCCCGCCGCGGTGCCACGGCGGCTGCGCGTCGGTCTGCCCGTCGACGCCGCCGCCGAGCGGATCCGCGACGCGGTGCAGAGCTGGCTGCAGCGCGAGGCCCGCCGCGTCTTCGAGGAGCGCGTCGCCGTCTTCTCCGAGCGGCTCGGCGTGCGCGTCTCGCGCCTCGGCCTGTCGTCGGCGCGCACGCGCTGGGGCAGCGCCAGTGCCAGCGGCGCCGTCCGCCTGCACTGGAAGCTGATTCACCACGCGCTGCCGACGATCGATTACGTCGTTGCCCACGAGCTCGCGCACCTGCGCGAGATGAACCACGGGCCGCGCTTCTGGGATCTCGTCCGCTCGGTCGTGCCGCACCTCGAGGCGGCCCGGCGCGAGCTGCACGGCGAGCCGCCGAGCCCGGCGGACTGAGTCGCGGCTCGGCCCACGGGGCCGTTCGGGCTGCCGCGGACCGTCGTCAGCCGACGGTGCGAAAGCGGAATATGGACGACGGATCGACGCTGCGCTCGAGCTTGCCCTCGAACCAGAGGGCGTGCAGGTGGGCGATCGACTCGCCCATCGCGAACGTCATCTGGTGCAGGTCGAGACGGCGCTTGAACAGCACCGGCACCAGCTCGAACGCGCTCCGCGGCGCCGCTGCGCAGGCCTCCAGGACGTCGGCAAAGCGCTCGGCGTGGTGCGCCTGCAGCTGGCCGATGCGCGTGTGCAGGCCGACGAACGGCCGGCCGTGCGACGGCAGCACGAGGACGTCGGCCGAGATCGAGCGCATCCGCTCGATCGACTCGAGATAGAGCGTGAGCGAATCGGCCTCGGGCTCGACCTCGACGACGCTGACGTTGGTGGAGATGCGCGGCAGCACCATGTCGCCGCTGATGAGCACGCCGTCGGCGGCGTTGTGCAGTGCGATGTGCTCGGGGGCGTGGCCGTAACCGACGTGGCAGGTCCATTCGCGCCGCGCCGCGGCGCTGCCGGCGACGATGGTGCCGCGGTCGAGCAGGCGCCGGAAGGCAGCAGGCAGGGCAGGCACGAGGTTCTTGTAGTAGTTGCTGCGCGCGCCGACCTTGCCGACGGCGTCGGGATCGGCCGCCATGCCGTGCAGGGCCATGAAGGCAGCCGACATCGGGCCACCGAAGCCGGCCGGCGCGCTGGTCGCCAGGCGGGCCATGTTGTAGTCGGTGGCGCTGATCCACAGCCGCGCCTGCCAGCGTTCGCACAGCCAGTGCGCCAGCCCGATGTGGTCGGGGTGCAGGTGGGTGACGATGACGCGCACCACCGGCAGGCCGCCGAGCGAGGTCGCGAAGACCCGCTCCCAGGCCGCACGGGTCGCGGCGTCGTCGATGCCGGTGTCGACGATGCTCCAGCCGGCCTGCTTGCCCGAGGCCGGGTCGCCCTCGTCGCGGAGCAGCCAGACGTTGATGTGATCGAGCGCGAACGGCAGGCCCATGCGCACCCAGAGGACGCCGGGGGCCACTTCGACGGTCGCGCCGCGCTCGGGGAGCGTCTCGCCGAACGGATAGTCGAGCTCGCTCTCGAGGCTGTTCATCGGCTGCCTTTACACTTTACGTAAACGTCAACTTCGAGTGTATTCGCGATGCCTGCAGCCGCAGCGGCGATGCCCCGAGCCACGATGGCCGCGGCGCCCACCTACACCATCGGCCAGCTCGCCCGCGAGTTCGGCCTGACCACGCGCGCCATCCGCTTCTACGAGGACTGCGGACTCCTGCTGCCGGCGCGCGCCGGCCGCAACCGCGTCTACAGCCTGCGCGACCGGGCTCGCCTCAGACTGACGCTGCGCGGCAAGCGGCTCGGGCTCAAGCTTGCCGAAGTGAAGGAGTTGGTCGACATGTACGAGTCGCGTCGCGACACCGGGCCGCAGCTGCGTCGTTTTCTCGGCGTGCTGGCGCGCCATCGCCTGCAGCTCGAGCAGCGCCTCGGCGACCTTCAATCCACGCTCGACGAGGTGCTGGCGCAGGAGGCGGCGGCACAGCGTCTCCTCGAGACACGGGGCATGACATGACGACACAGCTCGGCGAGCTCTTCGAAAGCAACCAGCACTGGGCGAACGAGAGCGAGCGCCGCTCACCCGGTTTCTTCACCCGGCTGATCGCCCAGCAGGCACCGGAGTACCTGTGGATCGGCTGCGCCGACAGCCGCGTGCCGGCCAACCAGCTCGTGGACCGGGCGCCGGGCGAGCTGTTCGTGCACCGCAACCTGGCCAACGTGGTCGCGCACGGCGACCTCAACTGCCTCTCGGTCATCCAGTTCGCCACCGAGGTGCTGAAGGTGCGCCACATCATGGTCGTCGGCCATTCGCGATGCGGCGGCGTCACGGCCGCGCTCGAGGGCCAGCGCGTCGGGCTGGCCGACAACTGGCTGCGCTACGTGCAGGACGTGCGAGACCGGCACGCCGAATGGCTGGCCACGGTCGACGCATCGCGACGCGTCGACGCGCTCGGTGAGCTCAACGTCATCGAGCAGGCGCGCAACGTCTGCGAGACCACGGTCGTGCGCGACGCCTGGGCGCGGGGCCAGTCCGTCGTCGTCCACGGCTGGTTCTACGGCCTGCAGAACGGCCTGCTGGCCGACCTGCACATCACGGTGGGCGGTCTCGAGTCGCTCGATGCGACGTACCGTCAGGCGATCGATGCGATCCGAGAGCGCTACGCGCCTGGAGCTGCGACTTGACGGCACCGGCGCGCTCGACCACCGCCGTGGGCGACAGCCGCGCCTTCGCGATCGCCCGGGCCATGCTCGACGGCTTCGATCGCCACTACCGGCTCTTTCGTCAGGCCAGCGCCGAGGCGAAGGCGCGCTTCGAGGCGGCCGACTGGCAGGGTCAGCAGCGGGCCCAGGCGCTGCGCATCGAGTACTACGACACCCGCGTCGCCGAGGCGACCCAGCGGCTGCAGAACGAGTTCGGCGCGGCGACGCTGCCAATGGACGTGTGGCAGCAGGTGAAGCTCCACTACATCGGCCTTCTGATCGACCACTACCAGCCCGAGCTCGCCGAGACCTTCTTCAACACGGTGACGACGAAGATCCTGCACCGCAGCTACTTCCGCAACGACTTCATCTTCGTGCGCCCCGCCATCTCGACCGAGTACATCGAGAACGACGAGCCCGGCGTGCTGCCGACCTACCGCGCCTACTACCCGACGCGGAACACGCTCGCCGACACCTGGAAGCGCATCGTCACCAACTTTCAGCTCGAGCGGCCGTTCGAGAATCTCGATCGCGACGTCGGCTCGGTGATGAGCGCGCTCGACGAGCAGCTCGGCCACTTCCGCCTGCGCGCCAACTTCCAGATCCAGGTGCTGTCGTCGCTCTTCTTCCGCAACAAGGGCGCCTACATCGTCGGCAAGATGATCAACGGCTTTCACGAAATGCCGTTTGCGCTGCCGATCCTGCATGGTCCGCGCGGCCGCCTCGTGATCGACGCGGCGCTGTTCGACGAGGACGACCTGCCGCTCGTCTTCAGCTTCGCCCGCGCCTATTTCATGGTGACGATGGAGGTGCCCTCGGCCTACGTGCAGTTCCTGCGCTCGCTGATGCCCAGGAAGCCGCGCTCCGAGATCTACAACTCGCTTGGCCTGCAGAAGCAGGGCAAGAACCTCTTCTACCGCGACTTCCTGATGCACATGCGGCATTCGTCCGACAAGTTCCGCATCGCGCCCGGCATCAAGGGCATGGTGATGCTGGTCTTCGACCTGCCGAGCTTTCCCTACGTGTTCAAGGTCATCAAGGACTTCTTCCCGGTGCAGAAGGAAACGACGCGCGAGCAGGTGCAGGGCAAGTACCTGCTGGTCAAGCGCCACGACCGGGTCGGCCGCATGGCCGACACGCTCGAATACAGCAACGTCGCCTTCCCGAGGCACCGCTTCGAGGACGAGCTGGTCGCCGAGCTGGCGCACTTCTGCCCCAGCCTCGTCGAGGAAGACGGCGACGCACTCGTCATCCGCCACGTGTACATCGAGCGGCGCATGATTCCGCTCAACATCTACCTGCAGGACGCCACCGCCGAGCAGATCGAGCAGGTCGTCATCGAATACGGCAACGCCATCAAGGATCTGCTCGCCGCCAACATCTTCCCCGGCGACATGCTGTGGAAAAACTTCGGCGTCACGCGCCACGGCAAGGTCGTCTTCTACGACTACGACGAGATCGAATACCTGACGGACTGCACCTTCCGCAAGGTGCCCGAGGCGCACAACGAGGAAGAGGAGATGTCGGGCGAGGTCTGGTACGCGGTCGGCCCGAAGGACGTCTTTCCCGAGACCTTCGCCCCCTTCCTGCTCGGCAACCCGAAGATCCGCGAGATCTTCATGGCGCACCACGGCGAGCTTCTCGACGCCGCCTTCTGGCAAGGCCACAAGGAACGCATCCTCGCCGGCTACGTGCATGATGTCTTTCCGTACGATGCGCACAAGCGCTTCGAGACGCGGCGCGCGGCCGTCCGGGCCGCCGCGCCGCTCGCCGTGCTCAACTAGCGCAATTCACAACAGGAGCCCACCATGAACGAATCCATCGTCATCGTTTCCGCCGCCCGCACGCCGATCGGCGGCATGCTCGGCGATTTCAGCGCGCTGGCCGCGCACCAGCTCGGCGCCGTCGCCGTCCGTGCCGCCGTCGAGCGCGCCGGCGTCCCCGGTGACTCGGTCGACGAGGTGCTGCTCGGCAACTGCCTGATGGCCGGCCAGGGCCAGGCGCCGGCGCGCCAGGCGGCACTCGGCGCCGGCCTGCCGCAGTCGGCCGGCGCCGTCACGCTCTCGAAGATGTGCGGCTCCGGCATGCGCGCGATGATGTTCGCGCACGACATGCTGAAGGCCGAGAGCGCCGAGGTCGTCGTTGCCGGCGGCATGGAGAGCATGACCAACGCGCCGCACCTCACCTTCGTGCGAAAGGGCATCCGCTACGGCCAGGCGCCGCTCTACGACCACATGGCGATCGACGGCCTGGAAGACGCCTACGACCGCGGCCGGGCGATGGGTGTGTTCGCCGAGGAGTGCGTCGACAAGTACAAGTTCAGCCGCGAGGCGATGGACCGCTTCGCCATCACCTCGACCGAGCGGGCGAAGAAGGCCAACGAGGACGGCAGCTTCGACTGGGAGATTGCGGCGGTGGGCGTTCCGGGCAAGGGCGGCGAGACGCTCGTCAAGCAAGACGAGCAGCCGTTCAAGGCCAGGCTCGACAAGATTCCGGGCCTCAAGCCCGCCTTCAAGAGGGACGGCACGATCACCGCCGCCACCTCGTCGAGCATTTCCGACGGCGCCGCGGCGCTGGTGCTGATGCGCGAGTCGTCGGCCACGCGTCTCGGCACGAAGCCGATCGCGCGCATCGTCGCCCACGCCGTGCATGCGCAGGCGCCGAACCTGTTCGCCACCGCACCCGCCGGCGCCATCGAGAAGGTGCTGAAGAAGGCCGGCTGGAAGGCCGGCGACGTCGACCTGTGGGAAGTGAACGAGGCGTTCGCCGCGGTGACGATGGCGGCGATGACGGAGTTCAAGCTGCCGCACGAGATCGTCAACGTGCACGGCGGTGCGGTCGCCCTCGGCCACCCGATCGGCGCCAGCGGCGCGCGCATCGTCGTCACCCTGCTCGGCGCGATGAGGAAGCTCGGCAAGAAAAAGGGCGTGGCGGCGCTCTGCATCGGCGGCGGCGAGGCGACGGCGGTGGCCATCGAGATGCTCTGATGGTGGCTGGCCGCAAGTCGCCCGGTGCCCACCGCGTCGCCGTGGGACGCTGACGGCGCGCCGATGTCCGGCACGCACGACCTGGCGCTCTTCGCGTTGACGGTGCTCGTCGTCAACGCGACACCGGGCGTCGATCTCCTGCTTACCCTGTCGCGAACGCTGCAGCAAGGTGTTCGGGGCGGCTTGGCCGCGGCGGCTGGCATCGCTTGCGGCTGCGCCTTCCACACCCTCGCCGCCGCCTTCGGGCTGGCGGCGCTGCTGGCCGCGTCGTCGTCGGCGTTCACGGCCGTCAAGTGGCTCGGCGCGGCCTACCTGGCGTGGCTCGCGGTCGGGATGTGGCGCCGGGCCGCAGCAGCGGTCGACGCCGTCGAGCCGGCCGAGGCACGCGAGGTGCCATCGGCGCCATTCGCGCCGCCGACGCTGGCCGAGCTGCGACGCACGTTCGCGCAGGCGCTGCTGACGAATGCGCTCAATCCCAAGGTGGCAGTCTTCTTCCTCGCCCTGCTGCCGCAGTTCATCGACGCCTCGGCGCGTAGCAAGCCGCTCGCCTTCGCTTTCCTCGGTGTCTGGTTCATCGCCCAGGGTTTCGCCTTTCTCGCGCTCTTCGTCTTTCTCGTCGCGCCGCTGCGCCGATGGCGCCCGTCGGTGCGCTGGCGGCGACTCATGAACGCCAGCGGCGGCGTGCTGTTCGCCGGCCTGGCGGCGCGCCTGGCGCTCGCCGAGCGGCCCTGAGAGGAGCCGACATGAACGTGCTCGTGATCGGTGCGTCGCGCGGCATCGGTCTCGAGTTCGTGCGCCAGTACCGCGGCGCCGGCGCTGCGGTCACGGCGACGGCGCGCGACGACGCCGGCCTCGACCGCCTGCGCGGCCTCGGCGCTGCCGCGGTCCTTCTCGACGTCGCCGACGCGGCCAGCGCTTCGAGCCTCGCCCGCGAGATCGAGGGCGCCGGCTTCGACGTCGCCGTCGTCAACGCCGGCGTCTCGGCGGCGCGTGGTGCCGGCCTGACGCCGCCGTCCGTCGACGACTTCGATCACGTCATGCGCACGAACGTGCTCGGCCCCATGCGCGTGATTCCGCAGATCGTCGAGGCTCTCGCGCCGGGTGGAGCACTGGCCGTGCTGTCGTCTCGCATGGGCTCGATCGGCAGCCGCACCGCGGCCGGCAGCTCGCTCTACCGGGCCTCGAAGGCGGCGGTGAATTCCGTCGTCAAGGACGCGTCGCTCACCTGGCGCGGCCGCGCCGTCATCGTCAGCCTGCATCCGGGCTGGGTGCGCACCGACATGGGCGGCGCTGCTGCCGACATCGATGTCGCCAGCAGCGTCGCCGGAATGCGCGCGGTCATTGCCGGGCTGACGCCGGCCGCCAATGGCGGCTTCTTCGATCACGACGGGACGGCGATCCCGTGGTGAGCTTCGTTCTGCGCCATGCCGGCGGCTGAGCCCGAGAGCGCGGCCGTCGCCGCCGTCCGCACACCGGCCCTGGTCGGCGAGACGTTCGCGCGGCGGGTGCGCCTGTCCGACGCCGAGATCCGCGCCTTCGCGCTCTCGGTCGACGACCACAACCCCCTCCATCACGACGTCGCCGTCGCGCAGGCCGCCGGCTACCCCGGCCTGATCGCCAGCGGCACGCAGGTCGGCAGCCTGCTCATGGCGATGACCGCGACCCACTTCGCGCGGTCGCTCGCCGACGACACGCCGCGCAACGGCCTCGGCATGGGCTTCGACATCCGCTTTCGTGCCGTCGTCCTCGGCGGCGAGGACATCGACATGCGTTGGGTCGTGACGAGCGTCGAGCGCAACGAGCGGCTCGCCGGCTGGATCACGCGCCTCGACGGCGAGGCGCGATCAGCGCGCGGCGTCCTGATCGGCGCCACCGGCACGTTGCTGCTGCGCCTCGGCGCCTTCGAGGCCCGCCCGGCATGACGACCATCCGCCTGGCGGGAGCCGTGTCGTGCGCCTGAGCGACGATCACCTCGCCGTGCAGGACGCGGTGCGCGCCTACGTCGCCGACCACGTCGCGCCCGGCGCGGCCCGCGGCGACAGGGAGGCGGTGTTTCCGAAAGACGCGCTGCAGGGCCTGGCCGCGCTGGGCTGCTACGGCGTCGCCGTGCCGGCGGAGCTCGGCGGTGCCGGGCTCGACTACCTGGCTCTCGCCGTCATCCTCGAGGAGATCGCCGCCGGCGACGGCGCCACCTCGACCATCGTCAGCGTCAACAACTGCCCGGTCTGCTCGATCCTCATGGCCTGGGCGAGCGACGCGCAGAAGAAGCGCTGGCTGGTGCCGCTCGCCCGCGGCGAACTGCTCGGCGCCTTCTGCCTCACCGAGCCGCACGTCGGCTCCGAGGCCGGTGGCCTGCGCACGACAGCGACCCGCGACGGCGCCGACTACGTGCTGAACGGCGTCAAGCAGTTCATCACCAGCGGCAGGAACGGCGACGTCGCCATCGTCATGGCCGTCACCGACAAGGCGGCCGGCAAGAAAGGGATCAGCGCCTTCATCGTGCCGACCGTGACGCCGGGCTATGTCGTCGCGCGACTGGAAGACAAGCTCGGCCAGCACGCCAGCGACACGGCGCAGATCGTCTTCGAGAACTGCCGCGTGCCCGCCGCCCACCTGATCGGCGAGGAGGGGCAGGGTCTGAAGATCGCGCTCTCGGGCCTCGAGGGCGGACGCATCGGCATCGGCGCGCAGTCGATCGGCATGGCGCGTGCGGCGTTCGACGCGGCGCTCGTCTATTCGAGGGAGCGGGTCGCCTTCGGCCAGCCGATCTTCGAGCACCAGGCGGTGCAGTTCCGCCTCGCCGGCATGGCGACGCAGATCGAGGCGGCGCGCCAGCTCGTACACCACGCGGCGAGCCTGAAGGACGCTGGGCTGCCGTGCCTGAAGGAAGCGGCGATGGGCAAGCTCTTCGCCAGCGAGATGGCCGAGCGCGTCTGCAGCGAGGCGATCCAGGTGTTCGGCGGCTACGGCTACGTCAGCGACTTCCCGGTCGAGCGCATCTACCGCGACGTACGCGTCTGCCAGATCTACGAGGGCACGAGCGACATCCAGAAGATCCTCATCGCGCGGGCCCTGGCCTAGGCCTGTCGACGCCATGGGGAGGCACGCGTGACTCAGCCAGCGGGACATCACAGGGCTCTCGACGTGTCATGAACGAGCGCCGCGCACGCACCGCGACCTGGCTTGAGGCTTTCGAGACGGCGCGCCCGGCTTCGCCGAGCTGGGGCGACGACGATCGCGCCTGGGCCGACCGCGTCGCGCTGGAGGCGGCGGTCCCGGAGGCCGCTGGCGACGAATTCGTCGCCCAGCGTGCCGGCCACGCGATGCAGCGGCTGGCGGTGCGCGAGCCGATCGTCTCGCACGCGCTCGGTGCCACGGTATGGCGCACCGGCGGGGTTGTCCTTGTCGTCGCCATCGCCTTTATCGGCGGCCTGCTTGCCGACGCGATCGGCAGCGACCAGCGCATCAACCTGATGGCACCACCGCTCTGGGGCGTGCTTGCCTGGAATGTCGTCGTCTACGCGTTGCTGCTGGCGTGGCCGATCGTGCGCCGCGTACGTCGCCGCGCGCGGCCGGACCGACCCGGGCCGATCGTGCGCGCCATGGAGTGGCTGCTGCGAGCGCGGCGCCGCCTGCCGTCGCCGTCGGTCGGCGGCGCCGCAGTCGCGGCGCGCCGCTTCGCCACGCTCTGGAGCGAGCGGTGCCAGCCGCTCACCGCCCTGCGCATCGAGGCGCTCCTGCATGCGGGAGCGGCGGCGCTCGCCATCGGCCTCGTCGCCGGCCTCTACGCGCGCGGGCTCGTGCTCGACTACCGCGCCGTCTGGGAAAGCACCTTCCTCGACGCAGCAGCGGCGCATGCCATCGTCGCCACCGCATTCGCTCCGGCATCGCAGCTCTCGGGCATCGCCATTCCCGACGAGGCGGCGTTCGCGGCGATGCGGGCGGTGCCGGGCCAGGCGGCGACCAGCGCGCCGGCGGCGCCGTGGATCCACCTCGTCGCGCTGACGCTGGTGCTGGTCGTGATCGTGCCGCGGGCGCTGCTTGCCGCCGGCTGCGCCGTGCTGGCGGCGCGGCGCACGCGGCGCTTCGCGCTGCCGCTGCAGGAACCCTACTACCAGCGCCTGCTTCGCTTGCAGCGCGGTGCCCGCGCCCAGGTCGTCGTCTTCCCGTACGGGCACACGCTGTCGCCACCGGCGACGCTCGGCCTGCGCGCGCTTCTCGCCGAGTCGTTCGGGCCGCGTGTCGACCTGCAGTTCGCGCCGACTGCCCCGTTCGGTGCCGAAGACGAGGCGGCCATCGACCCGCCGTCGACCGCGACGCACGGGCTGGCTTTGTTCGACCTCGCGGCGACGCCCGAGCCCGAGCACCACGGTCGCTTCCTGCGCCGCATCGGCGCGGCACTGCCGCCGGGGGCTTCGCTCGCGGTGCTGCTCGATGCCACGGCGTTCGCTCGTCGCTTCGGTGGCGTCGGCGAAAGGCTGGCGCAGCGCGCCGAGGCGTGGCGGCTCTGGGGCGAGCCACTGGCGACGACGCCGGTGGTGGTCGATCTCGAAGGCGCCGAGCCCGCCTCGGCCGAGCCGCTGCTGCGCGCCGCCTTCGCGCTGCCGATGCCCGCCGCCGCAGGGGCAGGAGCAGAGTCGGGGGAACCATCGGCGGCGCGGCGATGAGCGAGCGTTCGCGACAGCACATCGCGCTCAGCCTCGTCTCGCACACCAACGCGGGAAAAACGACGCTGGCGCGCACGCTGCTCGGCCGCGACATCGGCGAGGTGCGCGACGCGCCGCACGTCACCGAGTTCGCCGACGTGCACACCATGCTCGAGACGCCCGCCGGCGAGAGCCTTCGTCTCTGGGACACGCCGGGCTTCGGCGACACCGTGCGGCTGGCGCGGCGCCTGCGCCAGGGCGAGCAGCCGATCGCGCGCTTCCTCACCGAGACCTGGGACCGCTGGCGCGACCGGCCGTTCTGGGCCAGCCAGCAGGCGCTGCGCAACGTCCGCGACGAGGCCGACGTGATGCTCTATCTCGTCAACGCGTCGGAATCGCCCGAGGCCGCCGGCTACGTCGCACCGGAGATGGAACTGCTCGCCTGGGTCGGCAAGCCGGTCGTCGTGCTTCTCAACCAGCTCGGCGCGCCGCGCGCCGCGGCTCTCGAGGCGGCGGAGCTGCAGCGCTGGCGCGCGCACCTGCAGGCCTTCCCGGCGGTGCGCGCGGTGCTGCCGCTCGATGCCTTCGCGCGCTGCTGGGTCCAGGAGCTTACGCTGCTAGCCGCCATCGAGGCGGCGCTCGACGACCGCGAACAGCGCGCGCTGATGGCGCGCCTGACGGCGGCCTGGCGCCGTCGCGGTCTCGAGACCTTCGATGCCGCGATGCACGAGTTGGCGGGCAGCTTGGCGCGCCTGGCGATGGCCCGCGAGACACTGCCCGACGGTGGCGGCCTCGGCGCCCGGCTGCGCGGCGCCGGCGCAGCGATCGGCCTCGGCCGGGCCGACGAGACGCCGGCGGCGCGTGCCCAAACGGCGCTGGCGCGTCAGCTCGACGCCGAAGTGCGCGCCGACACGCAGGCCCTGATCCGCCTGCACGGGCTGAGCGGCGAGGTGCAAGCCGTCATCCTGACCCGGCTCGCGACCCACTACGAGATGCGCCTGCGCCTCGACGAGACCCGGGCCGCGCTCTGGGGCGGAGCGGTGAGCGGCGCGCTCGTCGGCCTGAAGGCCGACCTGCTGAGCGGTGGCTTGACGCTCGGCGGCGGCATGCTCGCCGGCGGCCTGCTCGGCGCCCTCGGCTCGGCCGGCATCGCCCGCTGCGTCAACCTCGTGCGCGGCACCGACCGGTCCTGGCTGGCCTGGAACGGCGAAGCGCTCGACACCATGGTGGAAGCGGCCGTGCTGCGCTACCTGGCGGTCGCCCATTTCGGCCGCGGCCGCGGCGACTGGGCCGAGGGCGAGTCGCCGCCGCACTGGAAAGACGCGGTCGCCGCGGCGCTGGCGCCGGAGCGCGAAGCCTTCGGCGCGCTGTGGTCGAGCCGGAGCCACGGGCGCAGCGCCGACGCCGACGGCGAGCGCCTGGCCCTTTCGCTGCAGCCGCTCGTCGCCGGTGCGGTGCGCCGCGTCCTCGAAAGCCTGTACGCCGAGGCCTCGGTGGTGTTCGGCGAGCGCCTGCCGGCCATTGACAAAGCCGCGGGCTGAAGCCGGTTGCGCCGCCTCGAGACTGCCGCTAGCCTGCCGTCATGACCCCGCCGAAGACCGCGATCGATTTTTACTTCGACTTCTCCTCGCCGTATTCGTACGTCGCCTCGGAGTGGATCGAGGCGCTGGCCGCGCGCCACGGCCGGACGGTCGACTGGAAAGCGATGCTGCTCGGCGTCACCTTCCTCGCCGCCGAGCTGAAAAGCCCGGTGAGCCACCCGCTCAAGCGCGAGTACTCGTTGCTCGACTTTGAGCGCTCGGCGCGCTTCGCCGGCGTGCCGTTCCGCCTGCCGGCGAAGTTTCCGATCGCGACGCAGAACGCGGCGCGCATTTTCTGGTGGCTGCACGAGGCCGACGCCGCCCGCGCCTCCGGCTGGGCGCGGCATGGCCTGCGCGCCTACTTCACGCGCGGCCTCGACCTCTCCGACGCGGCGAGCCTGAAGACGCTCGCCGCCGAATACAGCATCGATCCGGCCGAGGCCGAGCAGGTCTGGACCGACGTTCGCTGGAAGGCGCGGCTCAAGGACGCCTGCGACGATGCCGTTGCGCATGGCGTCTTCGGCGCGCCCTTCTTCGTCGTCGACGGCGAGCCGTTCTGGGGCAACGACCGGCGGGCGCAGATCGAGCGCTGGCTGGCGAGCGGCCCGTTCTAGCCGGTCACCCGGTTCTCGCCTCGCGATGGATCTTCTCGCCCATCTGCGCACCCGCGCACGCGCCAACCGTCTCGCGAACCGCCGCCTGCACGAGGCCATGGCCACGCTCTCGCAGGCCGACTTCCAGGCATCTCGAACGAGCTTCTTCCCGAGCCTGGCGGCGACGCTGAACCACCTCCTCGCCGTCGACCGCTACTACCTCGCGGCGTTGCGCGGCGAGGCCGACATGGAACGGCAGTGGCGCGAATCGCCGGCGTGCGAAGGCATCGCCGAGCTGGCCGCAGCGCAGGCGGCGAGCGACGAGCGCTTCATCGCCCACGTCGATTCGCTGGCGCCGGCCGATCTCGACGCGGTGATCGCGCTCGACCGCGGCGCCGGCCGGGTGCAACGCGAGCAGCAGGGCCACGTCATCGCCCACCTGCTCGACCACCAGATGCATCACCGAGGTCAGGCCCACGCGATGCTTGCGGGCACGGCGGTGGCGCCGCCGCAGCTCGACGAGTTCCTGATGCCGAGCGAAGCGCACCTGCGTGCCGCCGACATGGCGCAGCTCGGCTGGAGCGAGGCGGTGCTCTTCGCCGGGCCTGGCACCGCGGCCCGCGACGGTACGCCCACAGCCGAGGCGCGCTTCGCCTGATGGAGAACATCTACCTCACGCCCGAGCACGAGCTGCTGCGCGAGCAGATCGCCCGCTTCATTGCCCGCGAGGTCGAGCCGCACGCGCTCGCCTGGGAAGAGGCCGGCTCGACGCCACGCGAGGTGCTGCGCAAGCTCGGCGCCGCCGGCCTGCTCGGGCTCGTGTACGACAGCGAGCACGGCGGCGCCGAGGCCGACGCGCTGACCAACCTCGTCTTCGCCGAGGCACTCTCGCAGTCGACCTTCGGCGGCTTCATCATCACCGTGCTCGTCCACACCGACATGGCCAGCCCGCACCTGCACCATGCCGGCAGCGCGGCGCAGAAAGCGCGCTGGATGCCGGGGGTGACGGCCGGCACGACCATCACCGCCGTCGGCATCACCGAGCCCGGTGCCGGCTCGGACGTGGCCGGCATCCGCACGACGGCGAAGCGCTCGACCGACGGCCGCGAGTGGATCCTGAACGGCAGCAAGATCGTCATCACCAACGGCGTCCTCGCCGACCTCTACTTCATCGCCGCGAAGACGGGCGAGGGCCGGCACGCGATGTCGATGTTCATCGTCGAGAAAGGCACGCCGGGCTTTCGCGTCGGCCGCTCGCTCGAGAAGTCCGGCTGGCTCTCGTCGGACACCGCCGAGCTCTTCTTCGAGGACTGCCGCATCCCGGCCGAGAACCTGCTCGGCGAGGAAAACCGCGGCTTCTACTCGGTGATGAAGAACTTCCAGACCGAGCGCATCGCCCTCGGCGCCATGGCCATCGGCCACTCGGTGCAGGCGCTGCGGATGACGCTCGACTACGTGCGCGATAGGAAGGCCTTTGGCGCCACGCTGTTCGAGAAGCAGGCGGTGCGCCAGCGCCTGGCGATGCTCGACGCCAGGGTGCGCGCGGCGCGCGCCTTCATGTACCACTGCGGCTGGCGGGTCGTGCAGGGCGACGACGTCGTCCAGGAAGTGTCGATGCTGAAGGCGCTGACCGGCGAGCTCGTCAACGAGGTCGTCGCCACCTGCCAGCAGTTCCACGGCGGCATGGGCTACATGCGCGGCACGCCGATCGAGCGCCTCTGGCGCGACGCCCGCGTGCTGGCGATCGGCGGTGGCGCGACGGAGGTGATGCTCGACGAGGTGGCGAAGCGGTACTGAGGCGCGATCGACCGCGGAGACGCGAAGGACCTAGCCCCCCAGCCATGTCCGGAAGGCCGCTGCGCGTTCCTGGCTGACGATCACCGCGCCCGCGCCGGGTGGGCGCAGCTCCAGACGGAGCCGGCCCTTGCCGGCGGAGGAGAAGCTTGCCACGCCATGGGCGGCGACGAGCATCTGCCGGCTGGCGCGGAAAAAGCGCGTCGGGTCGAGCGATGCCTCGAGCTCGGCGAGCGGCGTATCGAGAAGGTAGCGTTCGCCCACGGCATCGACCGCGAACACGAGCTTGTCGACCGACACGACATAGGCGAGCTGGTCGACCGTCAAGGCATGACTCTGCGCGCCCTTGCGACCCACGAGCCGCCGCCGCCAGGGCGAAGGCGCGTGCCCGAGTTGCTGCAGCAGCGAGGCCACGTCGGCGCCGAACGATCGGCGCAGGCGCTCGACCTTGCCCAGCGCCTGCGCCAGCGCCGCCTCGGCCACCGGCTTCAGCAGGTAGTCGACCGCCAGCGCCTGGAAGGCGTCGATCGCGAAGCGGTCGTACGCCGTCGTGAAGATGGTCGGCAGCGCCAGCTCGCCGTCGGCGAACAGCTCGAGCGACAGGCCGTCGGCGAGCTGGATGTCGAGCATCAGCACGTCGGGCGGCGGATGCGCGGCGAGCCAGGCCTCGGTGCCGCGCACGCTGTCGGCGTGGCCGACCACCGTCGCCTGTGGTGCCGTACGCGCGAGCGCCAGCGTCAGCCGCTCGCGTGCCGGCGGCTCGTCCTCGGCGATGAAGACACTGAGGCCGGCAATCATGCGGCCGCCCCGAGCAACGGCACCTGCACCTCGAAGCGGCTGCCGTCCTGCACCAGTATCAACGGCCTGCCGGTGAGAAGCCGGCAGCGCTCGTCGAGGTTGGCCAGGCCGATGCCCGCCGACGGAATCGCACTGCGCCGCGGTCGCACCGGGTTGCTTACGCGAACGACGCCATCGCCGATGGCGAGCTGTACCGGCAAAGGTTGGGCGGCGCTGGCCTGGTTGTGCTTGATGGCGTTCTCGAGCAGCCCCTGCAGCGCCAGCGGGGCGATCAACCAGCGCGACGCGGTGTCCTCGATCGCGCCGGCCCCGAGCAGCGGCATCGCATCGCCGAAGCGCAGCTCGAGCAGGCGGTGATAGCGGCGCACGAAGGCCACCTCGTCGGCCAGCGGCACCATCTCGCGCCGGCAGCTGTCGAGCACGTAGCGATACACCTCGGCCAGCGTGTCGCAAAACTCGCGCGCCCGCTCGCCGTCCTGCCCGATCAGGTGGCCGAGCGTGTTGAGGCTGTTGAAGAGGAAATGCGGATCGACCTGAGCCCTGAGCGCAGCCAGCTCGGCCTGTGTGCGCGCGCGCTCGAGCCGCTCGACGCGCATCAGGTCGGACTCGCGCTCGCGGATCAGGAACACCGTCTCGTAGGCATGGGTAACGAAGAGGACGCAGATGACGTTGGTGAGCGCCACCAGCCGCAGCGCAGTGCCGTCGATCGGCAACGCGGCGACGAAGAACCAGGCGAGCAGGCCGAGCACCGTGATCGGTGCGGTGTACAGGACGTTGGCCGCGACCACCAGCATCAGCTTGCGCCACGGCGAGCCGAACCAGTCGAAGTGCTCGCGCTGCTTGAACAGCAGCCAGCGGTTGCCGAGCCAGATGACGGCCGCCAGGGCGACGAAGCCGGCCGTGCCCGCCCAGTACATCCCATGGCGCGGCGTCAGCGGGCCGTACAGGCCCGCCAGCCACGGAATCGACAAGCCGAAGCCGAGGATGCCCACCGCCATCGCCGGCCGGTCGTCGAGCCGCACCGCCGGGTGCGACTGTCGACGCTCGGGCCAGGAGCGTTCATCCGCCGGCTGCGGCAGACTCGGGTGCGGAATATCCGGATTGGGCAATCGTTCTTCCGGTTTGGGCGGCCGATGGGTGGCGCAGGCGGCATTGCCCGCGCAGACTGCGAGGCCTCGACACTACCGCGAACGGGGCACCATGGAAGCCGTCCACTTCAATTTCGCCGCCGTCCTCGTGGCGGCGCTGCTGAGCTTTGCCATCGGCGGGCTGTGGTACTCGCCGCTGCTGTTCGCCCGGGCCTGGATGCGAGAGGCCGGGCTGAGCGAGGAGAAGACGCGCAACGCGCCGATGGGTCGCATCTTCGGCCTGGCGGCGCTGGCCTCGCTGGTGATGGCCTTCAACCTAGCCGCTTTCATCGGCCCGAAGGCCAGCCTGGGCTTCGGCCTGTTCGCGGGCGCCGCGGCAGCAGTCGGCTGGGTCGCGATGTCGCTCGGCGTGATCTATCTCTTCGAGCAGCGCTCGCTGAAGCTCTGGCTCATCAACAGCGGCTACCAGGTGGTCGCCTACACGCTGATGGGCGGCCTGCTCGGCGTCTGGAAGTGAGGGTGACGCGCCGGCGCGCCGCGGCTCAGAACCAGTAGTCGCCAACGCACTTGCCGTCGCGCGGCAGGTCCTCGAAGGCGTCGAGGCCGTCGAAGTGGTCGACGGGCACGTCGGCGACGGCGTCCGGTTCGGCGAGCCGCAGGTTGACGGCGATCCGTCGCCGCCCCTCGGCGCTCGTCTTCAGGGCGCGCCAGTAGGCGAGGCAGCCGCAGGTCGGGCAGAAATGGAAGCCGAGCGAGTCGCCGCGCACGTAGGCCCGGGTGTCGCCGCCGACGTGGATGCCCTCGCCGTCGTAGTCGTAGGCCCAGAGCGCGCCGTAGCGTCGGCAGGCGGTGCAGTTGCACGCCGTCGCGCCGTCGGGCGTGCCGTCGAAGCGCCAGGTCACGGCGCCGCAGTGGCATGAACCTTCGATCATTTCCCTTCTTCCCCTCGTCTCCGGATCAGCGTCGCTCCCTTTTTAGCAGACGCTCGTGTCGGCCGCCGGCGCCCCGTCTCGACGCGGCCCTTGCCCAGCCGGGAAATGGTCCAGCCTGTACAGTCCTTTGGCACATGCGCGCGTCGCAGCGCCCCGCCTGGAGCCGCCCCCACCCATGAACGACCCGACCCCCTACACGCCGCCGTCGATCTGGACCTGGGAGAAGGACAAGGACAACGGCGGCCAGTTCGCGAAGATCAACCGCCCGGTCGCCGGGCCGACGCACGACAAGGCGCTGCCGGTCGGGCGCCATCCGCTGCAGCTCTATTCGCTGGCGACGCCGAACGGCGTCAAGGTGACGGTGATGCTGGAAGAACTGCTCGCGCTCGGCCACCCGGGCGCCGAATACGATGCCTGGCTGATCCGGATCCGCGACGGCGAGCAGTTCGGCAGCGGCTTTGTCGCCGTCAACCCGAACTCCAAGATCCCGGCCCTGCTCGACCGCAGCGGGCCGAAGCCCATCCGGGTGTTCGAATCGGGAGCGATCCTGCTCTACCTGGCGGAGAAGTTCGGCGGCGCCTTCCTGCCGGAGAGCGGCGCGGCGCGCGCCGAATGCCTGTCGTGGCTGTTCTGGCAGATGGGCAGCGCGCCGTTCCTCGGCGGCGGCTTCGGCCACTTCTACAAGTACACGCCGACGAAGATCGAATACGCCATAGACCGCTACGCGATGGAGACCAAGCGCCAGCTCGATGTGCTCGACCGGCGCCTCGCCGAGAGCGCGTACCTCGCCGGCGACGAGTACACGATCGCCGACATCGCGGTCTGGGCCTGGTACGGCACCCTCGCCAAGGGCCAGCTCTACGCCGCCGGCGAATTCCTCCAGGTGCAGACCTATACGCACGTCCTGCGCTGGACCGACGAGATCGCGGCGCGTCGCGCCGTCAAGCGCGGGCGGATGGTCAACCGCACCTGGGGCCAGCCGTCGAGCCAGCTGCACGAGCGCCACGACGCCGGCGACTTCGACACGGCGACACAGGACAAGCTCGCGCCCGCAGTCTGACGGCGCGCCGCGACACCCGAGTTCTGCCTGACGATGATCACGCTCTACGACTGCGCCACGGCGCCGAGCCCGCGACGGGCCCGCATCCTGCTCGCCGAGAAGGGCGTCGCCCACGAGACGGTGCAGGTCGACCTGCGGAGCGGCGAGCACCTCGGCGCCGCCTTCCGCGCGCTGAACCCGAACGGCACCGTGCCCGTCCTGCGCACGGAAGAAGGCACGCTGACCGACAACGCCGCCATCACGGCCTACCTCGAAGCGCGCTTTCCCGAGCCGCCGCTGCTCGGCGTCACGCCGCTGGAAAGGGCCGCGATCGCCAGCTGGCATTGGCGCGTCGAGGCCGACGGTCTGGGCGCCATCGCCGAGGCGATGCGCAACAGCGCCCCGGCGATGGTCAACCGGGCCCTGCCCGGGCCGGTCGACCATGCGCAGATCCCGGCGCTGGCCGAGCGCGGGCTGGCGCGGGTGCGGCAGTTCTTCGCCATGCTGGACGAGCATCTGGCCGGGCGCGACTTCGTCGCCGCCGACCGCTTCAGCGTCGCCGACATCACCGCGGTGGTGGCGGTCGACTTTGCCCGCGTCGTCAAGGTCAGGCTCGACGGGCAGCACCCGCACCTGCAGCGCTGGCGGGCCGCGATGGCCGAGCGCCCGTCGATGTCGCTCTAGCGGCGCGGATCGCGGCGTCGCGCAGGAGAATGTCAGGCATGACCTCCCCCCTCCGCATCGAACGAAACGGCTTCGTCGCCCGCGTCTGGCTCGACCGGCCCGACGTCCGCAACGCCCTCAACGGCGAGCTCATCCGCGCCCTCGCCGCCGCTTTCGCCGAGCTCGGCGCCGTTGATTCCGGCGTGCGCGCCATCGTGCTCGGTGGCAGCGGCAAGGCCTTCTGCGCCGGCGCCGACCTCGCCTTCATGCGCGAGGTGGCCGCCTACACCTGGGAGCAGAACCGCGGCGACGCCGAGGTTCTGGCCGAGATGCTGTGGCAGATCCACAGCTGCCCGGTGCCGGTGGTCGCGCGCATCCACGGCGACTGCTACGCCGGCGGCGTCGGCATCGCCTCGGTGTGCGACATCCGCGTCGCCGCCGAGGGCGTCACCTTCTGCCTGAGCGAGGCCCGGCTCGGCCTGCTTCCCGCGACGATCAGCCCCTACGTCGTGCGCGCCATGGGCGAGCAGGCGGCGCGCCGCTACTTCGTCACCGCCGAGCGATTCCCGGCCGCCGCGGCGAAGGCGATGGGCTTCGTTCACGAGGTGGTGACCGCGGAAGCGCTCGACGAGAAGGTCGATGCCATCGTCGCCGCGCTGGTCGCCAACGGGCCGATGGCCACGCGCGCCTGCAAGCAGCTGGTGCACGATGTCGCCGGCCACGAGATCACGCCGGCCTTGCGCGCCGAGACGGCGCGCCGCATCGCCGACATGCGCGCCAGCCCCGAGGGCCGGGAGGGCGTCGCCAGCTTCCTCGAGAAGAGAAAGCCCGGCTGGGCGGCGTGAGCGCGGCATGAACCTCGACCTCTCGCACCTCGTCGCCATCGCCGCCGCGCTCGGCTGGGCGAGCGGGCTGCGCCTGTACTCGGTCGTCTTCCTCACGGGCCTGGCCGGTGCGCTCGGCTGGGTCGAGCTGCCCGGCGGCCTGCAGGTGCTGCAGAGCCCGTGGCTGCTGGGCGCCAGCGGCACCATGCTCTTCATCGAGTTCTTCGTCGACAAGATCCCCGGGCTCGACACGGTCTGGGACGCGATCCATACCGTCGTGCGCATTCCCGCCGGCGCCGCGCTCGCCGCCGCCGTCTTCGGCGGCGACGACGCGACGTGGACGACGCTGGCGGCGCTGCTCGGCGGCGGCCTGGCCGCGACCAGCCACATCGCCAAGGCGACGACGCGGGCCGCGGTCAACACCTCGCCCGAGCCGTTCTCGAACGTCGCGATGTCGCTACTCGGCGACGGCCTCGTGCCGGCGGCGCTCTGGCTCTCGTGGACGCACCCGGTCGCCTTCTTCGCCGCGCTGGCCGTCGCCGTGGTCGCGATGCTGGCCGCCATCTGGATCCTGTGGCGATTCCTTCGCGGTGTCGTTCGCCGCTTCGGCCAGCGCTATCCTCCCCCGATGGTCGCCGACCGCATGGGAGTGAACCGATGACGTCATTGCCTCGCCAGGTGACGCTCGTCGACGTCGGCCCCCGCGATGGCCTGCAGAACGAGAAGCAGGCGGTCGACGCGGCGGTGAAGATCGAGCTCGTCCATCGCCTGCAGGCCGCCGGCCTGAAGGAGATCGAGGTCACCAGCTTCGTCAGCCCGAAGTGGGTGCCGCAGATGGCCGACAACGCCGTGGTGCTCGCGGGCATCACGCGCCGGCCAGGCGTGCGCTACTCGGTGCTGGTGCCGAACATGAAGGGGCTCGACGCCGCGCTCTCGGCGCCGCGCGCCGAGTGGCCCGACGAGATCGTCGTCTTCGCCGCGGCGACCGAGGCGTTCAGCCAGAAGAACATCAACTGCTCCATCGCCGAGAGCGTGGAGCGATTCCGCCCGGTGGTGACGACAGCGCACGAGCACGGCATCAAGGTGCGCGGCGCGCTCTCCTGCGCACTCGGCTGCCCTTACCAGGGCGAGGTGTCGGCCGACGAAGTCGAGCGCGTCGTGCGCCTGCTGAAGGAGATCGGCGTCGACCACTGCGGCATCGCCGACACGATCGGCGTCGGCACCCCGAAGAAGGTGCAGGCGGCGATGGAGCGGGCCCTGAAGCACTACCCGATCGCCGAGGTGAGCGGGCACTTCCACGACACCTACGCGCAGGGCGTGGGCAATGTCTACGCCGCGCTCGAGGTCGGCATCGCCACCTTCGACGCCAGCGTCGCCGGGCTCGGCGGCTGCCCGTACGCGAAGGGCGCCACCGGCAACGTCGCCACCGAAGACGTTCTCTTCCTGCTGAACGGCCTCGGCATCGAGACCGGCGTGTCGATCGACGGCATCGTCGACGCCGCAGCGTTCATTTCCGGCGTGCTGGGCAGGAAGCCCGTCTCGCGCTCGGCCAATGCGCTGCTCGCCAAGCGCGCCGCGGCCGCGACGCCCTAAGTCCAGTCGCGCAGCGCCCGATGCGTCGGGTTGCGCTGCAGGAAGCTGTCGCGAAACTCGGGCGGCACAGCGTCCTCGGCACGTGCCGCGATCCAGCCGGCCGCAAGGTCGACCCGGATCAGCGCCTCGGCCTCGCGGCCGGCCGCACGTAGCGCTTGCGCCAGCCACAACGTGCATTGCGGAAATGCGGCGCCGATCGGCCACGCGTCCAGCGCCCGCTCCGTCTCTGTCACGCCTGCGGCGGCGGCCGTGGCGTCGCCCTCCAGCGTCGACAGCCAGCAGCGCAGCGCGTAGAGAGGAAGGAGTTCCTCGCGCAGGCTCTCCGCCTCGCAGCGGCCGATCAGGACGCTGCACTGCGCCGCGCTCGGCTCCGGGCGGACGGCCTTGCCCGCGGCCAGCATCAGCTCGCAAGCGAGGAGAAGGTTTTCGGAATCGAGCGCCGAAGATACCGACGACGCAGCATCGATGGCGCCACCGGTCGCAAGCCGGTACGCCCAGCGCAGCGCGAGAGCGCGCTCGCGCGTCCGTGCCGAGCTCGCCGCCGTTGCGAACGCTTCGATGGGGCGGTGCGCCAGATCGGGCCGGCCGAGATCGAGGTAGATATCGGCGAGCGTCTCGGCGATGCGCTGGTTGACGTCGCCCTGCAAGGCGAGACGTTCCCGCGTCTGCTCCACCACGCGAAGCGCTTCGTCCCAGCGGCCGCAGCGGCGCTGCACATCGGCGATCAAGTGGATCGTGCTGGCGAGATTGACTCCGCCCATGTCCGTAAGCTGCAGCGCTTCGAGGGCGCGATCCGCGGTCGCCGCGGCGGCGTCGAACTCGCCGAGATAGGACAGGGTCACGGCCTGGCGCGCGGTAACGAGCACCAGCGTCGCCGATGACTCCGAGCCGAATGAGTCGAGCGAGGCTTTCTGTCGCGCCAGGGCGTGCCGGGCCTGGCCGGTCATGAGCAGGAACAGGTCGGCGTCGAGCTCGATGGTTCTCGCCCTCTTTTCCCGTCCGATACTGCGATGCAAGTCCGCCGCGGTCCTGAAGTGCCGGGCCGCCCGATGCAGCCGGCCGTTGTAGGCGGCGTCGAAGCCCTTCCCGCAGCGGCATTCGGCCTCGATCACCCTGTCGTCAGCGGCGACGGCGAGTGCCAGGACGGCGTCGACGAGCTCGAGGAAATCGTCACGGTTGCCGCTCTCGTGCCGGGCGACGAGTCGGAAGTACGCGATCCGGGCTCGCTGCGACGTCGTGTGCGCGAGCGGCGCCAGGCGCTCGACGATCTCCTGGAAGGCATCGAGAGGGCCCAGGTCGGTGGTCGCCTCGGCGCTGTCGAACAGCAGGGCGAAGGCAGCATCGGGTCGGCCGCGCGCCAGCTCGATCGCGGCCGCCCGGTCGTATGCCTCGCGCATCTCGCGGCCGCGGCCGAGGTGGCAGGCGAGGCGGGCCGCCTCGGCCAGGTGCGGCACCGCGGCGGCGTCGTCGCCGGCGCTGAGCAGGTGGTGCGCGAGACGGGCCGCGCTCGCGTCGCGCCCGGCCAGGTGCGCGGCGACCCGCGCGTGCAGCACCCGCGCGATCGGCCGCGGCAGGAGGCGCTGTGCAGCCTCGCCGATCAGGTCGTGCATGAAGCCGCGCGCGTCGAGCAGGCCCTGGCGCTCGAGCCCATGCCAGGAATCGGCGAGCTCGAGGACGTCGCGCCGGCTCACTGCTGCCGCCAGCTCGGGGTCGAAGTCGCTGCCGGCGACGGCGGCGATGCGCACGACCAGGAGCCCCTCGGCAGGTAGCGCCATCAGGCGCTGCTCGAGCAACTCGGTGACGCGCGCCGGCGCCTCGAGCCTGTCGACGCGCAGCTGGCCGTGCTTTTCGAGAGCGTGGCGGATCGTCTCGAGCAGGTGCAGCGGATTGCCGCCGATCCGTCGCACCAGCGCCGCCGCGACTGCCTCGCAATCGACGCCTGGCAGGGCCAGCGATTCCACGAAGGGTTGCACCGCGTCCATGCCGAGCGGCTGCAAGGCCAATCGGACGGCATCGCTGCGCGTGCACAGGGCGGCGATCCGCGCCATGGCAATCTCGCCCTCGGGCCGCGAAGCGAAGCCGAAGCGAAGCTCGTCGAGCACTGGCGAGGCGAGCAGCTCCTGCCAGGTATCGGCGCTCGCGTCGTCGGCGAACTGCAGGTCGTCGAGCACGAGCCCGTGCAGGCCCTGGGCGCGCGCCGCGCCCAGCAGCGCACGGACGATCGGCGCGACCGATTGCGCGGTCGGTGGCTGGCCTGCGTCCGGCCCGGAGGTCCAGCTCATGAAACGCACGTACGCCGGCGCCGCGCAGAGCCCCGGCCAGCGCTCGCCCAGGCGATGCACGAGCCGATCGAGCGTGGCCAGCGGTACCTTGTCGTCGCCTGGCCGCGCGCGCAGGATGAGCAGGCCATCGCGCGCCTCGGCAAAGGCGTCGAGCAGTCGGCTCTTGCCCGACCCGGCCTGGCCGGTGACGACGAACAGCTGGCCGGCGGCCCAGGCATTGGCGAGCTCGCGCAGCTCGGCGTCGCGGCCGATCAGCTTGGGCGGGCGCAGCGCCGAGGCCGGCAGCGCCTGGCCGGCGATCCAGGTGTGTGGATGCGCCTGCTGGACGGTGCTCAGCAAGGCCAGGGTCTCCTCCGAGGGCCGGGTGCCGACCTCGTCCTTGAGCGTACGTTCGCAATGATCGAAGGCGAGCAGTGCCGCGGCGCGGTCGCCGCGCAGATAGTGCAAGCGCATCAGGTGCCGATGCGCTGCTTCGCTCAAGGGGTCGAACTGCAGCGGAGCTCGCGCCACGGGCAGCGCGGCGGCGAGCTCGCCGGCGCTTTCGAGGGCGCGGACCTGCGCCTCGAGGTCGCGCCGTTGGCCGGTGATGCGGCGCTCGCGCTGTTCGTGCAGCCAGCGGTTCAGGTCGGGCGCATCGGGAAACTGCAGGTCGCCGAGCACGCCACCGTCGGCGCACAGATCGTGCTGAACGGTTACAGCGAGGCGAAGCGCGGTGCCGCCGCTGACCAGCTCGCCGCAATGCTTCTTGAGATGAAAGAGACGCTGGCGCAGCGTATTGCGCGCCGCCTCGGGCTCGCTGTCCGGCCACAGCAGCTCGGCGAGTCGGGCGCGCGACGTCGGGCCTTCGAGCGCCAGCCAGGCGAGCAACGCCGCGTCGCGCGGCGCGAGCGTGCTGTTCGAGCCGTCGGCGAGGGTGGCCGACGCGAGGTCGACCAGGTGCAGGCGCATGGCAACCGGTGCCGCCCGCCGGCTGGCAGGCGGCGGGCGGCTCTTGAGGGTGGTTGCGATGGCAGCTACGAAAGAGGCGACGACTGCCGGGCTCGACTCACGGGCACGGCACGGTCGCAGGGCACACGCCGTTGAAGGTTCGCGGCGTCGTCTCCTTGCACGAGGCAACCGCTGTGAAGGTGTTGCTCGCGAGGAAATCGGGCTGCAGATCGGCACGCCAGCCGCGGTCGATGCCGAAGAGTGCGCTCGACCGGATCTCGGTGTCGGTGATGAACTGGCTGGATGGCGGCCCGAAGATGCGGATCGCCGCGTCGTTGATGGCGATGCCGGCGTAGGGGCAGGAGTTGCTGCCCGAGAACGAGGCGCCGCCGGCAAACTCGACCCGCACGTTCTGCATCGTGCTGCGTGGATCGACCGTGCCGCCGAAGCCGATGCCGAGCCAGTCGCCGGCCTTCGAGGCGAGCCCCTGGTCGGACGTGAACACGATCTTCTGGTCGGCTGCTGCTCCACCGATCGCGATCAGCGCACCCTGGGCCGCACCGGTGCCGCTTCCAGGGTAGACGTTGAACGTTCCGCCGGGCGGGAACTGGACGGTGACGCCGGGCTCGATCGTCAGCACGGCGACCTGTCCGGCGATCTGCGAGTTGACGTCCATGCGACCGCTGTCAGCGCCGCTGCCGACGTGGTACGGGACGCCGCGGTTGTGCATCGTCTGGTCGTCGACGACCGGGCCGCCCGAGCCGGCGATGGCGATCGCGTCGTGGCCGTTGCCGGTGTAGGTGCCGCTCGGCACCGAGCCGATCACACGTGCATAGACGTGCACCGGATAGCCGGCCGAGCCGTGCACGCGCAGGTTCTGCGAGGTGGCGTCGAAGCCGACCGGCCCGTTGATGTAGACACCCTGGCTGAGCGAGCCGGTGATCTCGACGTCGTCGACGTGGAAGGTGCCGACGAGGCTCGGGCTCTGCATGTGCAGCACGCCAGCGTAGGCGGGGTTGGTGTTGAGCGGATCGCCGCCACCCGTGAGCACCGTGTGGCTCAGCGACAGGTTGCCGCCGAGGTTGCGGATGGACGCCCAAGCCATGCCGGCGACGTTCGCTTCGAAGGTGACCGGCCGACCCGCCGATCCGTTGGCAACGAGGCTGCCGGTCGGCGTCACCGTGACCGTGACACCCTTGACGATGCGCACCACGGCGCACTCCTGGAGCGTCACCGGGGCCGAGACGTTGATGTCGAAGGGAATGATGTGCGGGCTGCCCGCTTCGGTCCAGGTCTCGGCGGCGTTGATGCCGCCGTGGGTCGTGCCCGCGCCGGTCGGCGCCGCACAGGTCAGCACGCCGGCAACCGGGCCGCAGGTGAGGTTGAGCGTGGTGACGTCGGCGTTGCCGACGGTGCCGCTGACGAACGAGGTGCCGGGGATCGCGCCGGGGCCGGTGAAGAAGCAGGTCTGGTTGGCCGGCTGGACGCGCACGCTGATGTTGAAGTTCGTGCCGTTGATCGCGCTGGTGTCGCTGGCCGCATACACAAAGCTGTTGTTGGTGATCGCCGCGGTGCCGAGCTGGAGGCCCAGGTTCGGCGCGAAGTAGGTCAGGTCGAGGCCGGTGCCGGTCAGGCCGGTGATCGTTCCGCCGACCGAATAGGCGGGCGGGTAGGGGCAGTCGACGACGACGTCGGTGATGTCGCTGCTGCCGATCGTGCCCGTGCCGTTGCTGACGGTGCAGGTCTGATCGGGGGTTCGCGGCTGGGCCGCGATCGTCACGCTGTAGGCGCTGCCCACAGGCAAGGCGGTCGCGAAGGCGTAGGTTCCGTCGACGAAGCGCGTCAGGTCGTCGCGGCCGTTGTTCTGCAGCTTGATCCCGTTCGCCGAGAACTGCCGGAGGCCGTTGATCGTCAACGACACCGTGTGCGTGCCGCACACCACGTTGATGCCGTTGACGTCGGCGGCGGCGATCGTGCCGCTGCCGTTGACGACGACGCAGGTCTGCGCCGGGCCGGTCGGCTGGTTGACGATCGAGACGGCGTAGACGGTGCCGTTGACGGCGCTGGTCCGGTTCGCGCCGAACACGAACGCGCCGTTGGCGTTGACCTGATCGATCGACGGCAGGCTGACGTTGTCGGCGTTGTATTGCAGCGTCAGGCCCGTGCCGGTGAGCCCGGTGACCGTGCCGCCGACCGCGTAGGCGGCAGCGTAGGGGCAGTCGATCGCGACGTCGGTGACGTCGGCACCGGCGATCGTGCCGCTGCCGTTGGTGACCGTGCAGGTCTGGTCGGGCAGGGTCGGTTGCGACGACACCGTCACGGCGTAGGCCGCGCCGTCGGCGAGCGCAGTCTTGAAGGTGACCGCGCCGTCGCTGAACACCTTGAGGTCGTCGCCGCCGTTGTTGCGCAGGGTCGCGCCGTTGTACGACGTACGCAAGCCCGTCACGGTGACCGACACGGTGTGCGTGGAGGTGTCGGGCGGGGTGTCGCCGCTGCCGCAGGCCGAGACCAATGCGAGGAGCGCCAGGGCACCGACGCAGCGAAAAACTGAAACCATGACCGACTCCCCTCGGGAACGTCCCCGACGGAAGAGGTTGTAGGCAACGCGCCGTTATGAATGCGTTAGGACAGGCGCCGGAGCAGCTTCACTTCTCGACGAACGCCCGCTCGATGACGTAGCCGCCCGCCTGGCCGATTCCGGCCGAGACGGTGAATCGGGCCTCGTCGAGAACGCCGCGCATGTCCTTCAGCATCGCCGGGCCACCGCAGATCATCGCCCGGTCCTGTGCCGGGTCGATCTGCGGCAGGCCGATGTCGCGGCACAGCTTGCCGTTGGCGATCAGCTCCGGCAGGCGGCCCTGGTTGCGGAACGGTTCTCGGGTTACCGTCGGGTAGTAGACGAGCTGGTCGCGCACCTGCTCGCCGAGGTGGTCGTGGCGCGGCAGGTCGGAGGCGATGAGGTCGGCATAGGCCAGCTCGTCGATTTTGCGCACGCCGTGCACGAGCACGATCTTCTTGAACCGCTCGTAGGTGTCGGGGTCGCGGATGATGCTCATGAACGGCGCCAGGCCGGTGCCGGTCGCGAACAGGTAGAGATGGCGGCCGGGCAGCAGGTCGGTGAGCACCAGGGTGCCCGTGGGCTTCCTGCCGACGAGCACGTCGTCGCCGACGCTCAAGTGCTGCAGCCGCGAGGTGAGCGGTCCGTCCTGCACCTTGATGCTGAAGAACTCGAGGTGCTCCTCGTAATGGGCGCTGGCGATCGAATAGGCGCGCAGCAGCGGCTTGGCGTCGACCATGAGCCCGACCATGACGAAGTGGCCGCTTTCGAAGCGCAGGCTCTGGCCGCGCGTGCAGGTGAACGTGAACAGCGACTCGTTCCAGTGGTGGACCGACAGAACCTTCTCGACCTCGTAAGCCGCCATGCGGGGCCACCCTTTCCTGTGCTTGTCTAGACCGATGCCGGCGCGGCGCGAGGCCGGGCCACTGCCGCGAGGACCACGCGCGTCATCTCATTCAGCCACGCCTCGCATTGTTCCGGCTGCATCAGGTCGGTGCCCAGGAACGACGTCAGCGTGAAGCGGTTCGAGAGATAGAAGTAGCCGAGCGCGGCGAGCGTGAGGTAGACCTTGCGGACGTCGAGGTCTCGGCGGAACACCTTCTGGCGCGTGCCCTCGTCGAGGATTGTCCCCAAAATGCCGAGCACCGGTCGCGACAGCTGCTTGACCTTGGCCGACTTGGCGACGTGCCGGCCGCGCTGCAGGTTCTCGTTCGAGAGGAGGGCGACGAACTCCGGGTGCGTCAGGTAGTAGCGCCAGGTGAACGCGACGAGCTCCGTGAGCGCCTGCACCGGCCGAGTCGCATCGAGCGCCAGCGCGCTCTCGGCCTCGCCGAGCTCGGCGTAGACGCCCTCGATCACCTCGAGGTACAGCTTTTCCTTGCTCTCGAAGTAGTAGTAGATCATGCGGTCGCTCGAGCGGCCGCCGCGCGAGATGCGCTCGATGCGTGCGCCGCTGTAGCCGTGGCGCATAAATTCGGTGCGCGCCGCGCGCAGGAGGCGGGCGCGCGTGCGCTCCGGATCGCGGGTGCGCGGGGGGTCCTTGGGCGGCGGGCGGGCGGTGGGCACGGTCGTCTAGGCAAAGGGGCCGGGTCATGCTAGATTGACCCCGCTATGAAGTAAACACTTCATTCGTCGGGAGCTTATGCCTTGACCCCGCGATTCGAGCGGCCATCGTCCCTCGCCGAAGCCACGAGCCTGCTCGCCGCCGGCGACTGGTCGTTGCTCGCCGGCGGCACCGACGTCTACCCGGCGCATGTCGGGCGAGCGATCGGGCAGCCGCTGCTCGACCTCTCGGCCGTCGCCGGGCTGCGCGGCATCCGCGGCGACGTTGCCGGTTGGTCGATCGGCGCCATGACGACGTGGAGCGACGTCGACGGCGCGGCCCTGCCGCCGCTGTTCGACGGCCTGAAGGCGGCGGCGCGCGGGATCGGCGGCGTGCAGATCCAGAACACCGGCACCGTCGTCGGCAATGTCTGCAACGCCTCGCCCGCGGCCGACGGCGTGCCGGCGCTGCTGGCGCTCGACGCCGAGGTGGCGCTGGTCAGCGCGAGCGGCGAGCGCCGCCTGCCCCTCGCCGACTTCGTGCTCGGCAGCAGGCGCACGGCCCGGCGCCGCGACGAGCTCGTGGCCGCGCTCCATGTGCCGGCACGCGGCGCGGCGGCCCGCTCCGTCTTCCTGAAGCTCGGTGGCCGACGCTACCTGGTCATCTCGATCGCCATGGTCGCCGCGTCGATCGACCTCGACGCTGCCGGCCGCGTCGCCTGGGCAGCGGTGGCCGTCGGCAGCTGCTCGGCGGTGGCGCGGCGGCTCCCGTTGCTGGAGGCGCGGCTCGTCGGCGCCGATCCGGCGCGGCTTGCCGCCTGCGCCGCCGCCGCCGACCTCGATGGGCTGTCGCCGATCGACGATCTGCGCGGCAGTTCCGCCTACCGGCGCGACGCGGCACTGACGCTGGTACGGCGTGCTCTCGCGGGTCTCGGTGCGACGCGGGAGGCCGGGCGGTGACGGCGCGCGACCTCGAAGCGGGGCAGACCGTCCGCGCGCACGTCAACCGGGTCGCGCGCGAGCTGGTCGGCGAGCCGTCGCGGCGGCTCTCCGACGCGCTGCGCGACGAGCTCGGCCTCACAGGCACCAAGATCGGCTGCCATGCCGGCGACTGCGGCGCCTGCACCGTGCTGCTCGACGACGCGCAGGTCTGCGCCTGCCTCGTCGCCGTTGGCCAGTGCGAAGGCCGGCGCGTGACCACGGTCGAAGGCCTGGCGAAAAGCGACGGCTCCTTGTCGATGCTGCAGCGCGCGTTCGTCGCCCACGGCGCGGCGCAGTGCGGCATCTGCACGCCGGGCATGCTGATGAGCGCCGAGTCGCTGCTGTGCGCCAACCCGCAGCCGAGCGAGGCCGACGTGCACGATGCGCTGGCCGGCGTGCTGTGCCGTTGCACGGGCTACCGGAAGATCGTCGAAGCCGTGCTCGCCGTCGCGGCCGGCGAGGTCGCCGACGCACCGGCGCCCGCCGCCGGCTGCGCCGTCGGCAGCCGGGCCGCGCGCCTCGACGCGCCGGCCAAGGTCGACGGCAGCGAGCGCTTCGGCGCCGATCTCCGGCCCGACGCCGATGCCACCGCCAACGCCAAGGCGATGCTGACGATGCGCGTCGTCCGCTCGCCGCAAGCGCATGCCCGCTTCGAGGTTGGCGACCTCGCGCCGCTGCGCCGCCGCTTTCCTGGCCTCGCCGATGTCCTTTCCGCTGCTGACGTCCCGTACAACGCCTTCGCCATCTTTCCCGACCTGCGCGACCAGCCGGTGCTCGCCGACGGCATCGTGCGCTTTCGCGGCGAGGCCGTGCTGGCGCTCGTCGGCGACGAGGCGACCGTGCTCTCGATCGCCGACGCCGACGTGCCGGTCGCCTACACCGCGTTGTCGGCCTGCGAGACGCCGGCCGCTGCACTCGCCGCCGCCGCGCGCGGCGCGCCGCTGCACGCACGCCATCCCGACAACGTGCTTTGCCGCGGGCGCGTCGTTCGCGGCGACGCAGAGCGCGCGCTTGCCGACGCGGCGTTCGTCGCTGACGCCTCGTTCGAGACGCGCCATGTCGAACACGCCTACATCGAGCCCGAGGCCGGCTACGCCGAGATCGTCGCCGGCACCGGCGCGGCGGGCGAGCCGCCCCGGCGCATCCGCATCGTCGCCTGCACGCAGACGCCCTACATGGACCGCGACGAGATCGCCAGCGTGCTCGGCGTCGAGCCGACACAGGTGCACATCGTGCCCTCGGCGATCGGCGGCGGCTTCGGCGGCAAGCTCGATCTCTCGGTGCAGCCGCTCGTCGCCGTGGCGGCGTGGAAGCTCGGCCGCCCCGTGCGCCTGGTCTACGAGCGGCCGGAATCGATGCAGTCGAGCACCAAGCGGCATCCGGCGCTGATGCAGGCGCGCGCCGGCTGCGACGCCGACGGTCGCCTCGCCGCCTTCGACTTCAGCGGCGACTTCGACACTGGCGCCTATTCGTCGTGGGGGCCCACGGTCGCCAACCGCGTGCCGATCCACGCCACGGGACCCTATCGCGTGCCGCACCTGCGCGCCCTGACGCGCGCCGTGCTCACGAACAACAGCGTCGCCGGCGCCTTTCGCGGCTTCGGCGTGCCGCAGTCGACGCTGCTGGGCGAGCTGCTGATCGACGAGCTGGCGGCTGCGAGCGGCATCGACGCGCTCGAGTTTCGCCACCTGAACGCGCTCAGGGCGGGCGACGTCACGCCCACCGGCCAGGTGCTGGCGGCGAGTGTCGGCCTGCAGGCCTGTCTCGATGCGCTGCGCCCGGCGTGGCGCGCCGCACTCGCTGCCGCCGAAGCGTTCAATGCGCGAGCGACGGCGGCCGGCGCGCCGGGCCGGCGTGGCGCCGGCATCGCCTGCATGTGGTACGGCATCGGCAACACCGTGATTGCCAACCCGTCGACGATGCGCGGCGCGCTGCGCTTCGACGCCGTGCGCGGCGGCCATCTCTTTCTCTACAACGGCGCGCAGGAGATCGGCCAGGGCACCGCGACGATCATGCCGCAGATGTTCGCCGATGCCGTCGGCCTGCCGCTCGCAGCCGTGACGCAGGTGATGGGCGATACCGATCTCACCGCCGACGCCGGCAAGTCGTCGGCGTCGCGGCAGACCTTCGTGTCCGGCAATGCGGCGCGTGCCGCGGGCACCGACCTGCGCCGCCAGCTCCTGGCGCGCCTCGGCCTCGACGCAGGCAACGGCGCGGGCCGAAGCGACGGTCGGGGCGACGGTGCCGACGTCGTCCTCACCCTCGATGGCGACCGGCTCGTCGCGACGAATCGCGGCGAGCGACGAGGCCTCGACCTCCGCGCCCTCGCCGCCGCGGCGACGGGGCCCGACCTCGTCGTCGGCAGCGGCCACTTCAACCCGCCCACTGTGCCTCTCGACGCCGACGGCCAGGGCGTGCCCTACGCCACCTACGCGTTCGCGGCGCAGTTGGCCGAGGTCGAGGTCGATCTCGAGCTCGGCACGGTGCACCTCCTGCACATCCATGCCGCGCACGACGTCGGCCGTGCGATCAACCCGACCCTCGTCGAAGGCCAGATCCACGGCGGCATCGCCCAGGGCATCGGCATGGCCTTGATGGAGGAGTATGTCAACGGCCGCACCGACAACCTGCACGACTACCTGATTCCTACCGTCGGCGACGTACCGCCGATCACCGTGCACCTCGTCGAGGATCCGGAGCCGCTCGGGCCGTGGGGTGCCAAGGGTGTCGGCGAGCCGGCGCTGGTGGCGACGGCGCCGGCGATCCTGCACGCGATCCACGCCGCCACCGGCGTGCGCATGCGCGAGGTGCCGGTGACGCCGGCCCGGCTGCGCGCGGCCATCGTCGAGAAAGCCGGGCGATGAGCGAGCCGGCGCCGGGCTTCGCGCTGCGCTCCGACGGCCAACCGGTCGAGAGCGGCGAGCTGCCGTCGGGCGCCGGCGAGGCCGGCCGCCCGGCCGTGCTCGAGCATTCGGGCGCCCCGGAGCGGATGGCGGCCGACAAGGTGCGCTGCGAGGCCTGCCCGGTGCTTTGCCAGATCAGCCTCGGCAAGCTCGGTGCCTGCGACCGCTACGGCAACGTCGACGGTGTGCTCGCCCGAACCGACACGCTGCAGCTCCTGGCGCGGCCCGGCGTCGATCTCGTCGCCTGGCGGGCGGCCGAGGGGGGCGCCTGGGACGGCTCGCTCGTCGATGGCGATGCGCCCGTCTTCGTCTCCGGCGTCGGGTCGGGCACGACCTACCCCGACTACAAGCCGGCGCCCTTCATCGTCTCGTCGCAGCACGAAGGCGTCGACATGGTGACCGTGGTCACCGAGGGCATCTTCAGCTACTGCAGCTTCAAGGTGAAGATCGACACCGACCGCTACCTCGGCCCCGAGCAGGCGACGGTGCGTCACCGCGGCGAGGCGGTCGGCCATGTCAGCACGATCGAGTACGGCTCGCAGTTCCTCGCCCTCGGCGGCGTGCACCACCTCACGGGCGGCTCGAAGAAGGAGGGCCGGATCGCCTGCGAGATGATGATGGCGCTCGGCAACCGAGAGCCGGTGGAGCTGCAGATCGAGGGCGGCGCCTCGGTGATCGTCGCTGCCGACCGACCGCCGGTGGTCGACGGCGTCGAGGAACAGCGGATGCGCGTCGGCTGCGGCTCGGCGACGATCGGCATCTTCGCGCCACAGTGGGTCGGTCACGTCGACGAGGTGGTCGTGGTCGACGATCACATCACCGGTGTGCTCTCCGAGCACCAGGCCGGCAAGTTCCTCGACATGGCGCCCACCGGCATCCGCGTCCGCGGCCGCCGGTCGACGCCGGGCCGTTACTTCCAGGTTGCGAGCCCCGGCGGCGGCTGGGGCGGCACCGACATCACCGACCCGCTCGCCATCGTCGACGCCTGGGAGGCCGACCGCGGCGCGCGGCCCGGCCTGCGCCTGCTCATGGTCTCGACCACCGGCGAGGACGCCGCCTGGTTCGTGCTCGACGAGCAGCTCGTGCCGCAGCCGGCGGAGATGCCGGCCGAGGTGCGGCGCGTGGTCGAGCGCATCGGCGAGAACTGCGAGCCGTCGCTCTGCTCGGTGCTCTACGTCGCCGGGGCCGGCGGCAGCCTGCGCGCCGGCGTCACCGACAACCCGGTTCGGCTGACGCGCTCGATCAAGGAGCTGCTCGTCAACGTCACGTGCGGCGGCGCGCCGGTCTACGTCTGGCCGGGCGGCGGCATCACGGTGATGGTCGACGTCGCGAAGATGCCGGCGGCGAGCTTCGGCTCGGTGCCGACGCCGGCCATCGTCTCTCCGATCGAGTTCACGATGCGCCTGGCCGACTACCGCGCGCTCGGCGGCCACATGGATCGGGTGCGCCGCCTCGACGAGGTGTTGGCCGCCGGTGGCTGGCGACTCGTCGAGTCGGCCGCCGGCAACCCCTGGCCGCTGGCGGCGTCGCGCGGGGGCCGGCCGTGAGCGGCGCCGTCCGCCGGCGTCTCGACGGTGATCGCTGGCATTTCCAGCACGGGCCGATCGACTGCATCGTCCTGGCCGAAGGGGAGGCCGGGGCCGTCGCCCGCTGCATCGAGCGCGCCTGGGAGCGCTTCGGTGGCGTGCTCGACGAGCTGGTCGCCGAGCTGCCGCTGCTGCGCACCGACCTCGCCTCCGCCGCCGGCGCCGCCGTCACGCCGCGCGGCCCGGTCGCCCGCCGCATGGTCGCCGCCTGCCGGGCCCAGGCCAGTGACGGCCGCTTCATCACGGCGATGGCGGCTGTGGCCGGCAGCGTCGCCGAGGAGCTGATCGTCGCCTTCGACGCGCCGGGAATTGTGCGTGCCTGTGTCAACGACGGCGGCGACATCGCACTGCACCTCGCGCCCGGCGCTGCGTTCGACGTCGGCCTCTTCACCGATCCGGCGCACGGCCTGGCGCGGCTCGCGCCCGACGGCCGGTTCCGGGTCGATGCCGCCTCGCCGGTGCGCGGCATCGCGACCTCGGGCTGGCGCGGCCGCAGCCTCTCGCTCGGCATCGCCGACGCGGTGACGGTGCTGGCAGCCACCGCCTCGGCCGCCGATGCGGCGGCGACCCTGATCGCCAATGCAGTCGACCTCGACGATCCGCGCATCGTCCGCCGCCCGGCCCGCGCCGTGCGCGACGACAGCGACCTCGGCGATCGACTCGTCACCTGCGCCGTGCCGGTGCTGGAGGCGTCGGCGATCGCCCGGGCGCTGGCTGCCGGTGCCGGCGCTGCGCGCGCCGCGATCGCCGACGGGTGCATCATCGCGGCGGTGCTGTCGCTGCAGGGCCGTTTCGCCGTCGTCGAAGGCGACCCGGCGCCGGCGGCCGGCGGACCACGCCGGCATCTCACCTTCCGCGAACGGAGCCTCGCCCCATGCTGATCCCCGCCACGAGCGCGCTGCCCGAGGTCGACGTCCGCAAGCTGCTGGTCTCGGTCGAGGACACCTGGCACGACAACGGGCCGCGCCTGGCGGCGCCGCTGCAGCGCGGCAGCGTGGCCGCCGTCGTCAGGAACCCCTACGCAGGCCGCTACGTCGAAGACATCCAGCCGATGATGGAAGCCCTGAAGCCGCTCGGCCGCGAGATGGCGGCGCGCCTGGTCGAGGCACTCGGCGGCGCGGCGCGGATCGAGGGCTACGGCAAGGGCGCCCTCATCGGCCTGGGCGGAGAACTGGAGCACGGCGCGCTCTGGCACGTGCCCGGCGGCTACGGCATGCGCGACCTCCTCGAGGGCTCGCACGCCATCGTTCCCTCGACGACGAAGATCGGCGTCGCCGGCTCGCCGATCGACATTCCGATCCATCACCGGGTCGCCGCCTACGTACGCAGCCATTTCGACTCGCTCGAGGTGCGCATCGCCGATGCGCCGCGGCCGAACGAGATGCTGCTGGTCATCGCCATGACCACCGGGCCACGGCCGCACGCGCGCGTCGGCGGCCTGCGGGTGGACGAGATTGCGAAGTTCGACGGGCAGCGCTAGCGTCGACGCCCACCACGTCGAGTGATATTTCGGTCTGAACCAGGAGCCACCATGCTGAAGAAGAACATCCTCCTCGCCGGCGCGTTCGTCGCCGCGCTGGCCACCACGCCCGCGCACGCACAGGGCACGATCAAGATCGGCGAGATCAACAGCTACAAGGCGCAGCCCGCCTTCCTCGAACCGTACAAGAAGGGCTGGGAGCTCGCCGTCGAGGAGGTCAACGCCGCAGGCGGCGTGCTCGGCAAGAAGCTCGAGGTCGTCTCGCGCGACGACAACGCCAACCCGGGCGATGCCGTCCGCGTCGCCGAGGAGCTGGTGTCGCGCGAGGGCGTCGCTCTGATCTGTGGCACGTTCCTCTCGAACATCGGCCTCGCGGTCACCGACTTCGCGAAGCAGAAGAAGGTGTTCTTTCTCGCCTCCGAGCCGCTCACCGACAAGATCACGTGGCAGAACGGCAACCGCTACACGTTTCGCCTGCGCCCGAACACCTACATGCAGGTCGCGATGCTCGTGCCCGAGGCGGCCAAGCTCGGCAAGAAGCGCTGGGCGCTCGTCTACCCCAACTACGAGTACGGCCAGTCGGCGGCGGCGACCTTCAAGGCGATGATCAAGAAGGCGATCCCCGACGCCGAGTTCGTCGCCGAGCAGGCCACGCCGCTCGGCCGAATCGACGCCGGGGCGGTCACCCAGGCCATTGCCGATGCCAAGCCGGATGCCATCTTCAACGTGCTCTTCGGCGCCGACCTGGTGAAGTTCGTGCGCGAGGGCAACACGCGCGGCCTCTTCAAAGGCCGCGAGGTCGTGAGCCTGCTCACCGGCGAGCCCGAGTACATCGAGCCGCTGAAAGGCGAGGCGCCGGTCGGCTGGATCGTCACGGGCTACCCGTATTACGGCATCCAGACCGAGGACCACAAGAAGTTCTTCCTCGCCTATTTCCGCAAGTACAACGAGTATCCGCGGCTCGGCTCGGTCGTCGGCTACTCGACGATCATGTCGATCGCCGAAGGCCTGAGGCGCGCAAAGTCGACCGACACCGAGAAGCTCGTCGCCGCCTTCAGCGGCATGCCCGTGACGACGCCGTTCGGCCGCATCACCTATCGCGCGATCGATCACCAGTCGACCATGGGCGCGTTCGTCGGTCGCACGAAGATCGAAGGCGACAAGGGCGTCATGACCGACTACCGCTATCTCGACGGCGCCAACTACCTGCCGAGCGATGCGGAGGTGAAGAAACTTCGGTCGGGCGGGTGACGCCCGAGCAGGCAAGCTCGCGGTCGGCGCGTCTGGCGCCTGGCTTCGGCGCCAGACGATGAGCTCGCTCCTGCTCCAGCTGCTGACCGGCCTCGCTTCGGCGTCGACGCTGTTCATGGTTGCGAGCGGGCTGTCGCTGATCTTCGGCGTGACGCGGATCGTCAACTTCGCGCACGGGTCGTTCTACATGCTCGGGCTCTATGCGGCCGTGGCCCTGACGGGTGCGTGGGGCGCCGGGCCGCTGGGGTTCTGGGGCGGCGTGCTGGCGGCTGCAATCGTCGTCGCGGCGCTCGGCGCATTGCTCGAAGTGCTCGTGCTGCGGCGTGTCTACGCGGCGCCCGAGCTTTACCAGCTGCTCGCGACTTTCGCCCTCGTCCTTGTCATCCGCGACGCGGCCTTGTGGGCCTGGGGTCCGGAGGACCTCCTCGGGCCGCGCGCTCCCGGCATGACCGGCGCGATCTCGCTTGCCGGGCGGCCCTTCCCGAGCTACGACGTGTTTCTCATCGTCGCCGGGCCGCTGGTCCTCGGCGGCCTGTGGCTCGTGCTCAAGCGGACCCGCTGGGGCCTGCTCGTGCGCGCCGCGACCGAAGACCGCGAGATGACCGGGGCACTCGGCGTCAACCAGCGCTGGCTCTTCACTTCGGTCTTCGCGCTCGGCACCTTTCTCGCGGCGCTCGGCGGCGCGTTGCAGATGCCGCACGAGCCGGCCAACCTCAACCTCGACCTGGCGCTCATCGGCGAGGCTTTCGTGGTGGTGGTGGTCGGCGGCATGGGCTCGATCGGCGGTGCCTTCATCGCCGCCGTCGTGATCGCGATGGTGAAGGCGGCATGCATCGCCGCCGGAACGATCGACATCTTCGGGACCGGGTTTCCGCTCAGCCGGCTGACGCTCGTCGCCGAGTTCCTCGTGATGGCCGTGGTCCTCGTCTGGCGGCCATGGGGACTCTTCGGCCGCGCTCAGGCGGCCGTGCGCAGCCAGAGCGCGATCGAACTCCCGCTCCGGCCACTTCCCGCGGTGTGGCGCCACGCCGGCTGGGCGGCGGTGGCGGCACTCGCCCTGGTGGCCTTGCTCGACGGGCCGGCACCGTACGTCGTCGTCCTCGCGATCGACATCCTGATCGCCGTCCTCTTCGCCGCCAGCCTGCACTTCCTCATGGGGCCGGCGGGCATGCATTCGTTCGGGCACGCCGCCTACTTCGGACTCGGCGCCTATGGCGCGGCGCTCTGCCTGAAGGCGATCGGCCTGCCGATGGAGGCTTCGCTCGTCCTCGCGCCGCTCCTCGCTGCCCTCGGCGCTGTCGCCTTCGGCTGGTTCTGCGTGCGTCTCTCGGGGATCTACCTGGCGATGCTGACGCTCGCCTTCGCGCAGATCGTCTGGTCGATCGTCTACCAGTGGGACGGGCTCACCGGCGGCAGCAACGGCCTGGTCGGCATCTGGCCGTCGGCGTGGCTGGCGAACCGGCCGGCGTACTACCTGCTCGTCCTCGCCTTCACGGTCGGCGGCTGTGGCCTGCTCGTGCGCATGCTGCACGCGCCACTCGGCCTCGCGCTGCGCGCCAGCCGCGATTCACCGGTGCGCGCGGCGGCGATCGGCCTGCGCGTGCCGCGCCTGCAGTGGCTCGCCTTCGTCATCGCGGGCACGGTCGCGGGGCTCGCCGGCTCGCTCTTCGCGTTCGCCAAGGGAACGATATCGCCCGAGACGCTCGGCGTCGGCAAGTCGATCGACGGGCTCATCATGGTGCTGCTCGGCGGCGTGCAGGCCGTCTCGGGGCCATGGGTCGGGGCGGCGCTCTTCACCTGGCTGCAGGACACCGTGGCGCGGCAGACCGACTACTGGCGGGCTCTCCTCGGCCTCGTCATGCTCGCGCTCGTCATCGTCTTTCCGCTCGGCGTCGCCGGGTCGATCAAGCGTCTCGTCCTGCGTGACGAGCCGGCGACATGACCGGCGAGGCACAAGGAGCAAGCGTGGGGGCACCGCTTCTCGTGGTTGGCGGCCTGGCGAAATCGTTCGGTGGCGTGCACGCGGTCGTGGGCGTGAGCTTTGCCCTCGCCGCCGGCGAGCTGCTCGCGTTGATCGGTCCGAACGGCGCCGGCAAGACGACATGCTTCAACATGGTCGGCGGCCAGCTCGCGCCCGATGCCGGCTCGGTGCGTCTGGCCGGCCGCGAGCTCGTCGGCCTCAGGCCCGAGGCAATCTGGCGGCTGGGCGTCGGCCGCACCTTCCAGATCGCCGAGACCTTCGCTTCGCTGACCGTGATCGAGAACGTGCAGATGGCGCTTCTCTCGCACGCGCGTGGCGTGCTCGGCTTCTGGCGGCCGGCGCGCGTGCAGCACCGCGACGAGGCGCTGGCGATGCTCGAGAGTGTCGGCATGGCGGCGCAGGCCGAGCGGGCGATGAGCGTGCTCGCCTACGGCGACGTCAAGCGCGTCGAGCTGGCAATGGCGCTGGCGAATCGCCCGCGCCTCCTGCTGATGGACGAGCCGACCGCCGGCATGGCGCCGCGAGAGCGCGCCGAGCTGATGGCGCTGGCCAAGCGGCTGGCACGCGAGCAGTCGATCGGCGTCCTCTTCACCGAGCACAGCATGGACGTCGTCTTCGCGCAGGCCGACCGCATCATCGTGCTCGCCGGCGGCGAGCTGATCGCCGAAGGCACGCCCGCCGAGGTGCGCGACGACGAACGCGTGCGCGCCGTCTATTTCGGCGGCGGCACGACCTTCGCGCCGGCATCGCTCGAGGCCGGCCATGCTTGAAGTCGCCGCGCTCGAGGCGTGGTACGGCCGGGCGCAGATCCTCGTCGGCATCGGCCTGGCGGTCGCGGCGGGCGAATGCGTCGCACTCGTCGGCCGCAACGGCGCCGGCAAGTC
>JBBRFB010000010.1:0-47545 GCA_038225015.1 Burkholderiales bacterium
CGAACGATGCCGGCGCCGGCGGCTCGGCCCGGGCGACGTGCGCCGTCGGCAGGCAGGTGGGCATTTGCGCCATCGAAACGGGCAGCGGATCGACGCCGGCATCGGTGCGCGAGACCGGCTCGAGCGTCGCCGCCGCGGCGGGGGAGACGATGGTGCCCGGCAAGGTGATCCCCGGGCGGCCGCGCGGCGGCACCGCGGCATTGCCGTCGAGCACGGCGCGCAGCTGCTCGCTGTTCTGCGGGCGCTGGTTCGGCCGCACCGACAGCATCCAGGACAGCGCCTCCAGGAACCGCGGCGAGACGCCAGGGACGATGCGGTGCTCGATCGCCTCGCTGTCGTCCTGCAGGGCGCGTGCGGTCGCCGGCGCCGGCGGCGCCCCGAACAGCAGGTAGTGAATCACGGCGCCGAGGGCATAAAGGTCGGTCCACGGGCCCTGGCGCAGTTGTGCCATCTCGGCGTACTGCTCGATCGGCGCATAGCTGGGCTTCAGGATCGCCGTCAACGACTGGGTCCGGTCGCTGATCACGCGCCGCGCCGCGCCGAAGTCGAGCAGCACCGGCGGCCCGTCGTTCGGCAGCAGGATGTTGTCGGGCGCGATGTCGCGGTGGTAGACGCCCTCGCGATGCAGCAGCTCGAGGGCGCCGAGCAGCGGCGCGATCACGCTGCGCACCCAGGCCTCGTCGGGCGGGTGCGCCATGCGCCGGCGCGTGTCGCGCAAGGTCACCCCCTGCAGGAAGGGCATCACCATGTAGGCGGTGGCGTTGTCTTCCCAGAACCGGTAGACCTTCACCAGCGACGGGTGGTCGAAGCGGGCGAGCAGGCGCGCCTCGTTGACGAACGAGCGCAGGCCGATCGCGTAGGTCTCTGCGAACGAACTCGAGCGCACGGTGATCTGCGGGCCCAGGCCGCGTGCCGCGAGCGATGCCGGCATGTACTCCTTGAGCGCGACCTCGCGCTCGAGCGAGTGGTCGTACGCGAGGTAGACGATGCCGAAGCCGCCGACACCGAGAACGCGCAGGATCTCGAACTCGCCGAATCGGGTTCCCGCCGGCAGCGCGTCGTGATCTTCGATCACGGCGGCCGGCTGGGCAGGGGCGGGCGGAACAGTCATCGGGCGACGCGACGGCGAAGGGATGACGAGCTTACTCCAGCCCCCGGCGCTGCCGGCGCCCTTCGTCTACCCGCGCGGCGTGGCCGCGAAGCCCTCCACTAAGATCCCGGCTTCGCCCGGTCGCCCAGCCGGCATGCCGCACGCACCCCACCTGCCGACCCATGGCCACCATCCTCCAGCACCTTCCAGCCGGCCAGAAAGTCGGCATCGCCTTCTCCGGCGGTCTCGACACGAGCGCAGCCTTGCACTGGATGCGCAACAAGGGCGCCGTGCCCTATGCCTACACGGCGAATCTCGGCCAGCCCGACGAGCACGACTACGACGACATACCGCGCCGGGCGATGCAGTACGGCGCCGAGAAGGCGCGGCTGGTCGACTGCCGTGCCCAGCTCGCCGCCGAGGGCCTCGCGGCGCTCCAGTGCGGTGCCTTCCACATCACCACCGCCGGGGTCACCTACTTCAACACGACCCCGCTCGGCCGCGCCGTTACCGGCACGATGCTGGTCTCGGCGATGAAGGAAGACGGCGTCGACATCTGGGGCGACGGCAGCACCTACAAGGGCAACGACATCGAGCGCTTCTACCGCTACGGCCTGCTCGTCAACCCGCAGCTGCGCATCTACAAGCCCTGGCTCGACCAGGCCTTCATCGACGAGCTCGGCGGCCGCGCCGAGATGTCGGCCTTCATGCAGCAGGCCGGCTTCGCCTACAAGATGTCGGCGGAGAACGCCTATTCGACCGACTCCAACATGCTGGGCGCGACGCACGAGGCCAAGGACCTGGAGCAGTTGACGAGCGGCATCACGATCGTCCAGCCGATCATGGGCGTGGCCTCGTGGAAGGACGAGGTCGAGGTGAAGCGCGAGTCGGTGACGGTGCGCTTCGACGAAGGCCGGCCAGTGGCGCTGAACGGCGTCGAGTACCGCGGCCTCGTCGAGCTGCTGCTCGAGGCCAACCGCCTCGGCGGCCGTCACGGCCTCGGCATGAGCGACCAGATCGAGAACCGCATCATCGAGGCGAAGAGCCGCGGCATCTACGAAGCGCCCGGCCTCGCCCTGCTCTTCATCGCCTACGAGCGGCTCGTGACCGGCATCCACAACGAGGACACGATCGAGCAATACCGCGACAACGGCCGCCGGCTCGGCCGTCTCCTGTACCAGGGCCGCTGGTTCGACCCGCAGGCGATCATGCTGCGTGAGACGGCCGAGCGCTGGGTGGCGCGCGCCGTCAGCGGCGAAGTCACGATCGAGCTGCGCCGAGGCAACGACTACTCGATCATGAACACGACGTCGCCCAACCTGACCTACAAGCCGGAGCGGCTGACGATGGAAAAGGGCGAGTCCAGCTTTTCGCCGCAGGACCGGATCGGCCAGTTGACGATGCGCAACCTCGACATCGCCGACACGCGCGAGAAGCTGGTCACCTACGCCAGGGCGGGCCTGCTCAGCGTGGGTGGCGGCGCGCCGTTGCCGCAGTTGCGCACGCCCGACGGCGACGACGCCGGCTGAGCGAGGGCCGCGAATCCGTATCCCGAGTGGTTGTCGGACGAGGCCCGCCCGGCGCATAGTGCGGGCTTTCTCACGGGACACGGACACGACATGGCATCGATCGGAAAGCGGAACGAGACCGTCGCAACGACCAAGGCAGCGGACCGCCTGTACATCGTCTGGCTGGGCATGGCCAAGCGGGTGAAGTCGATGGGCCTTGTGAACCTGAAGGTTCAGTCGCTTGGCGAGAAGGACTTCAAGGCGCCCGGCGACGTCATGACGGCGAAGAAGAAGAATGCCGACTGGATCTGGGAGTTCGACTACGACGCCTTCTCCTTCGAGTTCAACCTCGTCGTCGACTCGAAGAAGATGCTGCTCGCCAGCGCCAAGATGAACACCATCGGCGACATGAAGCAGCGCCGGGAGATCCTCGACAGCATGCGCGGCCCGACGAGCATGATCACGCAGCCCGATATCGACAAGTACATGAAGGAGTTGCAGGCGCGTGCGGCCAAGGGCGGCGATGTCAAGAAGATCGACGACGAGATCGAGGCGAAGAAGGCCGAGATCAAGCTCAACCAGGACTTCGTCGCCGGCCTTGCCAAGAGTGTCGAGAACCTCGATCGCGGCCAGCGCCAGATGGACCTCGAGCCGATCGCCGCGAAGATGAAGCTCGCAGGCTATGTGCGCTTCGTCTACGGCCTCGATGCCGGCTTCAACCCCTACGCGCTGATGAAGGGGCACTTCATGAAGGGCGCCAGCTACCCGCTGCCCTCGTTTCCTGCGGCCGTCGTCGACAAGCTCGTGAAGGAATTCGGTCCCGACGAGAAAGGGCAGCCCGATTTCGGGCCGGCCCGCAAGCTCGCCGTCAAGGTGATAGACGCGAAGGCCATGCCCGCCTACCGCAAGCAGATGACGGAGCAGTCGACCAAGGCGATCAAGGAAGCGACGACGAAGGTCGACCAGCTGCAGGACAAGCGCCGCAAGGCGATCGGCGGCTGATCGCCGCGGCGAGCGCCAGTCAGACCACCACCGGCTCGTGCTGGAGCCGGATGCCGAAGCGGCCGTAGACGCTTTCCTGGATCGCCCGCGCCAGCGTCATCACCTCGGAGCCGATGGCGCCGCCGCGATTGACCAGCACCAGCGCCTGCTTCTCGTAGACGCCGGCCTGGCCGACTGACTTGCCCTTCCAGCCGCAGGCATCGATCATCCAGGCCGCCGCCAGCTTGACGCTGCCGTCGGCCATCGGGTAGTGGACGATCTCCGGGTCGCGGCCGATGATGTCGCGGCACTGCTCGGGCGTGACCACCGGGTTCTTGAAGAAGCTGCCCGCGTTGCCGATCTGTGCCGGATCGGGCAGCTTGGCGCGGCGAATGGTCGTCACCCAGTCGAAGACCTGGCGCGGGGTCGGCTCGGCGATGCCGGTCTCGGCCATCTTCTTCTGCAGCTCGAGGTAGCCGAGCACCGGCTGCCACGGCCGCGGCAGGCGAAAGCGCACCCGCGTGATCAGGCTGCGGCCGGCAAGCGAATGCTTGAAGACGCTGTCGCGGTAGCCGAAGTCGCAGATCGCGGGCCCCAGCGTGACGCTGCGCCCGGTGACGAGGTCGACGGCGTCGAGCGACTCGAAGCGGTCCTTCAGCTCGACGCCATAGGCGCCGATGTTCTGCACCGGCGCCCCGCCCGCCGTGCCGGGGATCAGCGCCAGGTTCTCCAGCCCGGGGCAACCGGCGTCGAGCGCGAACTCGACGAGGTCGTTCCAGTTCTCGCCGGCACCGGCCTCGACGATCCAGGCGTCGGCGCGCTCGCCGACGACGCGCATGCCCTTGACCTCCACCTTGAGGACGATCTGCGGCATGTCGCGGGTGAGGATGATGTTGCTGCCGCCGCCGAGGATGAACTTGGGTGCCAGGCCGAGATCGGCCGAATCGACGACGCGACGCACGTCGGCGTCGCTGGTGATGCGCACCAGCGTCTGGGCGACTGCCGGCAGGCCGAACGTGTTGTAGGGTCTGAGGCTCACCCCCGAGTCGATTTGCATGGGAGAATTTTCGCCGATTCCCTGTCACTCGCCGCCGGCACGGGCGGCCCCCGGAGACCGACGATGCCCACCTTCGATACCGTGCTCGAGCCCAACATGGTCGAGGTGAAGAACGCGGTCGAGCAGACCGCCAAGGAGATCGGCACGCGCTTCGACTTCAAAGGCTCGGCCGCCCGGGTCGAGCTGAAGGACAAGGAAATCACGCTTTTCGCCGACAGCGAGTTCCAGATCGGCCAGGTGATCGATATCCTGATCGCCAAGCTCACCAAGCGCAACGTCGACGTGCGCTTCCTTGACCGCAGCGCCAAGATCGAGAAGATCGGCGGCGACAAGGTCAAGCAGCCGCTCGTGGTGAAGAGCGGCATCGACAGCGAGACGGCGAAACTGCTGCAGCAGACCATGAAGCAGAGCAAGCTCAAGGTGCAGGCCTCCATCCAGGGCGACACGGTTCGCGTCAGCGGCGCCAAGCGCGACGACCTGCAGGCCGCGATGGCGCTGATCCGCAAGGAGCTCGCCGACCAGCCGCTGTCGTTCAATAACTTCCGCGACTGACGTGCGCGTCGTCCTTGCCCTGCTGGCGGCGCTGGCCGCCGCCGGCGCCTCGGCCCAGACGGTGTCGATGGGCGGCAGCCTCGGCGGCCGGGCGCTGCTGGTGATCGACGGCAAGGCGAGAAACGTCGCGGTGGGCAGCACGGTCGGAGGCGTTCGCCTCGTCAGCGTCACCGGCAACGACGCAGTGGTCGAGATCCAGGGCAAGCGGCTGACCCTGCTGCTCGGCGGCGCCCCCGCCAACCTCGGCGGCGCCGCCAGCGAAGGCACGGGCAGCCAGATCATCCTGCCCGCCGACGGCGGCGGGCATTTCGTCACCTCGGGAACGATCAACGGCCGCAGCGTCCGCTTCGTCGTCGACACCGGCGCGACGACGATCGCCATCGGCCAGGCAGAAGCCGACCGCATCGGCCTCGCCTACAAGAACGGTCGGATCGGATTCACGCACACCGCCAACGGCTCGGTGCCGACGTACCGGATAGCGCTCAACTCGGTTCGGATCGGCGATGTCGAAGTCTTCAACGTCGAGGCGAGCGTGCTCCCGGCCGCGCTACCCTATGTGCTGCTCGGCAACAGCTACCTGACACGGTTCCAGATGCGGCGCGCCAACGACCGCATGACGCTCGACAAGCGCCCGTGATTTAGGGCCTAAATCGCCTCGGCCCGCCGTGGCCGCGAACGCGCGGCCCAGAACGACAGCGTGGCGACGACGCCGACCGCTGCCAGCGCCAGCCCGACGCCGCGATAGCTGTGCAGCGTGAGCAGCAGCCAGGCGGCGCCGAGCGGCGCGGCGGCGCGCGCGAACAATGTGATCGAGCTCATGGCACCGCTGATCCGGCCGACCTCGCGGGCGCCGAAGAACGACGGCACGATGTGGCCGCGCACGATCGTCGTCAGGCCGTTGGAGATGCCGAACAGCACGGCGAAGGCGACCAGCCCGGCAAAGCCGTTGGCAAACGCGAAGAGCGTGAACGCGACGGGCACACCGGCGAGCACGGCGATGCCGAGCTGACGCGGCGTCAGGCGCGAGCCGAAGGCGACGAAGGCGAGCCGGCCCGCGATCTGCGCCGGCCCGAACCAGACGACGACGGCGAGCGACCTCGCCTCGTCGAGGCCCTTTTCCGCGAACGCCGGGATGACGTGCGCCCAGAGCGCCGCAGCGACGAAGGCGTGGCAGGTGAAGGCCAGCGTCAGGAGCCAGAACGCCGGCCCGCGCATCGCCTCGCCGATGCGCGTACCCGGCAGCACGGCGGGCCGCTCGCCGGTGACCCTCGGCGTCGGCGTGCCCGACAGCGCCCAGCCGTGGAGCGGCGCCACCACGACGACGAGGAAGACGCCGATCGCCAGCAAGGCGCCGCGCCAGCCGAACCGGCCGATCAGCCAGGCGGCCGATGGAAACGACAGCGTGCTGGCGAGGCCGCCGACCAGCGTCAGCGTCGTGATCGCCTGCCGGTAGCGATCGGGAAAGCGTCGCGTCACCTCGCTGAACACCGGGTCGTAGAGCGTCATCGCCATGGCCACGCCGATGACGGCCCAGCTCGCATAGAGCCCGCCGAGACTGCTCGCGAACGACCAGCCGATGAAGCCGAGGCCACCGAGCGCGGCGCCGAGCACGAGCACCGCCCGTCCGTGCCCGCGGTCGATCGCGGCGCCGACGGCGTAGGTCGCGAGGCCCGAAATGGCCAGGCCGAGGGTGAAGGCGCCCATCACTTCGGGCCGGCTCCACTCCGCCTCGCGCTGCATCGACAGCACGAACGACGAGAAGCCGTAGAAGAGCGCGGCCCAGGTCAGCAGCTGCCCGGTGGCGAGCGCGCCGATCGTCGCGCCGAACCCGGGCTTCGTCATGGACAACGATTATTCCTGGGTGGCGGCGCTGTCCAGCCAGCGACAGTGGGGCTCCCTTGAACGTGCTAAAACCATCGTCCCTGCCTCGTACGGGAACGTCATGAATCTCGATTTCACCCCGGAAGAGCTGGCCTTTCGCGCCAAGATCCGCGCCTGGGTCGCCGACAACCTGCCGAAGGAAATCAGCGACAAGGTCCGCCATTCCATCCGCCTCTCGCGCGACGACATGCAGCGCTGGGCGAAGATCCTCGGCAAGCAGGGATGGCTCGGCTGGGGCTGGCCGAAGGAGTTCGGCGGCCCCGGCTGGAACGCGATCCAGAAGCACCTGTTCGAGGAAGAGACGGCTCTGGCCGGCGCGCCGCGCGTCATTCCCTTCGGCCCGGTGATGGTGGCGCCCGTCATCATGGCGTTCGGCTCGCCCGAGCAGCAGAAGCGCTTCCTGCCCGGCATCGCCAGCGGCGAGGTCTGGTGGAGCCAGGGCTACAGCGAGCCCGGCTCGGGCTCCGACCTGGCGTCGCTGAAGACCCGCGCCGAGCGCGTGCACACGAAGGACGGCGACAAGTTCATCGTCAACGGCCAGAAGACATGGACCACCCTCGGCCAGTACGGCGACTGGATCTTCTGCCTCGTGCGCACCTCGAGCGACGGCAAGCCGCAGACCGGCATCAGCTTTCTCCTCATCGACATGAAGTCGAAGGGCGTCACCGTGCGCCCGATCATCACGATGGACGGCGAGCGCGAGGTCAACGAGGTCTGGTTCGACAACGTCGAGGTGCCGGCCGACCAGCTGATCGGCGAGGAGAACAAGGGCTGGACCTACGCCAAGCACCTGCTCGCCCACGAGCGGACCAACATCGCCGACGTCAACCGCGCCAAGCGCGAGCTCGAGCGGCTGAAGCGGATCGCCCGCGCCGAAGGCGTCTACGAGAGGGGCGGCTTTCGCGACGAGATCGCCCGCCTCGAGGTCGAGGTGGTCGCGCTCGAGATGATGGTGCTTCGCGTGCTGTCGGCGGAAAAGAGCGGCAAGCAGAGCCTCGACGTCGCCGGCCTTTTGAAGATCCGCGGCAGCGAGATCCAGCAACGCTACAGCGAGCTCATGATGCTCGCGGCCGGGCCCGCCGCGCTGCCGCTCGACAACGAGGCGATGGAAGCCGGCTGGCAGGGCGACCTGTCCGGCGCCGCCTTCGTCGCCCCGCTCGCCGCCACCTACTTCAACATGCGCAAGACGACCATCTACGGCGGGTCGAACGAAGTGCAACGCAATATCGTCGCCCAGACGGTTCTCGGGAGCTGACCATGGACTTCGATTTCAGCGACGACCAGGAGATGCTCCGCGAGTCGGTTCGCCGGTGGGTCGAGAAGAGCTACACCTTCGAGGCGCGCCGCAAGATCGTCGCGGCCGGCGGGTTCTCGAAGGAGGCCTGGAAAGGGCTGGCCGACCTCGGCCTCCTCGGCCTGCAGGTGCCCGAGGCCGAAGGCGGCATGGGCTTCGGCGCCGTCGACGCCATGGTGGTCATGGAAGAGCTGGGGCGCGGCCTCGTGCTCGAGCCCTATGCGCCGGTGGCGCTCGTCGCCACCCACCTGCTGGCGGCCGCGCCGGCGGGCCAGGCCCTGCTGTCGCGGCTGGCCGGCGGCGACGCTATCGTCGTGCTTGCCCAGGAGGAGCGCCACTCGCGGTATCGGCTCAGCCACGTCGAGACGAAGGCCGAAGGCAGCGGCGATGCGTGCCAGCTCACCGGCACGAAGATCGTCGTGCCGGCGGGTGCCGCGGCCGATGCCTTCATCGTCTCCGCGCGCGCCACGGGCGGCGCCGACGACGGCAACGGCGTCGCCCTCTTCCTCGTCGAGAAGAACGCGCCCGGCGTCAGGGTGCGTCCGTACCCGACCCAGGACGCTGCCGCCGCAGCCGATCTCGTGCTCGACGGCGCCCGGGCCACCGTCCTCTTGCCGGCGGGGGAAGCCCTGGCCGCGCTCGAAGCCGCCGTCGACATCGGCATCGCAGGGCTGTGCGCGGAAGCCGTCGGCGCCATGGACGCGCTGGTCAAACTCACCGTCGAGTACATGAACACCCGCAAGCAGTTCGGGGTGACGATCGCCACCTTCCAGGCGCTCAGGCACCGCATGGCCGACGTGAAGATGCAGCTCGAGCTGGCGCGATCGATGAGCTACTTCGCCAGCCTGAAGCTCGGCGAGCCGGCGCCGGCGCGCCGGCGCGCGCTCTCGCAGGCCAAGGTGCAGCTCGGCCAGTCGATGCGCTACGTGGGCCAGCAATGCATCCAGCTGCACGGCGGCATCGGCGTCACCGACGAGTACGCGGCGAGCCACTACTTCAAGCGCCTGACCGTGATGGAGATGACCTTCGGCGATACGCTGCACCACCTGGACGAGGTGTCGGCGCGCATGCAGGACACCGCGGGCGTGTTCGCCTGAAGGAGACCTTGCCTTCCGCCGCGGCGCCGATCGAGCCGACCGCCACCCCCGCGACGATGTCGACGACCTTCGGGCTCACCGCCGTGAGCGGCCTCGCGGTCGGCCACTTCACCGACCCGCGCCGGCCGACCGGCTGCACCGTCGTGCTGGCCGAGGGCGGCGCGGTCTGCGGCGTCGACGTTCGCGGTGCCGCACCGGGCACGCGAGAGACCGAGCTGCTGTCGCCGCTGAATACGGTCGAGAAGGTGCACGCCGTGCTGCTCTCGGGCGGCAGCGCCTTCGGCCTCGATGCCGCCGGCGGCGTCATGCGCTGGCTCGACGAGCGCGGCATCGGCATCGCCGTCGGCCCGAAGCGGCCCGGCGGCACGGCCGTGACCGTGCCCATCGTTCCGGCCGCGATCCTGTTCGACCTCTGGATCGGCGACGCCTCGATCCGGCCCGACGCGGCCGCCGGCCATGCCGCCTGCGCGGCGGCGACGCGGGCGACGCCTGCCGAAGGCAACGTCGGTGCCGGCGCCGGAGCGAGCGTCGGCAAGCTGTTCGGCATCGGCCGGGCGATGCGCGGAGGCCTCGGCACCGCTTCGCTCACCGTCGGCGGCGTCACGGTGGCTGCGCTCGTCGCCGTGAACGCGCTGGGCGACGTCGTCGATCCGTCGAGCGGCCGTCTCGTCGCCGGCGCGCGAAGCGACGACGGTGGCGGCTTCCTCGACCAGATGGCGGCGCTGCGCCGCGGCGACTGGCCGCGCTCGCTGCAGGGCGAGGCCGGCGCCGCCACCACGCTGGCCATCGTCGCCACCGACGCCGTGCTGACCAAGGCCGAGGCGACGAAGGTCGCGCAGATGGCGCACGACGGGCTGGCGCGGACGATCCGGCCGGTGCACACGATGGGCGACGGCGACGTCGTCTTCGCCCTGGCCACCGGTGCCGCCGGCCGGCGAGTCCACACCACGCTGATCGGCGCGCTCGCGGCCGACGTCCTCGCCGACGCGGTGCTGCGCGGCGTCCGCGCCGCGACGTCGCTGGCGGGCGAGGGCCTGCCGGCCCTGCCCTCGGCGGCCGACTTCGCGGCGCGTACCGCCTGATCCCCTACAACCACGAGACGAGCCAAGCCATGAATCCGAAGACCGCCGCACCGCACTCGATGTCACGACGCCGACTTCTCCTCGCCGCCGCAGCCGCCGGCGCCGTGCCGCTCGGCGCTTGCGCAACCCGCCCCGACAACGCGTCGATGCCGCCGATCGTCTTCGTGCCCGGCAACGGCGACACCGCGGCGCTCTGGATGACGACGATCTGGCGCTTCGAATCGAACGGCTGGCCGCGCGACCGCCTGCACGCGATCGACCTGCCCTACCCGCTGGCCCGCGACGACGACACCAAGGCCCAGCCCGGCCGCACCTCGACCGCCGAGCACATGGCCTTCCTCGCGGCCGAGGTGAAGAAGGTGCTCGCCGCCACCGGCGCCGCCAAGGTCGCGCTTGTCGGCAACTCGCGCGGCGGCTATGCCATCCGCAACTTCATCGCCAACGGCGGCGGCGCGGCGGTGGTCTCGCACGTCGTCCTCGGTGGCGTGCCGAACCATGGCGTCTTCGCCGACGCCGGCGGCCGGCAGGGCAGCGAGTTCAACGGCGCCGGGCCGTTCCTCAGCGGCCTGAACGCGCCGCAGGGACCGCGTGGCGACGAGGTGGCACCCGGCATCGGCTGGATGACGATCCGCTCCGACCACAACGACAAGTACGCGCAGCCCGATGGCGTCTGGATCGGCGCGCCCGGCAAGCCCACCGGCGTCACCTACGAGGGCCCGGCACTGAAGGGAGCCGAGAACGTGGTGATCGCCGGCGTCGACCACCGCGAGACGTCGTTCAGCCCCGCGGCCTTTGCCGAGACCTACCGGTTCATCGCCGGCAAGGGACCGACGACGCTGGCCATCGTCGCCGAGAACCCGATCGTGCTCGACGGGACGGTGAGCGGCCGCGGCCTGAACAACGCCCAGGGCGGCTTTGCAACCAACCTGCCGCTGGTCGGCGCCTCGGTCCAGGTCTACGAGACGCGCCCTGCCACCGGCGAACGGCTCGGCGACGCGAAACTGCAGAAGACGATCGGCACCGACGGCCGCTGGGGGCCGTTCCGTGCCGACGCCGGCGCGACCTACGAGTTCGTGATCGCCGCGCCCGGCTACGCGACGACGCACATCTACCGCTCGCCCTTCCCGCGCTCGTCGTCGGTGGTGAGCCTGCGAGCCGAGCGGCTGGCCGATGCCGACCGCAGTGCCCGCTCGCTCGTCGTGCTCAGCCGCCCGCGCGGGTACTTCGGCCTGCCGCGCGACCGCATCGCGCTCGACGGCACCAGCCCGCCGGCTGGTATCCCGCCGGGCGTCCCCGGCCTCTCGACAGCGCGGCTGAAGGTCGCCGACGAGCCGAACCGCGCCGTCGTCGGCGAGTTCAACGGCGAGCGCATCGTCGGCCGCGCCTGGCCCGCCGCCGACAACCACATCGTCCTGCTCGAGCTGACTTACTGACCTGTCGCTGTTCGTGAGGCTTGCCGACGTCCTCTTCACGCAGGGCTTCGGCACGCGTCGGGAATGCGCGGCGCTCCTCGGGGCCGGCCTCGTCCGGATCGACGACGCGGTGCGCAGCGAACCAGCCGACGAGGTCGATCCCGAGGGCCTGGCGTTCACGGTCGATGGCGAGCGCTGGGTCTTCCAGGCCCGCGCCGTGATCGCGATGAACAAGCCGTCGGGCCACGAGTGCTCGCAGAAGCCACGCCACCACCCGAGCGTCTATGCGCTGCTGCCGCTGCCGCTGCGCCGGCGCGGCGTGCAGGCCATCGGCAGGCTCGACGAGGACACGACCGGGGTCCTCCTCTTCACCGACGACGGCGTCCTCATCCACCGCCTCACTTCGCCGAAGCACCTCGCGCCGAAGGTCTACGAGGTGTCTTGCCGGCACCCGGTCGACGCGGCGCAGATCGAGCAGCTGTGCGCCGGCGTCGTGCTGCACGACGACCCGGGATCGGTGCGCGCCGCGGCCTGCGAGGCGACCGGGCCGAGCTCGCTGCGTCTGACGCTCGGCGAAGGCAAGTACCACCAGGTCAAGCGCATGGTCGCCGCCGTCGGCAACCGCGTCGAGGCACTGCACCGGAGCGCTTTCGCCGGCGTGCGGGTCGACGACCTCGCGCCCGGCGCGTGGCGCTGGCTCTCGTCCGACGAGGCTCGTTTCGATCGCTGACCGGAGGGCCCGGCCGCCCGCACGTGCCCGCTCGCCTTCGCCGCGCGGCCTCAGCCCCAGACGTCGCCGGCGACCTCGACCACACGCTCGAGCTTTCGCCACTGGTCGTCCTGCGAGAGCGCGTTGCCATGGTGCGTGCTCGAGAAGCCGCACTGCGGTGACAGGCAAAGACGATCCAGTGGCACGAAGGCGGCCGCCTCGTCGATGCGCCGCTTCAGCGCGTCCTTGTCCTCCAGCTCGCCGAGCTTGGTGGTGACGAGGCCGAGCACCACCTTCTTCGCGGCGCTGCCGCCGCTTCGCTGCAGCGCCCGCAGCGGCTCGAAGCCGCCGGCCCGGCTGCTGTCGAACTCCATGAAGTAGCCGTCGACGTCGGTCGAGAACATCGCCTCGACCACCGGGTCGTAGCCGCCCTCGGCGACCCACGCACTCTTGAAATTGCCGCGGCAGGTGTGGATCGTGACCCGCATGTCCTTCGGCCGGCCGGCGAGGGCACGGTTGATGACGTCGGCGTAAGTCTGCGGCAGCCGCTCGGGGTCGTCGCCGTTGGCGCGGCAGCTGGCCTGAATCCTCGGGTCGCACAGGTAGGCGAAGGTCACGTCGTCGAGCTGCAGGTAACGGCAACCGGCCTCGGCCAGATGGGCGATTGCCTGGCGATAGGCTTCGGCCACGTCGGCCCAGAAGGCGTCGAGGTCGGGGTAGACCTCGCTCGAGATCGACGCCCTGCCGCCGCGCAGGTGCAGCATCGATGGCGACGGGATCGTCATCTTCGCCGTCTTCGTCGTCGTCGCCTTCAGGAAGGCGAAGTGGTCGGCCATGATCGGCGCCCGGCACGCGACCCGGCCGGTGACCACCGGAATCGGCGGCTGCTCGCTCTGGCCGGTGATCTTGAACTTCGGGCCAGGGTTGTCCTGCAGCGTCACGCCCTCGAGGCTGGCGAGGAAGTCGAGATGCCACCAGTCGCGTCGGAACTCGCCGTCGGTGATGCCTTCGAGGCCGAGCGCTTCCTGGCGCCGCACCGCGGCGACGATGGCGTCGTCCTCGATTGCCTTCAGGGCGGCGGCGTCGAGCTCGCCGGCCTTGAAGCGGCGGCGCGCGTCGGCCAGCGCGGCCGGTCTGAGCAGGCTGCCGACCTGGTCGGCACGAAAGGGTGCGTTCATCGAAGTCCTCGTCGTCGAACGGGCGCCAGGCCCCGCCTGCCCATGACCGGAGACTGCCGCATCGGGCGGCCGGCTGGCATCATGGTGAATCACATCACTCCAGCGGAGATGACCATGAACGAAGAAGCCTTCAACCTCAGCCTGCGCAAGTTCCTGAAGACGGTCGGCGTCGGTTCGCAGCGCGAGATCGAACAGGCCGTCGACAAGGCGATTTCCTCCGGCGCTATCAAGGGCACGGAGTCGCTTCCGGCGAGCGCGACGCTTGTTGTCGCCGGCCTGTCGCTCAGCGTGCGCTTCGATGGTGAGATCAAGCTGCAGTGAGCCGGTGAACCGCGGGCCATCGATCGACGTCCGAGCCGGCCGCGACGCTCGGTGAAGCTCGCCACCTGGAACGTCAACCAGGTCGTCCGCCGCCTGCCGCTGCTGCTCGAGTGGCTGGCCGAGAGCCGGCCCGACATCGTCGCCCTGCAGGAGACCCGCTGCACCGACACCGCCTTCCCGCGCGCCGCGATCGAGGCCGCCGGGTACGGTGCCATTGCTTGCGGGGAGCGCACGTGGAACGGCGTCGCGCTCCTGGCCCGCGATGCCGAGCCGATCGAAGTCAGGCGCGCGCTGCCTGGCGCAACCGACGATGCCCAGGCGCGCTACCTCGAAGCGGCGATCCATGGCGTCCTCGTCGCATCGATCTACCTGCCGAACGGCAATCCGCAGCCGGGGCCGAAATTCGTCTACAAGCTCGCCTGGTTCGAGCGGCTGATCGCGCACGCCGCCAGCCTGCATGCCAGCGGCCATCCGGTGGTCCTGGCCGGCGACTTCAACGTCGTGCCGACCGACGCCGACATCTACGTGAGCAAGAGCAACGCGTACCGCGACAACGCGCTCCTGCAGCCGGCGCCGCGCGCCGCCTTCCGCACGCTGCTGGCGCAAGGCTGGACCGACGCGCTGCGTGCCGTGCATCCGCACGCCCGCCTCTACACCTTCTGGGACTACGTGCGCCAGGCCTGGCCGCGCGACGCCGGCCTGCACATCGATCACCTGCTGTTGAGCGACGGGCTCGCAGCACGGATCGAAGATGCCGGCGTCGACCGAGAGATGCGTGGTCGCGAGGGCGCGAGCGACCATGCCCCGGCATGGGTGCGGCTCGCCGACGCCGCGGCCGCGTCACCGACGCGGCGCCGGCCTCCGGGATCACGACGACCGGCTGCGGGGAAGCCAAAATGAACGTCTCTATCTGCCGGCATGGCTGGAGGTGACATGACGAGAATCGACCGACAACTCATCAGCTCGGGCTCCGATTTCGAAGCCGCCATCGGTTACTCGCGCGCCGTGGTCGCCGGCGAGTGGGTGTTCGTGTCGGGCACGACCGGCTTCGACTATTCGACGATGACGATCGCCGACAGCCTGCCGGAGCAGACCGAGCAGTGCCTGAGAAACATCGCCGCGGCCCTGGCTCAGGCGGGCTCCGGCCTCGCTGACGTGGTCCGCGTCACCTACGTGCTGACCGACGCCGCAGCCTTCGAATCGTGCTGGCCGGTGCTGCGACGCCATTTCGGCGAGGTGCGGCCGGCGGCGATGATGATCTCGGCCGTCCTCGCCGACCCGCGCATGAAGATCGAGATCGAGGTCACGGCGTTGAAGCAACAGCGGTAGGCATCGGCGACGAGCCGACCGGATCAGGCCATCTCGGCTACGGCCGATACGTCAGATCGTGCCCGCGACCGCACGCGCGTGGGCCACCCCGCCGCGAACGAAGAGCTCGTGGTTCGCCTCGATGTGGTCGAGCGCATACAGATAGTTCACCATCGTCCCAAACGACTGGCGCAAGCCGTTGGCCGAACCGTCTGCGAGCGCGTTGACGCGCTCCAGGCGGGCCCCGTTGTCGAGATGGAAGCGGGCGACCGGGTCACCCTGGCCCGCGGCGGTGCCATGCAGGACGTAGGCCGCGCACAGGCGCCGCAGGGCCTCGCACAGTGGCTCGCCTGCGGCCGCGAGGGCGGCTGACGAGGGCCGGGCCCCCGCGACGTCGAGCACGAGCTGGCGCGACTCGGCCAGGCGGGCGGCGCGCGACCGCAGCGTCGGGTCGATGGCGCCGACGTCGGCGGTGTCGCGCAGCCAGCGGGCGAAGCCGGGCACCGGCGAGAGCGTGCAGAAGGTCTTCAGCTGCGGCAGCTCGCGCTTGAGCTGCTCGGCCACCCGCTTGATGAGGAAGTTGCCGAGCGAGACGCCGCGCAGGCCGGGCTGGCAGTTGCTGATCGAATAGAAGGTCGCCACCTTGTAGTGCTCGGCCGGCATCGGTTCGGCGCGCTTGTCGATCAGCGGGCCGATGGCGGCTGGCATCTCGGCGACGAGGGCGACCTCGACGAAGATGAGCGGCTCGCCGGGCAGTTGCGGATGAAAGAAGGCGAAGCAGCGGCGGTCGCTGCCGAGTCGCCGCCGCAGGTCGTCCCAGCCGTCGATGGCGTGCACCGCCTCGTGCTCGATCAGCTGCTCGAGGAGGCGGGCCGGCGAATTCCAGTCGACCTGCTGCATCTGCAGGAAGCCGGGATTGAACCAGCTCGAGAGCAGGTGCAGCAGATCGGACTCGAGTGCGGCCAGCTCGGGCCGCTCACGCAGCCGGCCGAGCAGCGTGCGACGCATCGCGATGATCGCCGCCGTGCCGCCGGCGGCCTGGTTGATTCGGCGCAGCAGTTCCTGCCGTGGCGGCTCGGCCGCCTTCGTCAAGGCGATCAGGGTAGCCGCCGCCGGTTGCGCCGCATAGGCGGTCGCCGCCTTCAGCACCACCGCGGGTGCCGGGCTGAAATCGCGCGCCAGATGCTCGAAGAACTCGAGCTGGCCGGCTTCGTCGAGCTCGCCGAACCGCTGCACGAGCTCGGCGGCGATGGCGCCGCTGTTGGCACCGCCGCGCTCCGAAAGCAGGCGCGTGCAGCTGCGCAGCACGGCACGCAACGTGCGGCCCTGGCCGACCCGCTGGGCGGCGAGGCGCAATCCGGTCAGCATTGCGTGCCCGGCCCTCGCCTACTTCGCTGCCGTCGCCGCGGCGAGCCCCGGGACGAACGCGGCGCCTTGCCTGACCTCCGCGCTCGAGCCGCGCATGGCGTCGCCGATCGGCTCCGCCCGCCCGCCGAGACACTGGCCGAGGAAGTTCTCGGTGGCGGCAAAGAAGGCCAGGCTGTTGACCGGACGAGCGAAGCCATGGCCCTCGTCAGGAAAGGCGATGTAGGTGACCGGGATGTTCTTTTCCGTCATCGCCGCGACGATCTGGTCGGACTCGCGCACGTTGACGCGCGGGTCGTTGGCCCCCTGCCCGATGAGCAGAGGGCGCGCGATGCGATCGGCAAAGTTGAGCGGGGAGCGTTCCTTGAGCAGGGCCCGGCCGGCCTCTGTGTTCGGGTCGCCCATGCGCTTGTAGAACTGCTGCTTGCCCGCTTCCCAGTACGGCGGGATCGTCTGCAGCAACGTGAAGAGGTTCGACGGGCCGACGATGTCGACGCCGCAGGCGAACGCGGTCGGTGTGAAGGCGAGGCCGGCGAGCACCGCATAGCCGCCGTACGAGCCGCCCAGGATCGCCACCTGGTCGGCCCGCGTCACGCCCGCGTGCACCGCCCAGGCGACGGCGTCGAGCAGGTCGTCCTGCATGCGGCGGCCCCATTGCAGATCGCCGCCGGAGATGAAGCCCTTTCCGAAGCCGGTGGAGCCGCGAAAGTTGACCGACAGCACGGCGTAGCCGCGATTGGCCAGCCACTGGTGGATGCCGCTGTAGCCGTAGCTGTCGCGCGCCCACGGGCCGCCGTGGACGAAGAGCACCATCGGCGACGGGCGCTCCGGCCGGCCGTCGCCGTCGGCATCGGCAGCCTTCGGCAACGTCAGGTAGGACACCAGCGTCAGCCCGTCGCGGGCCTTGATCTCCTGCGGAAACATCTGCACCAGCGGCGCCCCTTCGAGCTCGGGCCGGCTGACGTAGAGCTCGCTCAGCCGGTGCGCGCCGCGGTCGTAGAGCCAGGTCGAGCTCGGCGACGTGACGGGGTCGATCACGACCAGCCAGCGGTCGTCGGCGTCGGTGCGTGACGTGACGACGAACTCGCCGCTCTTCGCCGCACGCCTCAGGAAGTCGAGATCGGCGCGAAGGCTGGCGCCGAGCGCGACGTAGTCGTTCTTCAGGTAGTCGACGGCATAGGCCTGGACGCGGCCCGTCTGCGGATCGAAGAGGCCCTCGGCGATGTCGGCGCGCGGGTCGCTCGCGACGACCCTGGTCGCACCCGAGGCCACATCTTGTGCCAGCAGCGCCGCCGTGTCCCGACCGCGCGAATCGGTCCAGTAGAGCGTCTTGCCGTCCCGCGTGAAGCCGAGCGGCTGGGTCGTCTGCGAATCGTCGAGGCCGACGCTGACGAACGGCGCCGATTCGACCCGCCCGCCAACGACGCGGAAATAGTCGGTGCCACCGTCGTCGCGCGACTTCTCGGCGATGCGCACGACGAGCTCGTCGTCGGCCAGGTAGTCACCGTAGCCGTCGTTCTTCTGCAGCAGCGTGAGCCGGCCGCTCGCCAGCTCGAGGCTGTAGATGTCGTGCCAGCGCGGGTCGCGGTTGTTGATGCCGACGAGGATCCGATCCTTCACCGTCCGGCTGATGCCGACGATGCGCACCCGGGTCTTCTCGAACGGCGTGAAGCTTCGTTGCGTGCCCGTTGCCGGGTCGACGCCGTAGAGCAGGAAGTTCTCGTCGCCGCCCTTGTCGTTGATGTAGAGCACCGTCTTCGAGTCCGGCGCCCAGAAGGTCGACCGGATCGGGCGCGTCTTCTCGGCGGTGAGAGGCTTCGCCTTCGCCGGCTCGCCAGCCGGCGCGACCCAGACGTTGAGCACCCCGTCGCGCGGCGCGATCCACGAGAGCCAGCGCCCGTCGGGACTGAGCCGGCCGCCGACCTTGCTCGGGTTGCCGAAGATCTTGCTCCGGGCGATGAGCGGCACCGCGGCCGCGGGTGCCGACGCGCCCTGCGCGGCCACCTGGGCAGTGGCGCCGACGAGGGCGAGCGACAGGGCGAGAGTCCGAACGATCATGAAAGCTCCGCAGAAGGAGAAGGCAGCGTCGGACCTCATGGCGAGAGCGCAAACGCGAGGATGCTGGTGCCGGCGGCGATCGCCAGGATCGGAGCGCAGTCGAGGTGTTGCTGCCATTGTGGCGCCGGGTTCGGGGCCTTGTCGGGCTGGCTCCGCGGACAAGTCCCAGGAGCGCGGCCAGAATGGCCGCATGACCGACACCGTCGTTCGACGCCCTGCCCTCTCGGGCTCGGCCTTCGCGACGCTCCTGCTCATCGCGCTCATGATGGGCGCCAACCACGTCGCGGCGCGGCTGGCCTTCGATCACGGCGTCGACGTCGCGACCGCGGTGAGCTTTCGCAGCGCCATCACGGCCATGGTGGTCGGGCTGCTGGCGGTCGTCCAGCGGGTGCCGGTGCGGCTGACGGTGAGGAATCGGCGCGCCCTGCCGGCGATCGGCCTGCTCGTCGGCATTCAGAGTCTGTGCATTTACTCTTCAGTGGCGCGGCTGCCGGTGGCGCTGGCGCTGCTCGCCTTCAACACCTATCCGCTGTGGACGGCCCTCTGGGCGCGCGTGGTCTACAAGCACCGCGCCGAGCGCCGCGTCGTCCAGGCCATGCCGGTGATGCTGATCGGCCTGGCGCTGGCCCTCGATGTCTTCGGCGCCGCCTCCGGCCTTGGCGCGGAGGCGCAGTGGAGCCGCATCGGCAGCGGCGTCGCCTTCGCGCTGGCCGCCGCAGCCACCTTCGGCCTCGCGCTCGTGCTGACGCAGCACGAGGCCGGCGAGCTCGACGGGCGGCTGCGCACCGCCAGCACCATGGCCATGGTCGCGGCCATCGCGCTCGCCGTCGTCGCGATGCAAGGTGGCCCGCACCTGCCCGACGCGGCGGCCGGCTGGTGGGGCCTGTTCGCGTTGACCTTCCTCTACGGCACCGCGATCACCATCCTCTTCACCGTGCTGCCGCGCCTGGGCGTCGTCGGCAACTCGGCGATCATGAACATCGAGCCGATCTTCGCGCTCGTGCTCGCCTGGGCGATCCTCGGCCAGACCATCGCGCCGGTGCAGGTGGCCGGCGGGCTGCTGGTCGTCGCCACGGTCATCTGGCTCGGCCGCCGCCGGCGATGACCGGACCGGCCAGGCCCATGCTCGGCGCGTTCGCTGCCTGGACGAAGCGTGCCTGCCGGCGCCATCCTGCGCGAGCCGTGCGCGGCTGCGACGGCGCTCGTCGATAATCGGCCGCGCCCTCCGGGGCCCCGCCTGATCCGAATGAGCGCGCTGTCTGCCGTCTCCGCCCCCGGCCCCGCCTTCCTGATGGCGAGCTTCGTCCTCGCCGTCCTGCCCGGGCCCGGCATCGCCTTCATCGTCACCTGCACGCTCGCCGAAGGGCGCCGAAACGGCCTCGTGTCGGTCGCCGGTGTCGCCCTCGGCAACCTCGGCAACGCGCTCGGCGCCGCGCTCGGCCTGGCGGCGCTGCTGGCCGTTTCGGCGACGGCCTTCACGGCCGTGAAGCTCGCCGGCGCGGCCTACCTCGTGTTCCTTGGCGCGATGGCGCTGCGACGCCGCGACGCCGGGGCGATCGACGACGTCGCCTCGCGGTTGCGCTCTCGCGCGGCCGCGGTGTTTCGCGACGGCTTCCTGGTCGCCCTGCTCAATCCCAAGACCGCCCTCTTCTTCGCCGCCTTCCTGCCCCAGTTCATCGACCCCGGCGTCGCGGCCTTGCCGCAGGTCGCGCTGCTCGGCGCCGTCTTCGTCGCCGTCGCCGCGGCCACCGACACCGCCTACGTGCTCGCCGCCGGCACCGTCGCCCGCGCCTTCGCGGCCGGCCGCCGCCGCGCGGCGACGCGCTACGCCACCGCCGCGACCTACATCGGCCTCGGCTTCTACGCTGCGTTCGGCGACTTGCGGGCGGCCCGATGACGCTCGCTGACTAGGACGAGAATGCGCGTCCGCCATGGCATCCAGCGCAGCGCGCTTCCCAACGGCTGCGCCCTGACCGTAGGCAACTTCGACGGCGTGCATCGCGGCCACCAGGCAATGCTTGCCCTGCTCGTCTCCGAGGCCGCACACCGAGGTCTGGCGCCGACGGTGATGACGTTCGAGCCCAACCCGCGAGACTATTTCGCGCGCCTGGCCGGCAAGCCCGAAGCGGCGCCAGCGCGCATCGCGACCTTGCGCGACAAGCTCGAAGAGCTGGCCCGCTGCGGCGTCGCGCAGACGATCGTGGTCCGCTTCGACGCCGCATTCGCGGCCCAGTCGCCGAACGCCTTCATCGAACAGGTGCTCGTTCGCGGGCTCGGCACCCGCTACGTCCTCGTCGGCGACGACTTCCGCTTCGGCGCCCGGCGCGCCGGCGACTACGCGATGCTCGACGCCGCGGGCGCGGTGCACGGCTTCGACGTCGCCCGCATGATGAGCTACGAGGTGCACGGCGCACGCGTCTCGAGCTCGGCGGTGCGCGAGGCGCTTGCCACGGGGGACATGGGCCGGGCCGAAGCGCTGCTCGGTCGCCCCTACAGCATCAGCGGCCACGTCATCGCCGGGGCCCGACTCGGGCGCGAGCTGGGCGCCACGCGGCCGGGCGCGGGGGACGGCTTTCGAACGCTCAACGTCCGCTTCCCGCACCCGAAGCCAGCCGCCATGGGCATCTTCGTGGTTCGTGTCCACGGCCTCGGGCCGCACGCCCTGGCCGGCGTCGCCAGCCTCGGGCGGCGGCCGACGGTCGACGAGAGCGGCCGCGTCCTCCTCGAAACGCATGTCTTCGACTGGCCCGCCAGCCTCGGCCCGGAAGGGGGCTACGGTAGACTCGTCCGCGTGGAACTGCTCGAAAAACTGCGCGACGAAGCCCGCTACGACTCGCTGGCGGCGCTCGCCGCGGCCATACGCCAGGACAGCGTCGACGCGCGGGCGTGGCTCGCGGCCCATGCATCGACCTGGGCGGCGACGGGAAGGCAGACGACACGCGATCGAATTTGACCGGCGGCGCGCCCTCGCATCGTGCCGATGCGACCCGCCGCCGGCTGCTCCGCCCCGCCGCGAGCACCAAGCTGATTCCAGGGCCGCTTCGCGGCAGGCGCTCTCCCCAGAGGATCCGACATGGCTGACGAGCTCGATGCTCCGACCGACTACCGCGCGACGCTGAACCTGCCCGACACGCCGTTTCCGATGCGCGGCAACCTGCCGCAGCGCGAGCCCGGCTGGGTCGAGGCCTGGGGCGACGAAGGCGTGTACCGGCGCCTGCGCGAAGCGCGCCATGGCCGGCCGCGCTTCGTGCTCCACGACGGCCCGCCCTACGCCAACGGCCAGCTGCACGTCGGCCATGCGGCGAACAAGATCCTGAAGGACATGATCGTCAAGGCGCGCCAGCTGGCCGGCTTCGATGCGCGCTACACGCCCGGCTGGGACTGCCACGGCCTGCCGATCGAGAACCAGATCGAGAAGACCTTCGGCCGCAATCTGGCCCGCGCCGATGTGCAGGCGAAGAGCCGCGCCTACGCGACCGAGCAGATCGCCCAGCAGATGGCCGACTTCAGAAGAGTCGGCGTGCTCGGTGACTGGGAGCATCCGTACCGGACGATGGACTTCGGCAACGAGGCCGGCGAGATCCGCGTCCTGAAGCGGGTCATCGAGCGCGGATTCGTCTACCGCGGCCTGAAGCCGGTGTACTGGTGCTTCGACTGCGGCTCCTCGCTCGCCGAGTTCGAGATCGAGTACGCCGACCGCCAATCGACCACCGTCGACGTCGGCTTTCTCGCCGCCGATCCGGCCGCCCTCGCCGCCGCCTTCGACGTCGCGCCGTTCACGAAGGACGCGTTCGCCGTCATCTGGACGACGACGCCATGGACGCTGCCCGCCAACCAGGCGCTGAACCTGAACCCGAAGCTCGACTACGCGCTCGTCGACACCGAGCGCGGCCTGCTCGTGCTGGCGAGCGCGCTGGTCGACAAGTGCCTGGCGCGCTTCGGCCTCGAGGGCCGTGTCGTCGCGACGGTGCGCGGCGAGCGGCTCGGTGGCCTCGGCTTTCGCCATCCGCTGGCCGCGGTCGACCGCGGCTACGACCGCGTCGCGCCGGTCTACCTCGCCGACTACGCGACCGCCGAAGACGGCACCGGCATCGTCCACTCGGCGCCTGCCTACGGCATCGACGACTTCAACTCCTGCCGCGACCACGGCCTGGCCGTCGACGACATCCTCAACCCGGTGCAGGGCAACGGCGTCTACGACATCGCCCTGCCGCTCTTCGGCGGCCAGGACATCTGGAAGGCGACGCCGCAGATCGTCGAGGCGCTGCGCGCCGCCGGGCGCCTGTTCGACAGCACGACGCTGGTCCACAGCTACCCGCATTGCTGGCGCCACAAGACGCCGGTGATCTATCGCGCTGCGGCGCAGTGGTTCGTGCGCATGGACGAACCCGACGTATCGACCGCCGGCGTCTGCGCCACCGCGCCGGCGGCGCAGACGCTGCGCGAGACCGCGCTCGACGCCATCGACGCGACCAGCTTCTATCCGGAAAACGGCCGCGCCCGCCTGCACGACATGATCGCGCACCGGCCCGACTGGTGCATCAGCCGGCAGCGCAACTGGGGCGTGCCGCTGCCGTTCTTCCTGCACAAGGTGACGGGCGAGCTGCACCCGCGCACGCTCGAGCTGATCGACCGCGCGGCGGCGATCGTCGCCGAGGGCGGCGTCGAGGCGTGGTCGCGCCTCGGTGCCGAAGACGTGCTCGGTGCGAGCGGCGAGGAATCGGCGGAGCACTACGCCAAGAGCAACGACATCCTCGACGTCTGGTTCGACTCCGGCTCGACCTTCATGCATGTGCTGCGCGGCAGCCACCCGGGCACGACGAATCCCGACGACGACGGCAGGACGCCCGAGGCCGACCTCTACCTCGAGGGCCACGACCAGCACCGCGGCTGGTTCCATTCTTCCCTGCTCATCGCCTGCGCAGTCGAGGGCCACGCGCCCTACCGGGGCCTGCTCACGCACGGCTTCACCGTCGACAGTTCGGGCCGCAAGATGAGCAAGAGTCTCGGCAACTTCGTCGGCCTGCACGAGACCACGGCCAAGCTAGGCGCCGAGATCATCCGCCTCTGGTGCGCGCAGGCCGACTACTCCGGCGACCTGGCGATCGACGCCAAGGTGCTGGCGCGCGTCGTCGATGCCTATCGGCGCATCCGCAACACGCTGCGCTTCCTGCTCGCCAACACCAGCGACTTCGACGCCGCGACCGACGCCGTGCCGTTCGCCGAACTGCTCGAGATCGATCGCTGGGCGCTGGCGCGCACCGCCCGGCTGCAGGCCGAGATCGTCGGCACCTTCGACGCCGGGCGTGGCGTGTTCGAAGGCGGCCACTACGGCGTCTACGAATTCCATCCGGTGGTCGCGAAGCTGCAGGTGTTCTGCTCCGAAGACCTTGGCGCCTTCTATCTCGACGTGCTGAAGGATCGCCTCTACACCACCGCGCCCGGCTCGCATGCGCGCCGCTCGGCACAGACGGCCCTCTGGCACATCGCCCACGCGATGCTGCGCTGGATGGCGCCTTTCCTCAGCTTCACCGCCGAGGAAGCCTGGAAGGTGTTCGGCCCGACAGGGTCGCCATCGATCTTCGTCGAGACCTACTGGACGCCGCCCGACCAGGCGGCGCTCTGGGCCGCCGACGGTCGCTCGGTCGAGGAAGCCCACGCCCGCTGGGCCGCCATCGCGGCGCTTCGCGACCAGGCGAACAAGGTCATCGAGACACAACGCAAGGCGGGCGCGATCGGCTCCTCGCTGCAAGCCGAGCTGACGATCCGTGCCAACGCCGCCGACAAGGCAAGTCTCGACTCGTTCGGCGACGACCTGAAGTTCCTGTTCGTCGTCTCCCGGGTCGATGTCGTCCTCGACCCCGATGCGGCGACCCCCGAGGTCGCGGTGACGCCGTCGGCGGCACCGAAATGCGAGCGTTGCTGGCACTACCGCAGCGACGTGGGGCTCGACCCGACGCATCCGACCCTGTGCGGCCGGTGCACGAGCAACCTCTTCGGCAGCGGCGAACACCGCACCGTGGCCTGAGGCCCGAGCGTGGCACGCCGCTCGTCGTCGCTCTGGCCGTGGCTCGGCATCGCCGCCGCCATCGTCCTCCTCGACCAGCTCACGAAGACGATCATCGTCGGCCGCTTCGCGCTCGACGAGGGGCTGACGGTGACGCCCTTCCTGAACATCGTGCGTGCCCACAACACGGGCGCCGCGTTCTCCTTCCTCGCCGGCGCCTCGGGCTGGCAGCGCTGGTTCTTCATCGGCCTGGGCGCGGTCGCTGCCGTCTTCATCGTCTGGATGCTGGCGCGCCACGGCGGCCAGCGCGTGTTCGGCTGGGCGCTCTCGCTCATCCTCGGTGGCGCGGTCGGCAACGTGATCGACCGGATCCTGCACGGCCACGTCGTCGACTTCGTCCAGGTTCACTGGCACAGCGCCTATTTCCCGTCGTTCAACGTCGCCGACAGCGCCATCACGATCGGCGCCGGCCTGCTCATCCTCGACGAACTGCTGCGCGTGCGGCGCGCGCGCTAGCCGCGCGCGTTCAGCGCGCGAAGCGATCGACGTAGTCGACGCCCAGGCCGTTGCCGGCGCAGCGCGCCCTTCACAGGGTGATCTTGCTATGCACGTCCTCGTAACCGGCTTGCCGGCTGTCGGCATCGAGGTAGATCATCGCGCCCCTGGATGTCAAAGAGAGTGATCATCTTGTCGTGACCGGCTCGACGACGAGGGTGTGGATCTCGTCGGGTGGCTCATACACGAAGGCGCCGGCGCGGGCGATCCGGTCGTCCCAACCCTGTCGTCGAGAAGCGGCTCAGTCATCGGCACGCCCCCGCAGGGGCAGCCATCGCTGCGAGCACCCGGTCGGTGGTCGGAATCGGCGCCACCGCGCCGTACCCTTCGGTCGACAGCGCCGCGGCCGTCACGGCATAGCGCGCCGCGGCCTCCAGGTCGTCGCCGGCGACGAGGCGGGCGACGAACGCACCGCCGAAGGTATCGCCGGCTCCGGTGGCATCGACCGGCTTGCACGGGTGCGCCGGCAGACGAAGACGCCTGTGCGCATCAGCGACAAGCGCACCGTCAGCGCCCAGCTTCAACGCGACGGTTCCGGCGCCCAGCCGCAGGCAGTGGTCGACCAGATCGTCTGCTCGCGTCAGGCCGGTGACCGTCGTCAGATCGTCGGCGCTAGGCAGGCAGATGTCGCACTGGCCGATGACGTCGTTCATGACCGCGCGGGCGCGGTCGATCGACCAGAGCTTGACGCGCAGGTTGGTGTCGAACGAGACCTGGACGCCGGCAGCGCGAGCGAGGTCGATTGCCGCGTAGCACGCGTCGCAGGCCGATTCGGATATCGCCAGCGAGATGCCGGACAGGTGCAGCACGCTGGCCGCCTGGATGCGCGCTTTCGGCAGTGCACCGGGCTTCAGCCGGCTCGCCGCCGAGCCCTTGCGGAAGAACGTGAAGTGGTGGCCGGTGTCGTCGTGGGTGACGAAGTAGATCGCGGTGAAGGCTTCCGGGTCGGTCGCCACACCGTCCTGGTCGACACCTTCGACGCGCCACATCTCGCGCAGCATGCGGCCGTAGACGTCGTCGCCGAGGGCGCTGACGTAGGCCGACCGTGCGCCTTGCCGCGCCGCCGAGACGGCAAAGTTCGAAGTGTCGCCGCCGAATCCCTGCAGGTAGCTGCGGCCCTCGCCGCCGCCGGTCTGGTTGAACTCGACCATCGGCTCGCCGAGGGCGACGATGGGACCGTCGTTCATGCGTGCGCTCCGCAACGGTGTCAGATACGGCCGTATCGTGCCAGACCCGCGCGGAGCGACTTCTCGCCCATGATGAGCTTGGCCTGCTCGGCCTCGCGCAAGTCGATCTCGACCGACATGGCGAGCACTTCGGCGGCATTGGCCTTGGGCACGACGACGACGCCGTCGATGTCGGCGACGATGATGTCGCCCGGCTCGACCATGACCCCGCCAACCTCGACCGGGACCTGCGACGCGACCGTGCGGTAGCGTCCGAGCGTCGTGCCGGGGCTGACCGAGCGCGCGTAAATGGGAAAGTCGTAGTCGCGGCGGATCTCCGGGATGTCGCGAACGCCGCCGTCGAGCACTGCGCCGGCATGCCGGTTGGCGACCGCGCCGGCCGTCATCAGGCCGCCCCAGACCGCAACCTCCGATTCGCCTGCGCCGATCGAGATCACGATCACGCTGCCGGCCGGGGCTTCGTCGATCAGGTCGAGCGCGTGCTGCGGCGGCACGAATTCGTCGGTCGCTTCCTCGCGCACCGTCGCCGCCGGGCCGACCACGCGCTTGTCGTTGATGCGCGGCTGAATGGCCGAGTCCATGTAGCCACGACGGCCGCAGATCTTGTCGACCGCGTCGGCGACCGAGGCGACCGCGACGTTCGCGAATCCTTTGATGATGTCCTTCATTCGATGCTCCGTTGCGTCGCTCAGCGGGTTTCCTTGATCGCCGCGAACAGGCGATCGACCCAATCCTTGCCGACTTCCTTGATCACGAATTCGGTCACCGGCGGCTGGGCGAGCTTGCGGAACTCGCCGATCTGCGCCGGGGTGAGTGTCTGCACGGTCATGCCGACCTTGGTCAGGATGTCCTTGGCCGCGAGGTCCTGATCGGCGGTCATCTTGCGGTGGATGTCGCGCGCGATGCGGGTGGCGTCGAGGACGATCTTCTGCTGTGCCGGGGTCAGGCCCTGGAAGAACTTGTCGTTGATCAGGTAGGCGTGAACCGACCAGACGTGCCCGTCCAGCGTCGCGTACTTCTGGTACTGGTACAGGCTCGCCGCGAGGATGTTGGTGACGCCGTTTTCCTGGCCGTCGACAACCTTGCTCTGCAGCGCCGCCGGCAGGTCGGCCCACGGGATTGCCGAGGCCGACGCGCCGAGCGATTCAACCAGCGACTTGAAGACCGGGCTCGGCTGGATCCGGATCTTCATGCCCTTCATGTCGGCGGGCGAGACGATGGGGCGCAGGCTGTTGGTGAAGTGACGCACGCCGTTGTCGGCGAGGGCGAGCATGCGGATGCCGGTCGTCTGCGTCATCAGATTCGCCAGGTCCTGGCCGAACTTGCTGTCGTACACGCGCCAGGCGTGCTCGTGCGATTCGTAGAGGTAGGGGATGCCGAGCAGGTTGATTGGCTTGAAGACGCCGGCGATCGCGCCGTCGTGGACCACGCCCATCTCGAGGGTGCCGAGCTTGAGGCCCTCCATCGTCTCGGCGTCCTTGCCGAATTGGCCCGCCGGGTAGATCTGCACCTTCAGCTCGCCATTCGAATGCTTCTCGACGTACGCCTTGAAAGCGAGCGCCGCGCGATGCTTCGGCTGGTCGTCTCGGGCCGGCTGGAAGTGGGCGTACTTGATGACCTTCTGCGCCAGCGCAGCGCTCGGCGCGAGGCACAGGCTGGCCGCGAGAGCGGCGGCGATCGTGAGCAGTTTCATGGTTTCTCCTGGGGTGTGAGAGGCCGCGGGCGGCCTGGAAAGAATCGGGCTAGGGGTCAACGGGTGAAGCCGAGCCAGAGCGGCACGGTCGTCGAGATCTGCGGAACCAGCAGGACGCACGCCAGCACGACAAGCTCGGCGAGCACGAACGGGAGGATGGCGCGCGAGATCGCCTCGAACTTCAGCCGGCTGACCGACGTGATGACGAAGAGCACGCCGCCGACCGGTGGCGTGATCAAGCCGATCGTCAGGTTGAGAACGATCGTCATCGCGAACTGCAGCGGGTGGATGTGGAACTGGTCGATGAGCGGCGCGAGCACGGGCACCAGGATGATCACCGCCGGCAACGTGTCGATGAAGAAGCCGCAGACGAGCACGAATGCAGCGATGATGACAAGCACCAGCACCGGGCTGTCGGTCAACGTACCGATCAGCGCGGCGACGCTCTGCGGGATCTGCAGCACCGTGAGGATCCAGGCGAAGAGCGACGCCATCGCGACGATGAGAAGGGCCGCCGACGTGATGACCATGCTCTGCAGCAGCACGCGCACGATGATTCGGGCATCGAGCTGCCGGGTGACGAAGAGGCCGACGAAGAGCGCATAGGCCACCGCCACCGCCGCGGCCTCGGTGGCGGTGAAGATGCCGCCGACGATGCCGCCGATGATGATGACCGGCATCAGCAGCGCCGGGACGGCCCTGACGAAGCGTCGTCCGCGTTCGCGCCAAGGAACCGCGGCGCGCGGGGCGCCATAGCCGCGACCCCTGGCCACGATGGCGTTCGTGACCATCAGGGCCACGCCGAGCAGGATGCCGGGCACGATGCCCGCGGCGAACAGGCCCGCCACCGTGACGTGGCTGTCCGACATCGCATAGATCACCATGATGATCGACGGCGGAATGATCGGGCCGATGGTGGCCGTCGCCGCCGAGAGCGCCGCCGAGTAGTTCTTCTCGTAGCCCGAGCGCCACATCATGCGCATGAGGATCGCGCCCGGCCCCGCGGCGTCGGCGAGCGCCGAGCCGCTGATGCCGGCGAAGACCATGTTGGTCAGCACGTTGACATGGCCAAGGCCGCCGCGAATGTGGCCGACCAGCGAGTTGGTGAAGCGCAGGATCGCGGTCGTGATCGCCGATGCAGACATCAGGTCGGCGGCGAGGATAAAGAAGGGCACCGCCATCAGCGGGAACGAATTGATGCCGTTGAAGAAGCGCTGCGGCACCGAAAGCAGCGACAGGTTGCCCTCGACGACGAGGGCGAGCAATCCAGCGCCGCCCATGACGAAGGCGACCGGCACGCCGAGGGCGAGACCGACGACGAAGACGATGAGCAGGGTCAGGCCCATCAGATCGCGTCCTCGTCGATCGGAGGCTCGATGCTGTGCGGCGTCTCGAGGCGCCCGGCAGCGTAGTCGCGCGCGATCAGAAGCAGATGGATGGCCGCGAGCAGGGCACCGATGGGCACGGCGAGGTACGGGATGCCCAGCGGGATGTTGAGCACCGGCGTTGCCATGTCCCGGGCGAACCAGGCGAAGCGAAAGCCGAGGACGACCGTCGTTGCGAGGAACGCGAACAAGGCGAGCAGGACGCCCCGGCGGAGCTGGCGTCGCGGCTGCGCGGCGAGCCGGTCCTGCAGCATCTCGACCGCCACGTGGCGACCCTGACGCAGGGCCAGACCGGCGCCGAGGAAAGTGATCCAGACCATCAGGTACTGCGACACCTCCTCCGCCCATATCACGGAGAAATTGAGGACGTAGCGGCAGAACACGTTGGCGACGACGAGGCCGACCATCACCGCCCCCATCGTCACGACCACGGCTTCATTGGCGCGCACGAAGGCGAGCTCGGGTCCGTGCAACGGACTGCTCGGCACGGCGGGGGTCGCGATGTTTGAAGATGCCATCGGAGATCTGTGGGTCAGACGCCTGTTATATGTCAGATGTCAGATGTCAGATCAGAGGGTTTTCTCGCTATAGTCCAGTCATGGAAACGGTCGATCTTCCGATCCAGCGGCCGAAATCGCTTACCGGGCTGGCTGAAGAGCGAATCCGCGAGCTCATCGTCTCGGGCAATTTCGCCTTGGGCGAACAGCTGTCCGAGGCGTCGCTGGCCGCGCAGCTCGGCATCAGCAAGACTCCTGTGCGTGAAGCGCTCCTGCGGCTGCGCGGCGAGGGACTGATCGACATCCAGCCGCAGCGCGGCACGTTCGTCTTCACGCTGACCGAGACCCAGGTCGACGAAGTCTGCCGTTTCCGCGAGCTGCTCGAGGTCGCCGCGCTCGCGATGGGCATGCAGGCGAGCCTCGCATCGCTCGTCGAGGCGCTCGACGGCAATGTCGCGCGCATGTCGGCGGCTCACGAGGCACGCGACTGGCGAGCCTTGCCGCTACTCGACCAGGAATTCCACGAGATCATCGTCGACCACTGCGGCAATCCCTATCTGCAGCGCGCCTACGAGCTCGTCGGCACGAAGATCCGCGCCCTGCGCTCGCGACTCCCGGCCCAGAACGATCGCGTCGACCACTGCCAGGAGAACCACGCGGTGATCGCCGGCCTGGTCCGCACGGGCGACGTCGCCGGCGCCCAGCAGGCGCTGGCGCTGCACGTCCGCGACACGCGCGACTCCTACCTCGAAGCCAGCCGCCATGACGCGCCGCGCCTGGCGCGCCGTGCCTGAGGGGCGCTCCGCCTAGCGGCGGCCGAAAACCTGGTCCAGCAGATGACCATCTCGCTGGACGGGTTCGTGGCATAGGCGACGCCGACGTTCGCGCAGTGGCCGAGGTCGGCAGGCAACAACGGCTGGGCGAGCGGCGGCGACCCGCGAGGCCGGCCCCGCAGGGTCAGCTCTTCGGCCAGTGGCGCGCCCATACCGCGGCGACGCGCGGGTCGGCCTCGATGCGCTCGAGCAGCGCCGAGAACCCGGGCCGCGAGGCGGCCAGCGCCTTGCGCGCGCCGCTCCATTTCGACACCGTCGCGGCGAGCACGTCGAGCCCGCCGATGCGCTCGCCGCTCAGCCAGGGGGTCGCCGGGAACTGGTCGGCGAAGAGCTCCCAGAGCTCGTGCAGCCGGGCCCGCCCGCGCTGCTGCATCGCTTCCTTCACCGTGGCGTCGGGCTCCGGGTACCAGCGCTCGGGAAAGTCGAGGATGCCGATGCCGGCGTAGCAGTTGGCGGCGATGTACACGAGGCCGCGGATCTGCTGCGAACGCGGCCCGGCTTCGGCGGCGAGGAGGCCGCTCTGCGGATGGCGCAGGCCGAGGTCGACGAGGATCGCCGCGCTCTCGCTCAGCATGGTGCCGTCGCCGAGGACGAGGGTCGGGATCTGGGCCAGCGGGTTGATCGACTTCAGCTCCGCGAAGCCCGGCGAATCGGCTTTCCACGACGCCGCGTCGACGCGCCGATAGGGCAGGCCGACGATCTCGAGGGCGACCTCGGCCGAGGCCGAGCCCGACCCCTGCGTGCCGTACAGGGTGATCATGACGACGCGGGGTCAGGGCAGGAGAATGCCGGAGCCGGTGGTCTTGCGCGCCTCGAGGTCGCGATGCGCCTGCGCGGCGTCGGCGAGCGGGTAGCGCTGCTCGACGTGGATGCGGACCTTGCCGCTCGTCACCATCGCCATCAGGTCGTCGGCCATCGCCTGCGTCGCTTCGCGGGTCGCGATGTGGGTGAAGAGCGTCGGCCGGGTCAGGTAGAGCGAGCCCTTTCCTGCGAGCGTCGCCAGAGGCACCGGCGCCACCGCCCCTGAGGCGTTGCCGTAGCTCGCCATCAGGCCGAACGGCCGCAGGCAATCGAGCGACTTCTCCCAGGTGTCCTTGCCGATCGAGTCGTACACGACCTTGACGCCCTGGCCGCCGGTGATCTCCTTGACCCGGGCGGCAAAGTCCTCGGTCCGGTAGTTGATCGTGTGCGCGGCGCCGTTGTCGCGCGCCAGCGCGCATTTCTCCTCGCTGCCCGCCGTGCCGATCAGCTTGTAGCCGAGCGCCTTCGCCCATTGGCAGGCGATGAGTCCGACGCCCCCTGCGGCAGCGTGGAAGAGAATGAAATCGCCGGCCTGCAGCCCGCCTTGCGGCAACGTCTTCTTCAGCAGGTACTGCGCCGTCAGGCCCTTGAGCATCATCGCCGCGCCGGTCTCGAACGAGACCTGGTCGGGCAGCCTGACGACGTTCTTCGCCGGCATGACGCGGGCCAGTGAATAACTCCCGGGCGGGTTGCTGGCATAGGCAGCACGGTCGCCGGCCTTCAGGTGGGTGACGCCTTCGCCGACCGCCTCGACGACACCGGCGCCTTCCATGCCGAGGGTGAGCGGCATCGGCAGCTTGTAGAGGCCGTCGCGCTGGTAGACGTCGATGAAGTTGATGCCGCATGCCTCGTGGCGGATGCGGATCTGGCCGGCGCCCGGCTCGCCGACGGGCAGGTCGACGAGCCTCATTTCCTCGGGGCCGCCGTTCTTCTCGATCTGGATGGTCGGGCTGGTGCTGGTCATGTCGTCGTCCTCGCAGTCATCGGGTGCGCTATCGTGCCAGAGTCCGCCGATGAAGCGCCTCATCACCGCCCCCAACCTCGTCCTGGCGACGCTGTGGGCCGACATGCTCAGCCACGCCGGCGTGCCGGCGACGGTGCAGCGCATGTACGCGAGCAGCATCGCCGGCGAGCTGCCGCCCGACCAGGCGATGCCCGAGGTCTGGGTCAGCGACGACGGCGACCTCGAGCGGGCGCGCACGCTCCTGCATGCGCTGCGCCACCCGACCCACCGTCACTGGGCCTGCCCGGGATGCCGGGAAGTGATCGACGGTCCCTTCGAGCAGTGCTGGAACTGCGGCGCGCCGATGCCCGGGTAGCACGCCGGCGTCCCGGCCGCTACCGCCACGTCGCCAGCAGCCAGATGCCGATCAGCACGAGAACGGTACCGGCGGCGATCCATGCGGTGAAGGGCTCGCCGAGGATGACGATACTCATGAAGATCGTCGAGAGCGGGCCGATCATGCCCGTCTGCGCTGCGATCGACGCGCCGACGCGCTCGATCGCCAGCATCACCATCAGCACCGGCGCGAAGGTGCACAGCGTCGCGTTCAGCACCGACAGCCAGATCACCTGCGGCGCCACGGCAAAGGCAGCCATCGGCCGCAGAAGGAAGAACTGGGCGATGCAGAACAGGCAGGCGATGCTGGTCGCCAGCCCGGTCAGGCGCAAGGCGCCGATGCGCTTCACCTCCTCGCCGCTCATGATGAGGTAGATCGCATAGCTGACCGCACTGGCGAAGACGAGCGCGGCGCCGATCGCCGCCTGGCCGCCCTCGAACGACACCTCGTGCCCGAAGACGAGCAAGACGCCGCAGTAGCTGACTGCGAGGGCAATGACCTGCCGCTGCGTCACCCGGCGCTTGAAGACGACGGCGCCGATTGCCAGCACCAACGTCGGATTGAGGTACAGGATCAGCCGCTCGAGGCTCGCCGTGATGTAGGCGAGGCCGGCGAAATCCAGAAAGCTTGCCAGGTAGTAGCCGCTGAAGCCGAGCCCCGTGACGACCAGCCAGTCGCGACGCGTCAGCGCGGGCCTGCCGCGCCCGGCCCACCACGCCAGCAGCGCGAACAGCGGCAGCGCGAAGAGCATCCGGTACATGATGAGCGTCACCGCGTCGACGCCGTAGCGATAGGCTAGCTTGACGATGATCGCCTTGCCGGAAAAAGCGATCGATCCCGCCATCGCCAGCGCGACGCCGGACCAGACAGGCGAGGGCGGCGCGAGGGCCGGCTGCGGCGAGCGAACTTCCGCGGCGGTCTCGGGGCCCATCGACTTCATCCCGGCCAGCGCCGCCGTGCCGCGAGGCACTGGCTCAGTAGCCGGCAGCCTGTCCGTCGCGACGCGAATCGCTGGCAGCCACGTAACCGTCGGAGCCGGGATCGCCGAGCCGCCAGATGAACTGGCCGGCGCCGAAGTCCTGGTAGCTGTCGTGCATGACGGCGACCTGATGGCCGCGGTCGACGAGCCCCTGGACGGTGGTCGGGTCCATCGTCCCCTCGACGTTGATCTCGAGCCCCTCGTTGACGCGCCAGCGCGGCGCATCGCACGCGGCCTGCGGCTGCTGGCCGTGCGCGAGCATGCGAACGAGCGTCTGCAGATGGCCTTGCGGCTGCATGTTGCCACCCATGACGCCGAAGCTCATCTGCGCCTGGCCGTCCTTCGTGAGAAAGGCGGGAATGATCGTGTGGAACGGCCGTCGGCCCGGAGCGACGCAGTTCGGGCTCGCGGGATCGAGGACAAAGCCGTGGCCGCGATTCTGCAGCGACAGGCCCCAGCCGGGCACGACCACGCCGGAGCCGAAGCCCATGTAGTTGCTCTGGATGAAGCTGACCATCATGCCGTGCTCATCGGCGGCGGTGAGATAGATCGTGCCGCCCTTCGGTGGCTGGCCGTGGCCGAAGCGCTGCGCACGCTTCGGGTCGATCAACCGGGCGCGCTCGGCGAGGTAGCCCTCGTCGAGCATCTGGGCAGGCGTCAGGCGCATCGACGCCGAATCGGCGACGTGCTCGTAGACGTCGGCAAAGGCGAGCTTCATCGCCTCGATCTGCAGGTGCTGGCACTCTGCGCCGTCGACCGGCCGCGACGGGACGTCGAAGTGGCGCAGGATGCCGAGCGCGACAAGCGCGGCAATGCCCTGGCCGTTCGGCGGGATCTCGTGCAGGCGGTGGCCGTAGGCGTCGATGCCGATGGTCTCGACCCACTCGGGCCGGTAGTCGGCCAGGTCTTTGACGGTCATGGCCCCGCCGGTCGCCGCGGCATGCGCCGCGAGGGCCCCGGCGATCTCGCCGCCGTAGAGGGCGGCGCCACGGGTCTCGGCAATGACACGCAACGACCGCGCTGCGCCAGGAAACTCGAACCGCTCGCCGACCTCGGGCACACGACCCTTAGGCAGGAACGCGTCGCTCCATCCCGGCTGCGCCTTCATGAGAGGTGCGGCCGCTTGCCACTTCTGCTGCACGACGATGGGCACGCCATAGCCGCGCTCGGCAATCTCGATGGCCGGCGCCAGCAGGTCGGCGAAGGGGAGCTTGCCGAAGCGTTCCGACATCGCCACCCAGGACGCCACGGCACCCGGGACGGTGACCGAGTCCCAGCCGCGCACGGGCGGTCGGGCCGCGTCGCGACCATGCCTCTTGCGGAAATACTCCGGCGTCCAGGCGCGCGGCGCCGGGCCAGACGCGTTCAGGCCGTGCAGGCGGTCGCCGTCCCAGAGAATGCAGAAGGCATCGGAGCCGAGGCCGTTGCTGCACGGCTCGACGATGGTCATCGTTGCCGCCGCCGCGATCGCTGCGTCGACCGCGTTGCCGCCCTGCTGCAGGATGCGCAGGCCCGCCTGCGCGCCCAGCGGATGCGACGTCGAGACGACGTTGCGCGCGAACACCGGCAGCCGCGTCGAGGGGTAGCCCGTGTTCCAGTCGAATCGATGGCTCATGTCGTCGCTTTCAGTTCAGTCTTCATGGAAGGCAACTTCCCGCTTCTTCCTGATCGAGGGCAAGGTGACGATGACGATCAGCAGGGCGGCCGCGATGAGCAGGCCCGCCGACAGCGGCCTGCTGACGAATGTTCCCCAGTCGCCGCGCGACAGCAGCAGCGCCCGCCGCAGATTCTCTTCCATCATCGGCCCGAGGATGAAGCCGAGCAGAAGCGGTGCCGGCTCGCAGCCGAGCTTGTAGAAGACGTAGCCCACGAACGCGAAGATCGACGTCATGTAGACGTCGAAGTTGCTGTTGTTGAGCGTATAGGTACCGATGCAGCAGAAGAGCGCGATCGCTGGAAAGAGGAACCGGTAGGGCACGGTCAGCAGCTTGATCCAGATGCCGATCAGCGGCAGGTTGAGCACGACCAGCATCAGGTTGCCGATCCACATCGAGGCGATCAGGCCCCAGAAGAGCTGCGGGTTCGACGTCATCACCTGCGGGCCGGGCTGGATGCCCTTGATCATCATCGCGCCGACCATCAGCGCCATCACCGGATTGGACGGGATGCCGAGCGTGAGCATCGGGATGAACGAGGTCTGCGCTCCGGCGTTGTTGGCGCTCTCCGGCCCGGCGACGCCGCGGATGTCTCCCTTGCCGAAGGTGCCACTCGCGCCGGCGACCTTCTTCTCGAGCGCGTACGACGCGAACGACGAGAGCAGCGCGCCGCCGCCCGGCAGGACGCCGAGGATCGAGCCCAGCCCCGTGCCGCGAACGACCGCCGGCCAGGCGTTGTGAAAGTCCTTGCGGGTCGGCCACAGGCCCTTGACCTTCCTGGTGAAGACCTCGCGGTGCTCGGCCGGCTGGCCGAGGTTGGCGATGATTTCGCCGAAGCCGAACACGCCCATGGCGATGACGACGAAGCCGATGCCGTCGGTCAGCTCGGGAATGTCGAAGCTGTAGCGCGCCGTGCCGGAGATCACGTCGGTGTTGATCTGCGCCAGCAACAGCCCGAGCACGATCATGCCGATCGCCTTGATGAGCGATCCCGAGGCGAGGACGACGGCGCCGATGAGGCCGAGCACCATCAGCGAGAAGTACTCGGCGGGGCCGAACTTGAAGGCCAGCTCGGTGAGCGGCGGCGCCAGTGCGGCGATGACCACGGTGCCAACGCAGCCGGCGAAGAACGAGCCCAGGGCGGCCACCGAAAGGGCAGCGCCGGCGCGGCCCTGGCGCGCCATCTGGTAGCCGTCGATCGCCGTCACGACCGACGACGATTCGCCTGGCACGTTGATCAGGATGGCGGTGGTCGAGCCACCGTACTGCGCGCCGTAGTAGATACCGGCGAGCATGATCAGCGCCGGGGTTGCATCGAGCCCGTAGATCGTCGGCAGCAGCATGGCGATCGTCGCCACCGGGCCGATCCCCGGGAGCACGCCGATCATCGTGCCGAGCATGGCGCCGAAGAACGCGTAAAGCAGGTTCTGGATGGTGAATGCGACGCCGAAGCCGAGCGCGAGATTGCTGATCAGGTCCATGCGGTCGGGCGGCTCTTGGCGACTTACGGTCGGTGCTCAGCGCAGGAACCAGGGCCAGACGGGGATCGTGAGACTCAGGCCCCAGACGAAAATCATCCATGAGCCGATGGTGAGCACGACGGCGTTGCCGAGCACGCCTTTCCAGCGAAACTCGTCGCCCGCCAGGCTGGTGATGAAGATCAGGACCGGGATGGTGAGCGCCAGCCCGAGCGGCTCGAGCATGACCGCGAAGATCGCGATGGCAGCGACGATGACGACCAACGGACGCCAGGCGATGCTGCCGATCGGATCGCCACCGCTGCTTTCGATGGTCAGCGACTTGAAAAGCACGATCGCTCCCAGGGCCGCCAGAAGGATGGCCAGGCCGAGCGGGAAATAGCCGGCGCCGGGATGCGCCGACAGTTGCTGGAAGCGGGCCCACAGGCCGGTGTTGCAAGGATCGTTCGCCGGGCAGGCGGCGCCCATGCTGTAGTTCGTCGCGCCGATCGCGAAGATGACGCCGACGACGATGAACATCAACCCCGACCAGAAGTCGCGCGCGCTCTTGATCTTCAACCCGACTTCCTTCGCGGCCCGTGCCCGGCCATGGCAAGGCTGCCGATTCTAGGCAGCGGGAGGCGGCGAGCCCGACATCGTTTACACCGATCGCAGACACGCGGCCGCGCGCCGCGCTGCTGCGACGCTACTCCCAGGCCGGCGTCGCGCGCAGCACTTCGTCGAGCGTGGTCAGACCCTCGGCGACCTTCATCGCACCGGCGAGGCGCAGCGGCCTGAGGCCATCCTGCAAGGCCTGCGCCCGCAGCTGGCTCTCGTTGCACACCGGCTGGATGGCGCTCCTCGCCGCGTCGCTTACGGTGAGCAGCTCGAACAGTCCGGCGCGACCGCGGTAGCCGGTCATCCGGCACTCGAGGCAGCCGACAGCCTTGTACGGACGCACGCCGCCGTTCAGCCGCCAGGGCTTGACGACCTCGTGCAGCGTCTCTCGGGTCACCGCCTCGTCGGGCACCTTGCAGGCGGCGCAGAGCGTGCGCACCAACCGCTGCGCGAGCACGCCGATCAGCGTCGAGCCGATCAGGTAAGGGGCCACGCCGAGATCGTTCAGGCGCGTGATGGCCGACGCCGAATCGTTCGTGTGCAGGGTCGAGAAGACGAGGTGGCCGGTGAGCGAGGCCTGGATCGCCATGTCGGCGGTCTGCAGGTCGCGGATCTCGCCGACCATGATGATGTCGGGATCCTGGCGCATCAGCGCGCGCAGGCCCTCCGAGAAATTGAGATCGATCGCGGTCTGCACCTGCGTCTGGTTGAACGCCGGCTGGATCATCTCGATCGGATCCTCGATCGTGCAGACGTTGACCTCGTCGGTGGCGAGGCGGCGCAGCGTCGAGTAGAGCGTCGTCGTCTTGCCGGAGCCGGTCGGGCCGGTGACGAGGATGATGCCGTGCGGCTTGGCGACGAGCTCTTCCCAGCGGCGACCGTCATGGCTGCCGAAGCCGAGGTTCTCGAGCGACTTGACGGTGGTGTCGGGATCGAAGATCCGCATCACCATCTTCTCGCCGAACGCCGTCGGCAGCGTCGACAGTCGCATCTCGACCTCGTCGCCGGCCGGGTTGCGAACCTTGATGCGGCCGTCGAGCGGGCGCCTCCGCTCGACGACGTCCATCCGGCCGAGCAGCTTGACCCGCGCCACCATCGCCCCCATCACGCCGGGCGGCAGTTGATACACGGTATGCATGACGCCGTCGATGCGAAAGCGGATGACGCTTCTTTCCCGTCGCGGCTCGAGGTGGATGTCGGAGGCGCGCTGATCGAACGCGTATTGCCAGAGCCAGTCGACGACCTGGATGATTCCCGAGTCGTTGGCATCGAGCTGCTTCGAACTCTTGCCGAGCTCGACCAGCTGCTCGAAGTTGGCCAGCGCCGACGACTCGCCGGTCTTGGTCGCGTTGCGCACCGAGCGCGAGAGCGCGTAGAACTCGGTCGTGTAGCGCGAGATCTCGACCGGGTTGACGAGAACGAGGCGAACGGTTCGCCGCGTGTGCGCCTCGATCTCGGAAAGCCACCCGGTGTCGAGCGGCTCGCAGGTGGCGATCGTCACCTCGGTCGGGCCGAAGGTGAGCGGCAGCGCGTGCCGGCGCTCGGCATAGTTGATCGACATGACGTCGGCGACGCGGCCGACGTCGACCTTCAGCGGATCGATCCGCACGTATGGCAGGTTGCTTCGCTTGGCCAGCCATTCGGTGAGCGTCTCGGTGTCGAGCACCTTGCCGTCGCCCTGGCGGCTGAGGCCGGCGCCGCCGATGCGCACGAGCGGATGCTGGGCACTGTCGCCGCCGGCGAAGCGGCGCGCCGTGCGTTCGACGTCGTCGGGGCTAAGCACCTTGTCTTCGCGCAGCCAGGCGAGCACGGTCTGCCAGGTGAGCTTGCCGTGGGTCTTGACGGTGAGCGAGAGGTCGGTGGCCGCGAACGTCGAGCTGCGCGGCTGCACCACCGAGGCCACGAAACCCGGATCCCCCGCGGTCGGCGGCTTCGGCGGCGGCCGGGCGGCGTCGCGGTGCACGGGTCGAACGCCGGAGCCGGCCGGGGGGACGTGGACGTCGGGGCGCGCGCTCTTGGTGGTCATGCAGGCGGGAGGTCGGGAAGGGGCGGCGGCATCGCAGCCGAGAAGGCGTGCATCATGCGCAGCCACTTGCGGGCTGGGAGCTTCCAGCGAGTTTCGATGTTTTCGGCGCGCCGGGCAAGGAGGTCCAGCCCCGCGGGCGTGACTTGCTTCATCGCAATGGCAACGGTGTTGCCTTCGCGTGTCGGGCGCAGGCGCAGGACCGAGTCGGCACCGAACGCAGCGGCAATCCGCTCCATGCTGAGCTCGCAGCTCGCATCGCGTCCGAAAAGGTTGACCGTCATGACGCCGCCGGCCGCGAGCAGCCCGTGGCAGTCCCGATAGAAGTCGGCGCTGTCCAGCACCGGAGCAGCGGCCTCGTGGTCGTAGAGGTCGACCATCAGCGCATCGACAGTGCCCCGTCGTTGTGGATCGGCCGCGAAGGCGCCGGCATCGCCGATCCGCACCTGCAGGCGCTGCGAGTCGGCCGGCAGGCGGAACCAGCGACGGCAGACCTCGACGACGCGCGGGTTCAGTTCGACCGCCGTGGTCCGCATGCGCAGCCGGCCGACGCAGAAACGGGTGATCGCCGCGGCCCCGAGGCCGAGCTGCACCGCGTGCCCGTGGGTCACCTCGGCCTCGTCGCGAAAGAGCATCCAGGCCATCATCCGCTGCACGTACTCCAGCTCGATCGCGAGCGGCGCCTCGAGCCGCATCGCGCCCTGGATCCAGGGCGTGCCGAGATGCAGGTAACGCACCCCCGACGATTCCGACACAGTCACCTCGGGCAGCGCCGTCGGCCTCATGCCCGCTCCAGCGCCGCCAGGCGTGGCAGCACGGCCTCGGCGTTGGCGTTGCTGGCCCGCGCCAGCGCGTCGGCATCGATGCCGCGAAGCCCGGCGAGCACGCCGGCGATGCGCGGCAGCTCGGCCGACTCGTTGCGCATGGCCGCGCCCGCAGCTCGCGCCGCGGCGGTGCGATAGAGCCATTGCGGCGCGATGTCGGGCGAATCGGTCTCGAGGACGATGCTCGCGAGCGGCACCGACGCCGCGACACGACGGATCCGCAGCGCGCGGTCGAACGTCAGCGCGCCGCCGAAGCCGAGCTTGCAGCCGAGCTCGATGAAGGCAGCGGCCTGCTGCCCGCTGCCGTTGAAGGCGTGGGCGATACCGCCGCGCACGCGCGCCGCGCGCAGGTGCTTCAGCACGGTGTCGATCGAGCGGCGCACGTGCAGGATCACCGGCAGCCCGAACTCGCGCGCCAGCGCCAGCTGGGCGGCGAGAAAGCGGCCCTGGCGGTCGCGGTCGAGACCGGCAATGAAGTGGTCGAGACCGATCTCGCCGACGGCGACGAGGCGCCGGTCGTCGCGGTGGGCCTCGAGCGCCCGGCCGAGGACGAACAGGTCGGCGTCGGCGGCCGCCCCGGTGCACATCGGATGGATGCCGAGCGCGTAGCTCAGGTCATGGCGATGCGCCAGCTCGCGAACGCGGTCGAAGTTGCCGACGTCGACCGCCGGCACGACGATCCGGCGCACGCCCGCAGCCCGGGCGCGGGCGACAACCGCCTCGCGATCGGCGTCGAACGCCGCGGCGTCGAGGTGGCAATGGGTGTCGATCCAGCCGGTCGCCGTCGACGGCAAGGGCCGCCCTGCCGCAGCGGCCGGTGAGCCTGCCGGCGACGCGGATTCGCCCGGTGCTGGGAGATTGGTCACGCCCGCGATGATGCCTCTCTCGTCGAGGCCGCCTTCGCTGTGACAGGGCATGGCCGGCGTGCTACCGTAGTGTCGAAAGGCGGCCCGCATCTTGCGTGCAAGCCGGTGCGGTGCGCCGGCGGCAAGGAGTCGTCGCTGACTGCGAACCGGGTGCAGACGCCATGAAGAAAGTCCCGCTTTACAGCCGCTCCCGTCGCGCGATCGAGAACGCCGAGCCAACGCCGCCGCCTGCCGCCGTCGGCCCGCCTTCCCGGCGGTCGCGCCTCGGCGCCGCCGTCGTCCGGCACGAGCGCCGGCTCTGGGTCGCCGGGCTCGTGGTCCTGGCAGCCGCATTCTGGTGGTCCGACCCGGTGATGAATTCGAAGCCGGCGCTGACGATGCGGCAGATCGACGCCGCAATGCGCCAGTCGATCGAGGAAAAGCCGCTCGTCTCGGCGGCGTCGCGGGCCTACGACGCCATCATTCCGTCGGTGGTTCGCGTCGTCGGCCTGATGACCGAAGGCGACGACGGCAAGGACGACGTCGAGCATCCGAACGTCGAGCGCGGCGTCGGCACCGGCGTCGTCATCATCGATAACGGCACCATCCTCACCAACCTGCACGTCGTCGGCAACGCGAAACGGATCAAGGTCACCTTCTTCGACGGCTCGGAGTCCGACGCCGTCCTCGTCAGCGCGCAGCCGGAGAACGACCTCGCCGTGCTGCGCGCCAGGACGATTCCCGACGACCTCGAGGCCGCCACCATGCGCACGACGGGCGACCTCTCCCCGGGCGACCAGGTGATCGCGGTCGGCTTCCCTTTCGGCATCGGTCCCTCGGTCTCGTCGGGCGTCATCTCCGGGCTGAAGCGCCAGTTCCGCTCGCCCGACGGCCAGCAGATGCTGACCAACCTGATCCAGTTCGACGCCGCCGCCAACCCGGGCAACTCGGGCGGCCCGCTGGTGACGATGGACGGCGAGGTGGTCGGCATCGTCACCGCAATCCTGAATCCGAACCGGCAGCGCGTCTTCATCGGCATCGGCTTCGCCATGCCGATCGAGAACGCCGCCGCGGCCGCCGGCATGCCACCGTTCTGAGCGGCCGGCCGCCCTCCTTCATTCACCGCGAGCCACGATGACCGACCTCACCACCGTTTCCAGCGAAGCCTCCGGCCTGATGGAGCGCGTGCTCTACGAGGTCAAGCGCGTCGTCGTCGGCCAGGACCACTTCCTCGAGCGCGTCATGGTCGCCGTGCTCGCGCAGGGCCACCTGCTCGTCGAAGGCGTGCCCGGGCTGGCCAAGACGCTCACCGTGAAGACGCTGGCGCAGACCCTGCGCGGCACCTTCAAGCGGATCCAGTTCACGCCCGACCTGGTGCCCTCCGACTTGGTCGGCACGCGCATCTTCAATCCGCGCACCGGTGAATTCAGCACGTCGCTCGGGCCGGTCTTCACGCACCTGCTGCTCGCCGACGAGATCAACCGTGCGCCGGCCAAGGTGCAGAGCGCACTGCTCGAAGTGATGCAGGAGCGCCAGGTCACGATCGCCGGCGAGACGCACAAGGTCCCCGAGCCTTTCCTCGTGATGGCGACGCAGAACCCGATCGAGACCGAAGGCACCTACCCCCTGCCGGAAGCCCAGGTCGACCGCTTCATGATGAAGGTGCTGGTCGACTACCCGAGCGAGGAAGAGGAGTTCGTGATCGCGCAGCGCGTCACCGGCACGGCGCCCGTCATGTCGGCGATCGCCAGCATGGGCCAGGTGGCCGAACTGCAGCAAGAATGCCGCAAGGTCTACGTCGACCCCTCGCTCATGCAGTACGCCGTCCGCCTGGTGAGCGCGACCCGGCGGCCGGAGCGCTACGGGCTCGGCGACATCGCCAAGTACCTCACCTTCGGCGCCAGCCCGCGAGCGACGATCGGCCTCATCGAGGGCGCCCGCGCCCTCGCGTTCATGCGCGGCCGCAGCTATGCGCTGCCCGAAGACATGACCGGCCTCGTCGGCGACGTGCTCCGCCACCGCCTCGTCCTGTCGTACGAGGCGCTCGCCGAAGGCATGGATGCCGATGCCATCATCCAGCGGGTGGCGAAGAAGATCCCGGTTCCCGACAAGCCCCTGGCGCCGAATGCCGAGTCCGGCCGTGCCCAGCAAGGCTGACGCCGATCGCCTGTTCGCCACCGTGCCCGACCCGGCGGCGCCCGGCGAAGTCGACGACACGAGCGCCGAGGCGCTCCTCAAGCGCATGGAGTGGACCGTCCTGCGCCGGCTCGACGGCCTGCTGCAGGGCGACCACCGCACGTTGATGCGCGGCGCCGGACTCGACCTCGCCGACCTGCGCGAGTACCAGCACCACGACGACGTCCGCCACATCGACTGGAACGTGACGGCGCGAATGCAGCAGCCGTACGTGCGCCAGTTCACCGAAGACCGCGAGCTCTCGGCCTGGTTCCTGGTCGACCTGTCGGCCAGCGTCGACTTCGGCTCGAACCGGTACACCAAGCGCCGCATCGCGCGCGAGTTCGTCGCCGTGCTGGCGCGGCTGCTGACGCGCCACGGCAACCGGGTCGGTGCCCTCCTCTACGGCAACGCCGTCGACTGCGTGCTGCCGGCACGGGGCGGGCGCCGGCACGTTCTCGAGATGCTGCAGCGGATGAACGCGCGGCCGGCTGAAGCGGCCCCCGGCGAGACCGACCTGCGCGAGCTGCTCACGGCGGCCGAGCGCAACATCCGCCGCCGTTCGAGCCTGTTCGTCATCTCCGACTTCATCAGCGCGCCGGGCTGGGAGCGGCTGCTCGGGCAGCTCGCCCGCCGCCACGAGGTGACGGCGGTGCGGCTCTACGACCCGCTCGAGATGGATCTGCCCGATATCGGCCTCTTGACGATGCGCGACGCCGAGACCGGCGAGCAGATCGTCGTCGACACCCACGACAAGGCATTCCGGCGCCGCTTCGCTGCCGCCGCCGAACGCCGCGAGGAGGCCCTGCGCGCGGCGCTCGCCGCCGCCGGCGTCGACACGCTCGAGCTCGCGACCGACGACGACCTGGTCGACTCCATCCTGCGTTTCGCCGACCTGAAGAAGCAGCGCAGCCGGCTCGCCAACTGGAGCGGCGCCCGCGCCGGTGCGCCGGCCCATGTGCGGCCGGCAGCCGCGGCACGAAGCGACTAGAGTGCCGACGTGAACGCGTTGCGCCTGCTCACCTTCCTGTGGCCGAACATGCTGTGGGCGATGATGGCCGTGCCGGTGCTCGTCCTCCTCTACGTCCTTCTCGTCACGCGGCGCAAGAAAACGACGCTGCGTTACGCGAACCTGGGCCTGGTGAAGGAGGCGCTCGGCGGGCGCAGCGCCTGGCGGCGTCACGTGCCGCCCGCCATCATGCTGGTCGCGCTTGCCGCCCTGCTCTTCGCGACCTCGCGGCCGGCCGCCCTCATCACCCTGCCCTCGGCCCAGGAGACGATCGTCCTGGCGATGGACGTTTCCGGAAGCATGCGTGCCGCCGACGTGGAGCCGAACCGGCTCGTCGCGTCGCAGGAGGCGGCCAAGAGCTTCGTCGCCGACCTGCCGAGGAGCGTCAAGATCGCCGTCGTCTCGTTCGCCGGCACCGCCGCGGTCGTGCAGGCGCCGACGCTCTCGCGCGACGACGTCAATGCCGCGATCGACCGTTTCCAGCTGCAGCGCGGCACGGCCATCGGCAGCGGCATCGTGCTCTCGCTGGCGACCATCTTCCCCGACGCCGGCATCGACCTGTCTCAGATCACCGGCGCCCGCGAAATGCCACCCGGCCCGAACGACAAGCCGAAGCCGGCGTTCACGCCGGTGCCACCCGGCTCCTTCAATTCGGCGGCCATCATCCTGCTCACCGACGGCCAGCGCACCACCGGGCCCGAGTCACTCGAGGCGGCGAAGATGGCCGCTGACCGCGGCGTGCGCATCTACACGGTCGGCATCGGCACGAAGGAGGGCGAGACGATCGGCTTCGAGGGCTGGTCGATGCGCGTGCGCCTCGACGAGGAAACGCTGAAGGGTATCGCCAACCTGACCCATGCCGACTATTTCTACGCCGGCACCGCCGCCGATCTGAAGAAGGTCTACCAGGGCCTCAGCACGCGCCTGGTCGTCGAGCGCAAGGAGACCGAGATCACCGCCCTGCTCGCCGCCCTCGGCGCCGCCCTGGTCGTGGTCGCGGCGGGCCTGTCGGTGTGGTGGTTCGGCCGGGTCGCCTGACACACGCGGTTACGCGCCTCACCTCGCGGACACGTCCCGGCCCTCAAGAACCGCCCGCCCGCTGCCGAAGCAGAACCTGTACCGGTCCGCAAACAGCGCGCTGCCGCGCGCCCGAGGGGCGGATACGGTTCGGGCCTCAGGCGAGGCCGCACACATGGCGGAGGCCGATTCAGATGTCCACCTATCGTTTGTACAAGTCGCCCACCGGCGACGTCGTCCGGGTCAAGCTCGGCTTTTCCTGGCAGGCGTTCTTCGTCGGCTCGCTTTCGGCGATCGTCCGCCGCACCTGGCTCCTGGCCGCGGTCGGCTTTCTCTTCTACGTCGTCTCCGCGTACGTGAGCGGGGCGCCGGCGTCGAGCTCGCGCACCGTCGCCCTCGCCCTCGCCCTGCTCGGCTTCTACGGCGTCTACATGGTCTTTTGCGGCATCAACGCCAGCCGCTGGCTGGGCGACTCGCTGCGTCGCCGCGGCTACAGCATGGTCGGCGAGGAACGGTCGGGGTTCTGGAAGCGCGGGCGTCGTGCCGGAACGCCGGACGCCAAGAGCTACTCGCACTGACCCGCGGCCGCTTCAACCGAAGCGGCCGTGGAGAAACCAGCCACCGGTGGCCGCATCGCCGCGGGCGAGCGCCGACAGCGGCAGCCGCTCGCGATAGAGCCAGACCAGGGCGCCATCGGCGGCCTGCGCGATGAAGTAGTCGCGCTCGGCCAGGGCGCCGTCCCACCAGCCGGCCTCGATGCGTTCCGGGCCCGACAGCAACTGCAGCGGCCGGCCTTCGAGCAGCGGGCCGGCGCCCTGCTCGACCAGCGGCTCGGGCACCGGCAGCAGCCAGACCGGCCGGTCGCCGGCCCGACCTTGCTCGAGGAGCCCCGTCGCCGTCTCGCGGGGTCCTGGCGGCACCGCCGCGACGCGCCCGCTTCGGCCCGCACCCTGCCGGGCCCCGGCCGGGTGGCGGCCGCGAGCCGCCTCGGCCGGGCGCATCGTGCTCGCCCGTTCGGGACGATGGTCGTCGACGGCGACCAGGTGCTGCACCTGGCTGGCGCCGAGCCGGGCCTGCAACCGCTCGATCAGCCGGGTCAGGCCTTCCTGTTCGCCCCGCGTCGTCGGGAAGAGCTCGCTGTTGGCCGGTGCGCGCTTCGAGATGTCCTCGGCCTGCAGCGCCAGCTCGAGCGTCGGTGCCGGCAGCTGCAGGCGGGCGAGATGCTCGCGCAGCAGGACGAGCAGGTGGGCGCTGTCGCGCGACGGCTCGGCCAGGGCGATGTCGAGTGCACTGGCCTGTGGCGTGCGGTCGCCCTCCTGCCAGCGGGTCTCGTGATGCATCAGCAGCTTGAAGCGACGCACGAAGGCATGCTGTGCGCCGAGCCACGCGACCAGTCGCTCGAGCAGCACCGAAGCGCCCTGCAGCACCTGCTCGGTGGTGTCGGCACGGGCGAACAGCTCGAGCCGGCTCTCGAAGGCCGGCGGCAGCACGATGGGCTCGCGCGGGTCGGGCCGGTGGCCGACCGCGCAGTCGATCTCGGCCAGCAGCGCCTCGCCGAAGCGCCGGGCCAGGCCGGCTCGCGGCAGGGCGAGCAGATCGCCGAGGGTGCGCAGGCCCATGCCCTGCAGCGCTTCCCAGTGCTCGCGGCCCGGGCCGAGCAGCCAGACCGGCGCGGCCTCGAGCGCCAGCCGGGTTGCCGCGAGATCGCTGCAGAGCGGCGGCGGCCGGACGCGGGCGAGGATGGCGGCGCCC
>JBBRFB010000011.1:0-44273 GCA_038225015.1 Burkholderiales bacterium
CTCGGGGCCGTCCGACCGAAAACAACGGCCTCCGCGGAGGCCGTTATGCTGTGCGGATGAACACCCGCACCTACGAATCCACACCGCCGCGCACCGTCGCCTTTCTCGGGCTGGGCGTCATGGGCTACCCCATGGCCGGCCACCTGGCGGGCGCCGGCCACCGCGTCACCGTCTACAACCGCTCGGCCGGCAAGGCGGCCGAGTGGGTCGCCGCCTACGACGGAAAAAGCGCGCCGACGCCGGCCGGTGCCGCCGCCGGCGCCGACATCGTCTTCGCCTGCGTTGGCAACGACGACGACATCCGCCAGGTGACGATCGGCGAGCACGGCGCCCTCGCCGCGATGCGTTCCGGCGCGATCTTCGTCGACCACACGACGGCCTCGGCCGCGGTCGCCCGCGAGCTGTCGACCGCCGCCGCCGGGCGCGGCCTGCAGTTCATCGACGCGCCCGTCTCGGGCGGCAACGTCGGCGCCAGCAACGGCGCGCTCACCGTCATGTGCGGCGGCGATGCGGCGGCCTTCGCGTCGATCCAGCCGGTCGCCATGGCCTTCGCCAAGGCGGTGACGCTGCTCGGCCCGAGCGGCTCGGGGCAGCTCGCGAAGATGGTCAACCAGATCGCCATCGCTGGGCTCGTGCAGGGGCTGTCGGAGGCGATCGCGTTCGGCGAACGCGCCGGGCTCGACATGAAGGCGGTGCTGCAGGTCATCGGCAAGGGAGCGGCGCAAAGCTGGCAGATGGACAACCGCGGCCCGACCATGATCGACGGCAAGTTCGATTTCGGCTTCGCCGTCGACTGGATGCGCAAGGATCTCGGCATCGCCCTCGACGAGGCGCGCAGCAACGGCGCCCGGCTGCCAGTGACCGCTCTGGTCGACCAGTTCTACGCCGACCTGCAGGCCGCCGGCGGCCGCCGCGACGACACCTCGAGCCTGATCAAGCGGCTGCGCCGCGCCGACTGAGCGCCGGCGCTCGGCGCGGGCCCCGCCCCCGCGCCCCGGACGCTGGAGCGCGCCCGGGCTCAGGGCTTGGCCAGGCTCTTCGGCTGGGTGTTGGCCAGCTCGGCCTCGGTCAGGATCTCGAAGACGCGGACCACCTTGTTCACCATGCTCACACCGCGGGCCAGCTCGGCTGCGCGGCGGGCCTCTCGCTCGGTGACCCGACCCATGAGGTAGACGGTGCCGCGATGAGTGACGACCTTGATCGAATTCGCGAACAGGTCCTTGGCATCGACCAGGCTGGCCTTGACCTTGGTGGTGATGAAGGCGTCGCGGGTGCGCTCAGAGAACGTGTTTGCAGGTCCGACGGCAAGCTCATTGACCACCGACTGGACGTTGTCGATCCGCGCCACGACCTGCTCGGCAGTCGTCTTGTCGGCCTCGTTCGGCACTTCGCCCGTGAGCAGCACCATCCGGTTGTAGCTGGTGGTGTTGACGCGGGCTCGCTCGCCGAGGGCCTCTTCCATTCGGCTGCGCGCCTTCAGCTCGATCACCTCGTCGTCGACCTGCGCACCCGAGGTACGCCGATCGGTGACCACGAACGCACCGCCGACGACGGCGCCGCCGATCAGGAGGGGTGCGCAGCCGGCCAGTGCAGCGAGCGTCATGGCGCAGGCGCCCGCCGCGAGCAGCCGCCGCGCCAACCGGCGCTGTCGGCGCAACGCCGGCGCTCCTGCCGAAATGTCGTATCCCATCATGTGTTTTCCTGTTCGCCCAGCAGTTGCAGGTCGACCGCATCGCACAGGCAGTGCAGGACCAGCAGATGCACTTCCTGGATGCGCGCGGTCCGCTCGTGCGGGACGCAAATGTGAACGTCGGTCTCGCCGAGCTTGTCGCGCAGCCGCCCGCCGGTGTTGCCGGTGAGCGCGATCACCGTCATCTCCCTGGCGTGCGCCGCGTCGACCGCCGCGATCACGTTGCTGGAGTTGCCGCTCGTCGACATTGCCAGCAGCACGTCGCCAGGCGCGCCGAGTGCCGCCACCTGCTTGGAGAAGATGGCGTCGTAACCGTAGTCGTTGCCGACCGCGGTGAGGATCGAGGTGTCGACGGTGAGCGCAAGGGCCGCCAGGCCCGGCCGCTCGCGCTCGAAACGACCGACGAACTCGGCCGCGAAGTGCTGGGCGTCGGCGGCCGAGCCGCCATTGCCGCAGGCCAGCACCTTGCCGCCACTGGTGATGCAGCCGACGAGGGCGCTGACCGCGTCGGCGATCGGCTTGCTGAGTACCTCGGCGGCAGCGTACTTGAGGTCGGCGCTGTCGAAGAACTGCTGCTGGATGCGTTGCTCGAGCATGGCCACGGATGATATGACAGCGATCTGCGCGCAAGGTTCACCCCGCCAGCGCAAGCCGCAGCGTCGGGCGCCCTTTCCCGGAGTCGATGGCGCCTCCTGCTCGCGCAACCGCCCTCAGCCGGCGTCGAAGGCGGCGCGCAGCCACTCGATGCGCTCGCCGTCGACGGCGACGACATCGAATCGGCAAGGCGGCGCGGCGGCGAGCCGGCTCAGGAAATGATGCGCGGCGAAGACGATGCGGCGCTGCTTGGCGGCACCGACCGTGGCCGCTGCACCGCCGAAGCGGCTGTCGCGGCGAACACGGACCTCGACGAAGACGAGCGTGCCGTCAGCGTCCTTCAGGATGAGATCGACCTCGCCGCCATGCGCGCGCGGACCGCGGGCGACCCGATAATTGCGTTGCACGACGCGCAGCCCCTGCCCCGTCAGGTGGGCGAGGGCCCGTGCTTCGGCCGCGTCGCCGAGGCTCTTCGTGGTCGGCCGTGTCGTCACCAGGGGTTTGCCCCGAAAGGTTTCATCGTTGGCGGATGCTTCTTCGATCGTCTCCGCCGCCGCGCTCGTCGCCGGCGCCCAGCAGTATCCCGCGCCCGCCCTCTATGTGGTGGCGACGCCGATCGGCAACATCGCCGACATGACGCTGCGCGCCGTGCACGTCCTGGCCACCGTCGACGCCATCGCCTGCGAGGACACGCGTCACAGCGCGCCGCTGCTGCGCCACTTCGGCATCAACCGGCCCCTGCTGGCCGTGCACGAGCACAACGAACGCGAGGCGGCCGTCGCCGTGATCGCCCGGCTCGCCCGCGGCGAGCGCGTCGCCTGCATCAGCGACGCCGGCACGCCGGCCGTCAGCGACCCCGGGGCAGCGCTCGTCGCCGCGGTCCGCGATGCCGGCTACCCGGTGATCCCGGTGCCCGGCGCAAGCAGCGTCCTGGCCGCGGTTTCGGTCGCCGGCGACAGCATCGGCAAGGGATTCGCCTTCGTCGGCTTCGTGCCGGCACGCGGCAGCGAACGCAGCGCAACGATCGCGAGCGCGGCCGGAGCCACAGCCACGCAGGTGCTGTTCGAGGCGCCCCACCGGATCACCGCCCTCGCCGACGCGCTGGCCTCGGCCTGCCCGCGGCGCGTCGTCACGCTGTGCCGGGAGCTCACCAAGCAGTTCGAGACGATCGCGACGCTCTCGGCGCGGGCGCTGCCCGGCTGGCTCGGCGCCGACGAGAACCGTCGCCGCGGCGAGTTCGTCGTCGTCCTGCACGCCGAGGCCGCGGCCGTCGCCGATGCCGGTGACGCGGCGCACGATGCGACCTTGCTGCCGCTCTTGCGCGCGCTGCCGACCAGCCAGGCGGTTGCGCTCGCCGCCGAGATCAGCGGCGCCCCGCGCAACCGCCTCTATGCCCGGGCCCTGGCGCTGAAGGCCGACGCCGGGGCAGACGCCGTCGACCCCTGAGGCCGATCCGACGAGGTCGTGTCTGCGCGTCGGGCGCGAACGAGTGTCGAGGGCGACACCTACAATTCGGGACTGTCCCTTCGAGATGCCGACGATGATCTCTCGCGAACCCACGATCGAGCGCCTGGCCATTGCCCGCTCGTTGCTGCTCGAGCCGTTCGGGCTGAGCGAAGCGTCGCTCGGCGAGGCGCTGGCCACCCTGGCCACGCATCGCCTCGACGACGCCGACCTCTACTTCGAGTACACGCGCAGCGAGGGCTGGAGCCTGGAAGAAGGCATCGTCAAGAGCGGCAGCTTCGGCATCGACCAGGGCGTCGGCGTGCGCGCGGTGGCCGGCGAGAAGACTGCCTTCGCCTATTCCGACGACATCTCGCAGGCCGCCCTGCTCGACGCGGCGCGCACGGTGCGCACCATCGCCGCCTCCGGGCAGAGCCGGCGAGTTCGCATCGGCGAGCCCAAGGCGAAGGCGTCGCGTCGATCGCTCTATGCGCCGCTCGACCCGATCGCCACGCTCGACAGCACGCAGAAGGTGGCCCTCCTCGAGAAGGTCGAGCGCCTGGCGCGTTCGCGCGATCCGCGCATCGTCCAGGTGATGGCCGGCCTGGCCAGCGAATACGACGTCGTGCTCGTCGCCCGCGCCGACGGCCGCATCGCTGCCGATGTGCGGCCCCTCGTGCGCCTCTCGCTGACGGTCATCGCCGAGCAGACGGTGGGCGGCGTGGTGCGCCGCGAGTCGGGCAGCGGCGGCGGCGGCGGCCGCTTCGGCCTCGGCTACTTCCAGGACGACGTCAGCGAAGGCTATGTCCGCCACGCCGTCGATGCCGCCCTCACCAACCTCGAGTCGCGGCCGGCGAAGGCCGGCGAGATGAGCGTCGTGCTCGGACCGGGCTGGCCCGGCGTCCTTCTGCACGAGGCGATCGGCCATGGCCTGGAGGGCGACTTCAACCGCAAAGGGGCGAGCGCCTTCACCGGCCGGATCGGGCAGCGCGTCGCCGCCAAGGGCGTGACCGTGCTCGACGACGGCACCATCCCCGACCGGCGCGGCTCGCTCAACGTCGACGACGAAGGCAACCCGACGCAGAAGAACGTGCTGATCGAGGACGGCATCCTCAAGGGCTACCTGCAGGACTCGATGAACGCGCGGCTGATGAAGGTCGCGCCGACCGGCAACGGCCGGCGCGAGAGCTATGCCGCGGTGCCGATGCCGCGCATGACCAACACCTACATGCTCGGCGGCGACCGCACCCGCGACGAGATCGTCGCCGGTCTGAAGCGCGGCCTCTACGCCACCAACTTCGGCGGCGGCCAGGTCGACATCACGAGCGGCAAGTTCGTCTTCTCGGCGAGCGAGGCCTATTGGGTCGAGAACGGCCGCATCCAGTACCCGGTCAAGGGCGCGACGCTCATCGGCAACGGCCCCGACGCGCTCACCCGCGTCAGCGCGATCGGCAACGACATGGCGCTCGACACCGGCATCGGCGTCTGCGGCAAGGAAGGCCAGAGCGTGCCGGTCGGCGTCGGCCAGCCGACCCTGCGGATCGACCGGATCACGGTCGGCGGCACGGCCTGAGACCGAATGCGCGAAATCAGCGCGTTGCAGGGCGCGACGCCCGTGCTACATTCCCGGCCATGATTTCGCGCGCCTGGTTTTTTGCGACCTTTGCTTATCTGCCCCGACCGGCGGATGGAGAGGCAATCGCTTAGAACACGAGAAGCGCAACCAGACTCCAAACCGCCGGGCAAACCCCGGCGGTTTTTTTTGGCCCGACGACGAAGCATCGAGAGGAACGGACATGACGAAGAACAACAACAGCTCCGAGAGTGCGTATGCGCGCGGTGAACGAACGAGCCGCACCGACGACCTGCGGATAAGGGCCGTGACGCCGCTGCCGCCGCCGGAGCACCTGATCCGGTTCTTCCCGATCGCCGGCACGCCGGTCGAAGACCTCGTGGGCACGACCCGCTCGGCCATTCGCCGCATCATGCAGCGCGACGACGACCGCCTGCTGGTCGTGATGGGGCCGTGTTCGATCCACGACTCCGTCGCCGCCGTCGACTACGCGAGAAAGCTGAAGGCCGAGCGCGTCCGCTTCGCCGGCACGCTCGAGATCGTCATGCGCGTCTATTTCGAGAAGCCGCGCACGACGGTGGGCTGGAAGGGCCTCATCAACGATCCGTACCTCGACGAGACGTTCCGCATCGACGAAGGCCTGCGCATCGGCCGCCAGCTGCTGCTCGAGATCAACCGGCTGGGCATGCCGGCCGGCAGCGAGTTCCTCGACGTCATCTCGCCGCAGTACCTCGGCGACCTGATCGCCTGGGGCGCGATCGGCGCGCGCACGACCGAGAGCCAGGTGCACCGCGAGCTCGCCTCGGGGCTGTCGGCGCCGATCGGCTTCAAGAATGGCACCGACGGCAACATCCGGATCGCCATCGACGCCATCCAGGCCGCCGCGAGGCCGCACCACTTCCTCTCGGTGCACAAGAACGGCCAGGTCGCCATCGTCGAGACGCGCGGCAACCGCGACTGCCACGTCATCCTGCGCGGCGGCAAGACGCCGAACTACGACGCCGAATCGGTCGCCGCGGCCTGTCGCGAGATCGAGGCCGCCAAGCTCGACTGCACGCTGATGGTCGATTGCAGTCACGCCAACAGCGGCAAGCTGGCGGCGCGCCAGGTCGAAGTCGCCGCCGACGTCGCCGGGCAGCTCCGGGCGGGCAGCCGCTGCATCTTCGGCGTCATGATCGAGAGCCACCTGCAGGCTGGCGCGCAGCGCTTCAGCGCCGGCAAGGACGACCCTGCCGGGCTTGTCTACGGCCAGAGCATCACCGACGACTGCCTCGGCTGGGACGACTCGGTGGCCGTGCTGCAGACGCTCTCGCGCGCGGTCGAGGAAAGGCGCGCCTCCACAGGCAGCCAGCCGCACACGGTGGTGGCCGGCGTCGCCGGCTGACGCGCGGAGGCCCTACGCGGCGCCCATCGCCAGCAGCGCCCGGCGCACGTCGGCGATGCCGCCCGGCCCGAGGGGCGCCTGCGGCGCCAGCGGCTCGCCGACCGGGTAGCCCTGCATCACGAGGGCGCCCTTGATGCAGGCGGCGAGGTTGTACTTGGCAAACGCCTCGTTCAGGCCCCAGAGCCGGCGTTGCAGTGCCATCGCCGCCGGCCAATCGCCGTGCCGGCAAAGCTCGTAAAGCTCGACGCTTTGCCGCGGCGCGACGCAGGCCGGCCCCGCCATCCAGCCGACTCCGCCGATCATCATCACGCACGCCGGAATGTGCGCGGAGGCGGCGAACACCTCCATGCGTCCTTCGACGCGCTCGATGATCGAGAGCAGCCGCCCGGTATTCGACGAGGCGTCCTTCAGATAGGCGATGTTGTCGACCCGGCTCAGCCGCTCGATCGCCGCCAGGCTCAGATCGGAGCGCTGGAAGTTCGGATTGGTGTAGAGCACGAGAGGCAGCGAGACGGAACGGGCGATCGCCTCGAAGTACGCGCAGACGCCTTCGTCGTCGATGGGGAAGTACGCCTCGAGGATGGCCAGGATGCCGTCGCAGCCCATGCGCTCGAACGTGCGCGCCTGCGCGACCGCGTCGACGATGGTGGTCGAGGCGACGCCGGCAACGACCGGGACGCGCCCACGCGTGGCCTGCACCACGACCTCGACGACGCGCTGTCTCTGCGGCCAGGACAGATAGGCGAATTCGCCGGTCGAGCCGAGCGGCGCGAGGCCGTGCACGCCGGCCCCGATCAGGTCGTCGCACAGCCGGGCGAGAACATCGGCATCGACCTCGCCCGACGCGAGGATGGGCGACACGAGGTAGGGAAAGACGCCGCGGAACCTGGCCTGGCCCATCGTCGCCTCAGTCGGCGTCGGGCGTCGAGTCGTGTCGGGCCAGCCGCTCGCTCCGCCAGTAGACGTCGTCGCCGCCGAGGCCGTCGAGGTTGGCCCGGTTCAGCACCCGGGCGAGGACGAACAGCAGGTCGCTCAGCCGGTTCAGGAACTGGCGGGGCTCGGCGCGCACGGTCTCGCGACCGGCCAACGCCACCACCGCGCGCTCGGCGCGGCGCGCGACGGTGCGCCCGACGTGGGCGAGCGCCGCACTGCGGGTGCCGCCCGGCAGGATGAACTCCTTCAGGCGCGGAAGCGCCGCGTTGTAGTGGGCGAGCGCGGCATCGAGCCGGGCGACCGCATCGATCTTCAGCAGCTCGTAACCCGGTATCGACAGCTCGCCGCCGAGATTGAAGAGCTCTTGCTGGACGACGACGATCAGATCGCGGACGTCGTCGGGCAGCGGCTCGGCGAGCAGTACGCCGAGGGTCGAGTTGAGCTCGTCGACGTCGCCGAGTGCGGCGATGCGCAGGTCGCACTTGGGAAGGCGCGTGCCGTCGCCGAGGCCGGTCGTGCCGTCGTCGCCGGTTCGGGTAGCGATCTGCGTCAGTCGATTGGACATGGTCGTCGCCATGCTAGCAGCGTGGTCGGCGCAGGCAAGACGGCCTTCCTACAATGGACCGGCCGGCACCTGCCGTCGGGGAGACACGACATGAACGCACCGCTGCCCGCCCACCTCCTGCCCCACATTGCGCCGCGCCCCGTGCCGGCAGCGATGCTCGAGGCTCTGAAGGCCCGGTTCGGCGAGCGCTGCTCGACCGCGCTGGCTGTCCGCGAGCAGCATGGTCGGGACGAGTCGCCGATCGATGCGCCGCCGCCCGAGGCCGTCGTCTTCTGCGAGAACACGGAAGAGGTCGCCGCGGTCGTCAAGCTGGCCGATCGCTACGCCGCCCCGGTCATCCCGTTCGGCGTCGGCTCGTCGCTCGAGGGCCACCTGCTCGCGGTGCAGGGCGGCGTCAGCATCGACCTCTCGCGGATGAACAAGGTCCTCGCGGTCAACCCCGAAGACCTGACGGTGACCGTGCAGGCCGGCGTGACGCGGATGCAGGTCAACGACGAGATCCGCCACACCGGCCTCTTCTTCCCGATCGACCCGGGCGCCGATGCCTCGATCGGCGGCATGTGCGCGACGCGAGCGAGCGGCACCAACGCCGTCCGCTACGGGACGATGCGCGAGAACGTGCTCGGCCTGACCATCGTCACGCCGCAGGGCGAGATCATCCCGACCGGCACGCGGGCGCGAAAGTCGTCGGCCGGCTACGACCTGACTCGCCTCATGATCGGCAGCGAGGGCACGCTCGGTGTCATCACCGAGATCACGCTGCGCCTCTACCCGCTGCCTGAGGCGATGTCGGCCGCGACCTGCACCTTCCCGTCGATCGACGCGGCCGTGCGCACCACGATCCAGATCATCCAGATGGGCATCCCGATCGCCCGCTGCGAGCTGCTCGACCGCTATGCTGTGCAGGCGGTGAACCGGCACGACAAGCTCTCGCTCACCGAGGCGCCGATGCTGCTGATGGAGTTCCACGGCAGCGACGCGAGCGTTGCCGAACAGGCCGCCACGGTGCAGGAGATCGCCAGCGAGCATGGCGGCGAAGGCTTCCAGTGGGCGACCACGCCGGAAGAGCGCAAGAAGCTGTGGACGGCGCGCCACCGCGCCTACTTCGCCGGCCTGCAAATGAAACCGGGCTGCCGCACCGTCACCACCGACACCTGCGTGCCGATCTCGCGCCTGGCCGAATCGGTCGTCCAGGCCTCGGAAGAGGCCGAGGCCGCCGGCCTGCAGCACTACATCGTCGGCCACGTCGGCGACGGCAACTTTCACATCGCCTACCTCGTCGATCCGACGAAGCCCCAGGAGCGCGAGACCGCGGAGCGCCTGAACGAACAGCTCGTGATGCGCGCGCTGGCGATGGACGGCACGTGCAGCGGCGAGCACGGCGTCGGCCTGCACAAGATGGGCTTCCTCGTGAGCGAAGCCGGCGCCGGCGCCATCGACATGATGCGAACGGTCAAGCGCGCGCTCGACCCGAAGAACATCATGAACCCGGGAAAAATATTCGCGCTGTAGCGCGACTATTTCTCCCGGTCCGGGAGCCAGGGCTGCTCCCTCCCCAACCCCTCCCTCCGGGAGGGAGGGGTCGGCCCCGCTGGGGCCGTTAGCTGCGGACAGGGTCGGTCGAGGCGACCGACCAGTTCGTCGTCACGTCGCCGAAGGCGTCGACGCTTTCCAGGTTGACGCCGAAGCCCCAAAGGCGGGCGACGTGCTTGAGCACCTCCTGCGCGCCGTCGTGCAAGGGGCGGTTGTGGTGCCGCGTGTGGCGCAAGGTGAGCGAGCGGTCGCCGCGCAGGTTGACGCTCCAGACCTGGATGTCGGGCTCGCGCGAGCCGAGGTCGTACTGGCGCGAGAGCGCCTCGCGCACGTGCCGGTAGCCGGCGTTGTCGTGGATCGCCGAGACCTGCAGGTGCTCCTCGTGCTCGTCGTCGACGATGGCGAACAGGCGCAGGTCGCGAATCACCTTCGGCGAGAGGTACTGTCCGATGAAGCTCTCGTCCTTGAAGTTGCGCATCGCGTGGTGCAGCGCCGGCAGCCAGGGCATACCCGCGAGCTGCGGAAAGAATTCGCGGTCCTCGTCGGTGGGCTCCTCGCAGATCCTGCGGATGTCGGTGTACATCGCGAAGCCGAGCGCATAGGGATTCAGGCCGCCGTAGGCCGGGTGGCCGACCGGCGGCTGGAAGACGACGTTGGTGTGCGACTTCAGCCACTCGATCATCACGCCGTCGGTCAGGTGGCCTTCGTCGTAGAGGGTGTTGAGCAGCGTGTAGTGCCAGAACGTGGCCCAGCCCTCGTTCATCACCTGCGTCTGCCGCTGCGGATAGAAGTACTGGGCGATCTTGCGCACGATTCGCACCACCTCGCGCTGCCAGGGCTCGAGCAGCGGCGCGTTCTTCTCGATGAAGTAGAGGAGGTTTTCCTGCGGCTCGCTCGGAAAGCGCTTCTGCTCGGCGACATCATCGGCGCGGTCGGGGCGCCGCGGCAGGGTGCGCCAGATGTCGTTGACCTGGGCTTGCGCGTAGGCGAGGCGCTCTTCGCGACGGGCGCGCTCCTCGACCAGCGAGATCTTGCTCGGCCGGTGGTAGCGGTCGACGCCGTAGTGCTGCAGGGCGTGGCAGCTGTCGAGGAGTTCCTCGACCATGGCCATGCCGTACTTTTCCTCGCACTCGGCGATGTAATTTCGGGCATAGACCAGGTAGTCGATGATCGACGAGGCGTCGGTCCAGAGGCGGAACAGGTAGTTGCCCTTGAAGAAGCTGTTGTGCCCGTAGGCGGCGTGCGCGATGACGAGCGCCTGCATCGCCGTCGTGTTTTCCTCCATCAGGTAGCTGATGCAGGGGTCCGAATTGATGACGATCTCGTAGGCCAGGCCCATCTGGCCGCGGCGGTAGCTGCGCTCGTTGGCGATGAACTCCTTGCCGTAGCTCCAGTGCCGGTAGTTGACCGGCATGCCGACCGAGGCGTAGGCGTCCATCATCTGCTCGGCGGTGATGACCTCGAGCTGGTTCGGGTAGGTGTCGAGCGCGAAGCGCGCCGCGGTGCGGCGGATCTTCTCGTGGTACGCCTCGAGCAGGTCGAAGCTCCAGTCGCTCGGATCGGGCAGCGGCGCTTCGGGTCGCGGCCCCTCGGCTGCCAGCGGCGTGGCCGGCAGGGTGCGCTCGGGGCGCAGACGGCGCGGTGCGGCGGCTGGCCGCGGCGGATGCGTCGAATGCGCGGGATGGGGCAGGCCGGCCTGCGTCGTCGTCATGCGGGGGCTCCCTCGGTCTTGAAGAGATCGCGAAAGACGGGATAGATCTGCGCGGCGCTGGTGACCTTGCGCATCGCGAACGTGCGGTCGAGCTCCTGCAGCCGCGCGTACTCTTCCCAGAGGTTCTGCTCTTCCTCGGCGACCTGCACGTAGGCGAAGTAGCGGCACCTGGGCAGCAGGCTCTCGGTGAGCAGCTCGCGGCAACGGCCGGAGTCGTGGTGCCAGTTGTCGCCGTCGCTCGCCTGCGCGCCGTAGATGTTCCAGTCGCCCGCGGGGTAGCGCGCGCTGATGATCTCGTCCATCAGGACCAGGGCGCTCGAGACCACCGTGCCACCCGTTTCGCGGGCGCGAAAGAAGTTCTCCTCGTCGACCTCCTGCGCCTGCGTGTGGTGGCGAATGAAGACAAGCTCGATCTTCTCGTAGTGCCGGGTCAGGAAGAGATACAGCAGGATGAAGAATCGCTTGGCCAGGTCCTTCCTCGCTTCGTCCATCGAGCCCGAGACGTCCATCAGGCAGAACATCACCGCCTTGGCGGTCGGCACCGGCAGGCGGACGCGATTGCGGTAGCGCAGATCGATAGGATCGAGATAGGGAATGCGGCCGAGCCGCAGGCGCAGGGCGGCGATTCGCTCCTCGAGCGCCTCGCGCGCCAGGTCGTCCGCCGGCCCGGCGCTGGCGGCCAGGGCGGCCAGGCGTTCCTCGAGCTCGGCGAGCTCGGCGCGCGAACCGGAGCCGATGGCGACGCGCCGGCCGATCGCCCCGCGCATCGAGCGGATGACGCTCAGGTTGCTCGGCGTGCCGGCGTTCGAGAACCCGGCCCGATGGCTCTTGTATTCCGGCGTCTCCGCGAGCTGCGTACGCGCCAGGCGCGGCAGGGCGAGGTCGTCGAAGAAGATCTGCATGAACTCTTCCCTGGTGAGGTGAAAGACGAAGTCGTCTTCCCCCTCGCCCGAGTCGCCCGCCTGCCCCTGTCCACTGCCCTGTCCGGAGCCGCCTTGCGGCCGCTCGATGTGGTCGCCGCGCACATATTCCTGGTTGCCGGGATGGACGATCTCGCGCGCGCCACCCGTGCCGTGGCGAAACGACGGCTCGCTGATGTCGCGCCTGGGCAGGTGGATGTCTTCGCCGCGCTCGATGTCGCGGATGCCACGCTGGTCGACGGCGCGACGGACGGCGTCGCGCAGCTGATCCTGATAGCGGCGAAGGAATCGCTCGCGATTGCCGATCGACTTGTTCTTGCCGGCGAGGCGGCGATCGATGATCTGCTGCAGCATGTCGGATTCAGCCGTGCGCGACGGGCCGGGCCGGGCGCGGCCCCGGTGCCCCTTCCTGCCGCGCGGGCCTGGCGTGGAAGGCCGGTCGATCGGCCATCACGAGCTCTTGCGCACGCGAAGGTACCACTCGCACAGCAGGCGGACCTGCTTGGGCGTGTAGCCCTTCTGGACCATCCGGTTGACGAAGTTCTCGTGCTTCTGCGCATCGTCGGCGCTGGCCTTGGCGTTGAAGCTGATCACCGGCAGGAGCTCCTCGGTATTCGAGAACATCTTCTTCTCGATCACCGTGCGCAGCTTCTCGTAGCTCGTCCAGAGCGGGTTCTTGCCGTTGTTGCTGGCCCGCGCGCGGAGCACGAAGTTGACGATCTCGTTGCGGAAGTCCTTCGGGTTCGAGATGCCGGCGGGCTTTTCGATCTTCTCGAGCTCGCCGTTCAACTGCGACCGGTCGAACACCTCGCCGGTGTCGGTGTCGCGGTACTCCTGGTCCTGGATCCAGTAGTCGGCGTAGGTGACGTAGCGGTCGAAGATGTTCTGCCCGTACTCGCTGTAGCTCTCGAGGTAGGCGGTCTGGATCTCCTTGCCGATGAACTCGGCGTAGCGCGCCGACAGGTGCTCCTTGATGAAGCCGAGGTACTTCTGCTCGAGCTCGGCCGGGAACTGCTCGCGCTCGATCTGCTGCTCGAGCACGTACATCAGGTGCACGGGGTTGGCGGCGACTTCGGCCGGGTCGAAGTTGAAGACCTTGGAGAGGATCTTGAACGCGAAGCGCGTCGACACGCCGCTCATGCCTTCGTCGACGCCGGCGTAGTCGCGGTACTCCTGGTAGCTCTTGGCGCGGGGGTCGGTGTCCTTCAGGTTGTCGCCATCGTAGATCAGCATCTTCGAGTAAAGCGACGAGTTCTCGGGCTCCTTCAGGCGAGTCAGCATCGCGAACTGGCTCATCATCTTCAGCGTGCCGGGTGCGCACTTGGCCTCGGCCAGCGACGAGTTGCGCAGCAGCTTCTCGTAGATCTTCACCTCCTCGGAGCTGCGCAGGCAATACGGCACCTTGACGATGTAGATGCGATCGAGGAAGGCCTCGTTGTTCTTGTTGTTGCGAAAGGTCTTCCATTCGCTCTCGTTGCTGTGCGCAAGCACGATGCCGTCGAACGGGATCGCGCCGAAGCCCTCGGTGCCCTTGAAGTTGCCTTCCTGCGTCGCCGTCAGCAGCGGATGCAGCACCTTGATCGGCGCCTTGAACATCTCGACGAATTCGAGCAGGCCCTGGTTGGCCAGGCACAGGCCGCCGGAAAAGCTGTAGGCGTCGGGGTCGTCCTGCGAGTACGTCTCGAGCTTTCGGATGTCGACCTTGCCGACCAGCGCCGAGATGTCCTGGTTGTTCTCATCGCCCGGCTCGGTCTTGGTGACGCCGACCTGCTTGAGCACGCTCGGGTGGCGCCTGACGACCTTGAACTTCCTGATGTCGCCGCCGAATTCGTCGAGCCGCTTGACCGCCCAGGGGCTCAGGATGCGCGTCAGGTAGCGCTCGGGAATGCCGTATTCCTTTTCGAGCAGCGGCCCGTCTTCGGCCGGGTCGAACAGGCCCAGCGGCGACTCGTTCACCGGCGAGCCCTTGATCGCGTAGAACGGCACATGCTCCATGAGCTGCTTGAGCCGCTCGGCGATCGAGCTCTTGCCGCCGCCGACGGGGCCGAGCAGGTAGAGGATCTGCTTCTTCTCCTCCAGACCCTGCGCGGCGTGGCGGAAGTAAGAGACCACCTGCTCGATCGCGTCTTCCATGCCGTAGAACTCGGCGAAGGCGGGGTAGATCTTGATGACCTTGTTGGCGAACAACCGCGACATCCGCGTGTCGTTGCGCGTGTCGACCATGGTCGGCTCGCCGATGGCCTTCAGCATGCGCTCGGCCGCGGTGGCGTAGGCCATCGGGTTGCGCCTGCACTCCGCGAGGTAGTCCTCGATCGACAGCTCTTCTTCGCGGTTGCGCTCGAAGCGCGCGGCAAAGTTGCTGATCACATCCATGCTGATCTCCTGTGCGAGAAGGCAGCGCCTTCGGACCTCATGGATCCTCGTGCGTCCGGGGAAGTTCTGATGGAACCCGGCGGGGCGCCATCAGAGCTTTCCTTCTCAACCAGCAGCGGTGTGCGTCAAGCTTCGATCATCGTGCCACAGTCGAGGCCGCGAATAGCGGTACCTTTGCGGCCCAGCTCGCAATCTTTGCGAGCGTGTTGTTTTAGCAAGCAACGTGCCGCGAATCGATTCGTTGACCGGCACGCAGTGGAAGACCTGCGTCGCGTGTGCAAAGTTTCTCGGTGCAACCACTGTCCACCGCTCAGCCCGCATAGCCCAGCCGGCCGAGCAGGCCATTGAGCTCGTCGAGCGAAGCGAAGGCGATGGCAACCTCGCCGGCTTCGCCACGCGCTGTGCGTTTGCGCACGCGCACCTCCACCGGCGCCGCGAGCGCATCCGACAATTGCTGCTCGATGCGCGAAATGTCATTCGTCTTGTGACCCTTCGCGCCCCGCGGCGAGGTCGAGCGGCCGGGGCCCGCGGCGCGCCGGGCGGCCAGCCGCTCGGCGTCGCGCACGCTCAGGCCCCGGGCCACGATCTCGCCGGCGAGCAGGATCTGCTCTGCGCCAGGCAGCGGCACGAGCGCCCGCGCATGGCCCATCTCGATCTCGCCGGCGAGGAGCCGCTGCTGCACGGCCTCGGTCAGGCTGAGCAGGCGCAGCAGGTTGCTGGCGGCACTGCGCGAGCGGCCGACGGCACGGGCCGCGGCGTCGTGGGTCATGCCGAACTCGTCGACCAGGCGCTGCAGGCCGCGCGCTTCCTCGAGGGGATTGAGGTCCTGGCGCTGGATGTTCTCGATCAGCGCCATCGCCGCGGCGGCCTCGTCGTCGACGTCGCGAACGACGATGGGGATCACTTCGAGTCCGGCCAGGCGTGCCGCTCGATAGCGGCGCTCGCCGGCGATGATCTCGAACCGCGGACCCGCGCCGCGGCCGTCGGAGATCGTGCGGACGAGCACGGGCTGGATGACGCCCTGGGCCTTGATGCTTTCGGCGAGCGACTGCAGCGCTGCGTCGTCGATGCGCGTGCGCGGCTGGTAGCGGCCGGGCTGGAGCTGATCGAGCCTCGCGCTCGAGGGCTCTGCGCCGGCCGCCGCCGCAGCCGCCGCGTCGCCTTCCTTGACGCGTGGGCCAAGCAAGGCCTCGAGGCCGAGGCCGAGGCCCTTGGGTTTCTTCATCGCCATTGCCCGATTCTGCGTGATCGGCATGGCGCCTTGCCGGCCTCGGCGGGCGCCTGCCGGCAGGGGCGACGCCCCGAGCTTCTCTGCCGTATGCTTGACGCTCCACTGCGAGACTCGCCATGACCACCCGCGTTTTCGTCGACGGCCAGGAAGGCACCACCGGGCTGCGAATCAACGAGTACCTCGCCGGCCGCCCGGATGTCGAGGTGCTTCGCGCCGCGCCCGAGCGGCGCAAGGACGTCGCCGAACGCGCGCGCCTCCTGAACGCCGCCGATGTCGCGTTTCTCTGCCTGCCCGACACTGCGGCGCGCGAAGCCGCCGCCCTCGTCACCAACCCGGCCACCTGCCTGATCGACGCGAGCACCGCTCATCGCACCTCGAACGACTGGGTGTTCGGCCTGCCCGAGCTCGCTGTCGACCAGCGCGAGCGTATTCGGACCTCGAAGCGGATCGCGAATCCGGGTTGCCACGCCACCGGCTTCATTCTTCTCGTCAGGCCGCTGGTCGACGCCGGGCTGCTGTCGCAGTCGGCGCTGCTGAGCGCGACCTCGATCACCGGCTATTCGGGCGGCGGCCGCAAGATGATCGAGCAATACGAGGCGGGCGGCAACGCCCGTCTGCTTTCGCCGCGGCCCTACGGGTTGACGCTCGGCCACAAGCACCTTCCGGAGATGACGGCGCACAGCCGGCTCGAGAACCGGCCGGTCTTCATGCCCATCGTCGGAAACTTCTTCAAGGGCCTGTCGGTGTCGGTGCCGCTGCAGCTGGCCGAATGCAGGCGCGGCACGTCGGGCCTGCATCTTCATGCCGCGCTCGCCGAACGCTACGCCGGCGAGTGCTTCGTGCGGGTGTTGTCGCTCGACGATCCGCAAGCGCTGGACGATGGCTATTTCGACGTGCAGGCCTGCAACGACACGAACCGTGTCGACCTCTGCGTCTTCGCGAGCGCTACCCAGGTGGTGCTGATGGCCCGCCTCGATAACCTCGGCAAGGGCGCGAGCGGTGCCGCCGTGCAGTCGATGAACGTCCACCTCGGCATCGACGAAACCACCGGGCTCTGACCGGCGGCCGGTCAGCCTTCGGGCGCGGCCCGGTAGTGGTAGGTGTAGGCGTCCTCGAAGCCGAGGCGTCGGTACAGCCGCCTTGCCGGCTCGTTCGCGCCGTCGACCTGCAGGTAGGCGATTTTCGCGCCGGCATCGACGGCGACCTGGAGCAGGTGCCGGCACAGTCGTTCGGCGACGCCCTGCCCCCGATGCGCTGCCAAGGTGAAGATGTCGTAGAGGCCGGCAACCTCGCCCTCGACGACGGCCTGTCCGCCCGCCACGGCCGCGCCGGCCGCGTCGAAGACGAGGAAGGGGTGGTGCGGGACCGGTGCGAGCGTGATGCGGCTCTTGTGGGCGCGCCGCTCGGCAGGGGTCGAGCCCCTCGCCTGGCCAATCCATTCGGCAAAAGCCGCCGCGGTCACCGGCGCGATGCGCATCGACTCTGACGACGCGCTGGCGGCAGCCACCGCGCGAGGCCGAGCGATGCCGGTCGCGACCATCACGAAGGTTTCGTCGATCCGCACCATGCCCAGGTCGGCAAGCTGCCGGTCGAGCCCCGCCGGTTCGGAAAACGGCGTGATCCGAAGATACGGTTGCAGCCCTGCCGCAGCGAAGATGGGCAGGCAACGCGCGAGCTTGGCCTCGACCGGCAGGCGGCCCGGGGAAACCGTCTGGATGCAGCGGGCGCGCTTGGCCTTGCCTGGCGAAAAGCGGACCAGCCAGCCGTCGACCCAGCGCTGTTCGGGCGGCGCGCTGGCGTTGATGCCAGCCTCCTCGACCTGGGCGAGCAGCCCGAGGTCGAAGGCGGCATTCATGGTGCAGCCGTAGGTCATGCGGCCGCCTTTCGCAGCGTCTCTACGCGCTCGACGAGCTCGTGTGCAAAGGCGACGAAGGCGAGCGCCCCCTTGGACGTCGGATCGAAGACGACGCCGGGCAGCCCGTAGCTCGGCGCCTCGGCGAGGCGCACATTGCGCGGGATGACGGTGTCGAACACCTTGTCGCCGAAGTGCACCTTCAACTGCTCGCTGACCTGCGCCTGCAGCGTGATCCGCGGGTCGAACATCACGCGCAGCAGCCCGATCACCTGCAGCGCCGGGTTGATGTTGGCGTGTACCTGCTTGATGGTGTTGACGAGATCGCTCAGCCCCTCGAGGGCGAAATACTCGCACTGCATCGGCACGATGACACCGTGCGCGCTGGCCAGGCCGTTCAGGGTCAGGAGGCTGAGGCTCGGCGGGCAGTCGACGAGCACGAAGTCGTAGCGATCGGCGACGGCGGCCAGCGCCTTTCGCAGCCGGAGGTCTCGGCGCTCGAGGCCGACGAGCTCGATCTCGGCGCCGGCCAGTTCGCGGTTCGCGCCGACGACGTCGTAGCCGCCCTTCGGGCTGGCCACTCGCGCCTCGGCGACGCTGGCGCTCTCGAGCAGCACGTCGTACACGCTGGCGTGGAGCTCGCGCTTGTCGATGCCCGAGCCCATGGTCGCGTTTCCCTGGGGATCCAGATCGACCAGGAGGACACGGCGGCCGAGCTGAGCGAGACCGGCGGCCAGATTGACGGTCGTGGTCGTCTTGCCGACCCCGCCCTTCTGATTCGCGACGCAGAAGATCCGGGTCACGGCCATTGTTTCATGGCTAAATGTGAGTGCATACTATACATTAGATCGAGTCCTGTGCTGCTGTCCGCTTCATCCAAACGATGCAACGCTCACTTTGCGAACCAGGCAACTTGATCGGTTCCACGTGAAACACCTCGGCCTCCCCGGCGAGAGCGAGGATCTCCGAGTCGGGCCGCCTGCCCTTGAGCGCCCCCCAGACCCCCTCGGCCCCGAGCAATGGGGCGGTCGCCTGCACGAGGTCGGTGAGCGCAGCGAACGCTCGGCAAGTGATCAGGTCGAAAGGCGGCAAATCAAGCGACTCCACACGCGCATGCCTCGCTTCGAGGTTGCCGAGCCGCAAGACGGAGACAGCGTGCTGGATGAACGCCGCCTTCTTGCCTACGCTGTCGACGCAGACCACATCCATGCCTGGATCCATCACCGCGAGGACGACGCCCGGCAATCCCCCGCCGCTGCCGACATCGAGGATGCGCGGCCGATCGGCAAGCTCGCCGAGGACACGACGAAATGGAGCGACGACTGCCAGGCAGTCGACGATGTGACGCTGCATGAGCGCGCCGGGTTCACGGTCGGCGATGAGGTTATAGGTCCGGTTCCAGCGCAGGAGCAAGGCACCGTAGTCGATCAGCTGCCGATGCTGTTCGTCGGTCAGCATGAGTCCTAGCGCTTCCGCGGCGCCCGCAAGCTGCTCGTCGAGCGATACGCCGACCGCCGCGTTCGCCGTTGCGCCCGCGCTCACGCGGTTTCACGCCAGACGTCTGCCCCGTCGATCCGGTCGCCCCTGTCGACAGCGTCGCCGGCTTCACTGACCGCCAGGTCGTCGTGGCTCGCGCGCCGGTGCTTCTTCAAGTGCACCAGCAACAGCGACACGGCAGCCGGCGTGATGCCCGGCAGCCGGGCGGCATCGCCAAGGCTGGCCGGCCGCCGCCGGCCGAGAACCTGACGGACCTCGAACGACAGCGCATGCACCTGCCCGTAGTCGAAGGCGTCCGGAATCGCGATCGCCGCCGAACGAGCCGTACGATCGATCTCGTCGTGCTGCTTCTCGATATAGCCGGCGTAGCGGGTCGAGGTCTCGATCTGCGTGATCGCCTGGTCGGCAAGGAGCCGGCCGACCTCTCGCCGCAAGTCTTCGCGTGACAGCTGATCGGCGTCGCCGTCGGCCGCGGTGTCGCCTTTCCACGCCGAGACGGCGTCGAACGACATGCCGGGACGGCGCAAGAGATCAAGCAGGCTGTAGTCCCGCGTCAGTTCGGGCCGCCCTTCACTCGCGGCCGCCGGCCCGATCCTCAGCCGCTCCATGCGGGAGGTTTCACGTGAAACCAACGCCTGCTTGCGTTCGAAGGCCCCCCATCGCCGATCGTCCACGAGGCCCAGGAGCCGCCCCCGCGGCGTCAGGCGGACATCGGCGTTGTCTTCGCGAAGTTGCAGCCGGTACTCGGCCCGGCTGGTGAACATCCGGTACGGCTCGGTCACGCCCTGCGACACGAGGTCATCGACCAGGACGCCCAAGTAGGCCTGGTCACGCGACGGCACCCAGGCCGGCGCCCCGCGAATGGCCAGGGCCGCGTTGATGCCCGCGTGCAGCCCCTGCGCCGCCGCCTCCTCGTAACCCGTCGTCCCGTTGATCTGGCCGGCGAAAAACAGGCCCCCGATCGAACGCGTCTCGAAGCTCGGCTTCAGGGCTCGCGGGTCGAAATAGTCGTACTCGATGGCGTAGCCCGGGCGCACGATGTGCGCCTCTTCCAGGCCGGCAATCGAGCGCACCGCGGCCCACTGCACATCGAACGGCAGCGAGGTCGAAATCCCGTTCGGGTAGACCTCGCGCGTCGTCAGTCCCTCCGGCTCGAGGAAGATCTGATGCGAGTCCTTCCCCGAGAACCGGTTCACCTTGTCTTCGATGCTCGGGCAATAGCGCGGCCCGACGCCGTCGATCAGGCCGGCGAACATTGGGCTCTGTGCGAATCCGCCGCGAATGATCTCGTGGGTTCGCGCATTGGTCGCCGTGATCCAGCAGGAAACCTGCCGCGGGTGGCTCGCCGGGTCGCCGAGAAACCCGAACACCGGGATCTCGTCCAGGCTCGTCCGCCCGTCGGCGACGCCATCGCCGGGCTGCTCGAGCAAGCGCGAATAGTCGATCGTGCGGCCGTCGAGCCGCGGCGGCGTCCCGGTCTTCAGTCGGCCCTGCGGCAGCTTCAACTCCTTCAGCCGCGCCGACAGCCGGACGGAGGGCGGATCGCCGGCCCGTCCGCCGGCATGGCTTTGCAGACCCACATGAATCTTGCCGTCGAGGAAAGTACCCGCAGTCAGAATCACGCATTGGCTCTTGAAGCGGACGCCCACTTGCGTCACAACGCCCGCAACACGGTCACCTTCGACGAGGATGTCGTCGCAAGCCCCTTGAAAAAGCGACAGGTTTGGCTGATTCTCCAGTCGACGCCGGATGGCGGCCCGGTACAGCACCCGGTCGGCCTGGACCCGCGTGGCGCGAACCGCCGGGCCTTTCGAGCCGTTGAGGATGCGAAAGTGAATGCCGGCTTCGTCGGCGGCTTCAGCCATCGCGCCCCCGAGGGCATCGATCTCCTTCACCAGGTGGCCCTTGCCGATGCCGCCGATCGACGGGTTGCAGCTCATCTGGCCAAGCGTCTCGAGGCTGTGCGTCAGCAGCAGCGTCGACGCACCCATCCGCGCCGCGGCAAGCGCCGCTTCGGTACCGGCGTGTCCGCCGCCGACGACGATCACGTCGAAGCGCTTTGGGAAGAACATGGCATGGCTGTTTGCAGGGAGGCACCGATTGTAGGTTTGGCCCCCGTGGGCACGCCCTCCGGACGTTCGACCCCGCAGATCAGTAGCCCGTCGCGCGTCAGCGCACGTCACCGGCGAGAAGCATCTCGATGTGCGGGATCCCGTCTTCGAGGTAGGGCGACCCCACGACGACGAAGCCGAAGCCGCCATAGAACGTCTCGAGCCTCGTCTGCGCCGAGATGCGGATGGCCATGCCCGGCCACGCCGAATGTGCGCCGGCGATGGCGCGCCGCACCACCTCGCGGCCGAGCCCGTGGCCGCGACTTGGGCCGACCGTGATGACCCGGCCGATCGACGCCTCGGCGTACTTCACACCCGGGTCCAGGATGCGGGCGTAGGCCAGCGGCTCGGTCTCCGCCGCCGACCAGCCAGCGAGGTGGAAGGCCTGCTCGTCGCAGCCGTCAGCGTCGAGGTAGAGGCACTGCTGCTCGATGACGAAGACCCGCTGGCGCGCCGCGTAGATGCGTCGCAGCTCGTGGACACCGAGCGCGTCGAACCGACGCCAACGCCACTCGAGTACCCGCCCGGATTCGCCGCCCGCGCCGACGCTCGCCGGCAGCGCGTTCATTTCAGCGCCGCGTGGCGCAGCATGCGGGCGACGAACCAGATCGCTCCAACCGTCAACACCACGCACACGAAAAGAGGGATGAGCACCTGGGCCGCATCGAACCCCTCGCCCTTGAGCACGCGCGTCATCAGCGTGTTCTGCGCCAGCGCCGGCACCCACAGGTGCCAGGGCGCCTCGCCGCCGAGGTTGAAGAAGGAAAAGAGGGGCATCAGCGAGACGCCGAGCACGACCACCGTGGCGCTGGCCTGCGCTTCCTTGAAAGTCCGGCAGCGGATCGCGACGGCCATCAGCACCGCCGAGATCGCCGCCGCGAAGGGCAGCAACACGACGAGAAAGAGCAGCGCCTCGCGCGGCCCGTACTGGAACATCGCCGCGAGCGTATCGCTTCGCAACAGCCACTGGCCGGGCAGGAAACTGAAGGTGCTGAACACCGCGATCAGCATGCCGACCGCGGCGACCGCGCCCCACTTGCCGACGACGAGCGTCCAGCGCTCCGGCGGGTTCATCAACAAAGGCTCGAGCGAGCCGCGCTCGCGCTCGCCGGCGGTGGCGTCGAGGGCGGCGTTGAGGGCGCCGTAGAGCACCGCCATCAGCACGAAGTACGGCAGGATGCCGGTGATCCGCGTCGCCCGCGTCTGCGTGCTGGCCAGGTCGCGGTCCTCGACCTGTATCGGCTCGAGCAGTTGCACCGAGACGCCGCGCAGCGCCAGCGTCAGCGCCACGCGCTCGCGGCCGAAGGCGTTGAGCAGTCGCTCGACGGCGGGCACCCCGGCCTGCGAGCGGGTGTTGGCGCTGTCGGCGACCACCTCGACCACCGGCGCCTCGCCGCGCACGAGGGCAGCCTCGAAGTCGACCGGCACCACCACGACCGGGTGGCTGAACGTCGCCTTGCGCAACTGTGCTTCGTAGTCGGCGGGCGCGGCCTTCACGGTGTAGGTCTGCCGGGCGAAGAAATTGCGCAGGCTCGGCGCGTTCTCGAATCCGGCGATGTAGATCTCGCGCTGCTCCGCTCGCGCCTCCAGCGACGCGACGAGCGCCGAGATGGCGACCAGAACGAGCGGCCCCATCAGCACCGACGTGATGAAGACGGTGAGCAGCGTGCGCCGGTCGCGCAGGGCGTCGACGAGCTCCTTGCGCAGCACGGTCGCGATCACGCGAAGGCGCTGGTTCATCGGTCGCTGCTCCGGTCCGCCGGCACGTCGCCTCGCCGCTCGGCGTCGAACGCCAGATCGACGAATGCCTCCTCGAAGTCGCTCTGCCCCGTCTTCTCGAGCAGCTCGCCGACGGTGCCGGCGGCGACGGTGCGGCCGTGCGCGACGACGACGACGCTGTCGCACAGGCGCTCGACCTCCTGCATGATGTGGGTCGAGAAGACGATGCACTTGCTGCCGCCGGCGGGCGTGCGCAGCCAGCGCAGGCTCTCGCGCAAGGCACGCGTGGCGAGCACGTCGAGGCCGTTGGTCGGTTCGTCGAGGACGATGTTCGCCGGATCGTGCACGAGGGCGCGCAAGAGCGCTGTCTTCATCCGCTCGCCCTGGCTGAAGCCGTCGGTGCGTCGCTCGAGCAGTGTCGTCATCTCGAACATGCGGGCCAGCTCGTCGGCGCGCGCGTTCGCGGCGTCGCGCGACATGCCTTGCAGGGCACCGTAGTAGACGATGTTCTCGCGCGCCGTCAGCCGCGGGTACAGGCCGCGCGCATCCGAGAGCACGCCCATGCGGGCGAGCACCTCGCGCGGCCGCGCCACGACGTCGATGCCGTCGACGGTCATCGTTCCGGCATCGGGCGTGAGAAGCCCCGCCAGCATCCGCAGGGTCGTCGTCTTGCCGGCACCGTTCGGGCCGAGAAGGCCGGTGATCGCCCCCGCCGGCGCCAGGAACCCGACGTCGCTCACCGCATGCACCGTGGTCGGCGCCCGCCGCCGGACCGGCAAGCGCAGCCGGCCCAGACCCCGGGCGCGCGGCGCCGCGACGACGAACGACTTCGCCAGCCCGCGGACCTCGATCACCGCATCGGCTCCGGTGGCGAGTCGGCGCCCGGCGAGATCGGCCGGAAGGCTGGCGGCCGCGGAATGCCGGCGACGCACGACGCGTCGACGGCGAGGGCCGTGTCGGCGTCGGCGGCGTCGATGAACTTGTAGACCACGTCGCGCAGGCAGCCGAGCGCCATCGTGCCGTGGCCGGCGTTCGGCACGACGACATGGCGGGCCCGCGCCCCGAGCAGCCTGGCGACGCGCTCACCGTGGCGTGGCGGCGTTGCCGGATCGGCGCCGCCGCTCAGGAGGAGCACCGGCGCCATGCTCGGGCCGACGCGATAGAAGGCCTCCGGAACGGCGCCGCGCGGCCAGCCGGCGCACATGCGCTCGTAGGTCGCCGCGAAGTCATTGCCGAAATCGGCCGCCGGCCGTTCGGTGGCATCGGCCAGGCGCGGCAGGTCTTCGGCACAGACCACCGAGAAGTGCATGCCGATCGCCAGCTGCGTCGACTTGCGAGAGGTGAAGGTCGCGGCCAGGCCGAGAAGGCCCTCCGGCTGGCCTTCGTCGGCTCGCTCGATGGCGACCGGGAGCGCAGCCGCCAGCCACGGCGCATAGAGTGCGCCGCGAACCGCCGACAGCACCATCTCGCGCGTGAGCGTGAAGCGTTCCTCGCGACCGGTGAGCGGATGCCGCGCGACCACCGGCCGCGGCAGGCTCGCCAGCAGCGACTCCCAGTGCAGGTGCAGCTTCGGATGCGCGGCCGCGCAGGCCGGCTCGGCCCGGCAGGCCGCGAGCAAGGCATCGAAAGCGGCCTGGTTGTCGACCGAAAAACTCGCCGGCAGCACCATGTCGGGTGGGGCGACGCCGTCGAGCACCGCCCGGCGCACGCGGGTCGGGAACTGGCGCAGGTACTCGAGGCCGACGCGCGTGCCGTACGAGCCGCCGACCAGGTCGACCTGCTCGGCGCCGAGCGCGCGGCGCACCGCGTCGAGGTCCTGCACCGCGATCGCCGTCGTGAAGAGCCCCAGGTCGCGCTCGGCGTGGATGTAGGGCAGCTTCAGCAGCTCGGCCTTGCAGCGCATCAGCTGCTTGAACTGGCGCTCGGGATCGGCCTGCTCCGCGAGCTCGCCGGGATTCGGGTCGGCGCAGACGAGCGGCGCCGAACGGCCGGTGCCGCGCTGGTCGACGAAGACGATGTCGCGCCGGGTGTTGAGGCGCGCGACCACCGGCAGCACGGTCGACGCAAGCGCCGTCGCGCTCTGGCCCGGTCCGCCGGCGAGCATGAAGACGGGGTCGGCGAGCTTGCGCCGGGCCAGCGCCGGAACGACGACGTAGCCGACGTCGATCGAGCCCCGGCCCGCATCGGCCGGGTCGAGCGGTCTGCGGACGACGCCGCACTGCACGCCCTGGGCGATGCCGGCGACGTGGCAGTCGGCGAGGGCCGCCTCGGCCGGCGCGTTCAAGAGCACCGCCGCCAGTGCCATCCCCGCGATCACGGCGAGGCGCCGTCGCCTTGGTCCGGCAGACCGCGGGCGGCCGGTGCAATCGGACGGCCAGGACATCTCGCCCCTCGACGGGCGAGCGGCGGCCCCACTCATTCGCCGAGCGTGCGCTTCAGTTCGCCGCTGGCGATCTGGGCCAGGAGCTGCTCGGCACCGCCGATCAGCGTCGCCTTGACGAACACCATCGGAAAGGTCGGCCAGCCGGTCCACATCTTCAGCCCATTGCGGCGGCGCCACTCGCTGAAGTAGCTGCCGTACTCGAGGTAGTGGTGCGCGATGCCGGCGCCGTCGAGCGCCTTGCGCGCCTTGCGGCAAACCGGATTGCCCGCCATGCCGACGACGAGCACGGGGTTCGAGGCGGCAGCCGCCTGGACGTTGTGGACGATGTCGGCGTTGAGGTTCGCGACGGTCTCGCGGATGGCCGGGTGCAGGCGCGCCTCTTCAAGAATGGTTCTGGGCATGAGGGCCTCGCGACATGAGGGCGGCCACCTTACCACCGGCGTGCCCTTCGGGGCCCTGGTGCGGGGCCACACGGCAGCGAGCGGGCGCCGGCTCAGGCGGCGAGCGCGCCGCGCTGGAAGTCGGCCACCGCCTGTTGCAGCTCGGCCGTCGTGTTCATCACGAATGGCCCGTACTGCGCGATAGGCTCGCCGAGCGGCCGGCCGGCGACGAGGAGAACGCGTGCCGGCTCGGCCAGCGAGGCCGGGGCACGGAGGCGAACACCGTCGGCACCGGCGTCGTTGCCGAGGATCGCCATCCGCTCGACGTCGACCCGCGTCTTCGGCTCGCCCACCTCGACGGCACCGGCGTGCACGTAGGCGAAGGCGTTGTGGCCTGCCGGCAGCGCGGCATCGAAGCTCGCGCCGGGCGGCAGGGCGAGGTCGAGGACGATCGGCTCGGTCGTCGGCCGCGACACCGCACCGGCCGTGTCGCCGCTCGCGCCCGCAATCACGCGGACGACGACGCCCGCCGCATCGGTGTAGCGCGGCACGTCGGCCGGCGGCACGTCGCGATAGGCGGGCGCCGTCATCTTGTCGCGGGCGGCGAGATTGACCCAGAGCTGGAAGCCCGCCATCCGGCCGGCCTCCTGCTCGGGCATCTCGGAGTGAAGGATGCCGCGCCCGGCGGTCATCCACTGCACGCTGCCGGGCTCGAGCAGGCCGACGTTGCCGACGCTGTCGCGATGGCGCATGCGGCCCTCGAGCATGATTGTCACCGTCTCGAAGCCGCGATGCGGATGCTCCGGAAAACCGCCGATGTAGTCGGCCGCGGCGTCGCTGCCGAAGGCGTCGAGCATCAGGAAGGGGTCGAGGCGCTTCTGCAGCGGCTGCGTGAGGACGCGCGTCAGCTTGACGCCGGCGCCGTCGGACGCGGGCTGGCCCTGGACGATGCGCTCGACGCCACGCGAGCGAAATTCCGGCGTCTGGTTCGTGTTCATGGCATCAATGTAGCGACGGCGCGCCCGTGGGCAAGACAGCGCGGTTTGCACGCAGCCTTCAACCTTGTCGAATGCGTCCTTCGGCCGCGCGCGGTGTAATGGCGGCCCTCCCACCCCCGACTGCTCCCCCATGAAGCTCTACTACAGCCCCGGCGCCTGCTCGCTCTCGCCACACATCGCTCTCTGCGAATCCGGCCTCGCCTTCGAGCCGGTGCTCGCCAGCACCAAGAGCCACAAGCTGCAGGACGGCACCGACTACTACACGATCAACCCGAAGGGCTACGTGCCGCTGCTCGAGCTCGATGATGGCGAGCGCCTCACCGAAGGGCCGGCCATCGTCCAGTACATCGCCGACCAGGTGCCGGCGAAGAAGCTCGCGCCCGCCAACGGCACGATGGCGCGCTATCGCCTGCAGGAGTGGCTCAACTTCATCACCAGCGAGCTGCACAAGGGCATCGGCTTCATGTTCAACGCAGCGATGCCCGAAGAGGCCAAGACGCTCATGCGCGAGAAGGCGCTCGGACGGTTGAAGTGGGTCGACGCGCAGCTCGAGGGCAAGAACTACCTGATGGGCGAAGACTTCAGCGTCGCCGATGCGTACCTCTTCACCGTCACCAACTGGACCAAGCACGTCGGCATGGACATCTCCGGCCTGAAGAACCTCGGCGCCTTCATGACCCGCATGGCGGCGCGCCCGGCCGTGCAGCAAGCGATGAAGGCCGAAGGCCTCCTCAAGTAGGCAGCGAATGCAAGCGGCGCTGACGCTCGTTCTAGTCGCCGCCTCCGGTGCGGCCGCGGCGCCATCGGCGCCCGGCCCCGGGCGCTATGCGGCCACCTTGTGCGTCGCGACGACGGCGAAGGCGCCGCCCACCTGCGGCGCGGCCGAGTTCGACCTGCGCCCCGGCCGCCAGGCACGGGTGAGCGTCGCCGACATCGTCTACCGACTCGACTTGCGCCCGGAGCAGGTCGACGTGTCGACGATGCACGGCAAGATGCTGATCGACCAGTTCAGCGCCTTCTACACCTGGAATGCCAACGTCCTACGTTTCGAGGACCAGGACAAGCACGTGCGCTACGAAGTGAAGGTCGGTCCGCGGCAGCAGGCGACGGGTCGCTCGCCGCGCTGAGCGAGAACAGGCCTCGTCAGGCCAGGTGCGCGGCCGCCAGCAGGCTTCGCGTGTAGGGCTCGCGCGGCGCGGCGAACAGCGCCTCGGCCTCGCCTTCCTCGACGACCTGCCCGTCCTTCATCACCATCACGCGGTGCGACATCGCGCGCACGACCGCCAGGTCGTGGCTGATGAAGACGTAGCTCATGCCATGGCGCCGCTGCAGCGCGCCGAGCAAGGCCAGCACCTGCTGCTGCACCGAGACGTCGAGCGCGGAAGTCGGCTCGTCGAGGATGAGGACGTCGGGCCGCAGGATCACGGCGCGGGCGATGGCGATGCGCTGGCGCTGGCCGCCCGAGAACTCGTGCGGATAACGACCGAGAACGTCGCCGAGGCCCTGCGCCGGGCCGAGGCCGACCTCGTCGAGCATGGCCCGCACCGCGGCCTCGCGCTCGCCCCGGGCCAGCTCCGGCCGGTGCAGGTCGAGCCCTTCGCCGACGATGCGTCCCACCGTCATGCGCGGGCTGAGCGAGCCGAACGGATCCTGGAACACGACCTGCATGCGCCGGCGCATCGCCCGCAGCACCTCGCGCCCGGCGCCGTCGAGGCGCTCGCCACCGAGGCTGACGCTGCCCTCGGCGATCGGCTGCAGCGCCAGCAGGGCCATGCCCAGCGTGGTCTTGCCCGATCCCGATTCGCCGACGATGCCGAGCGTCTCGCCGCGCCGCAGCGAGAGCGTGGCGTGCCGCACGGCGTCGAACCGGGCCGGGCGGAACCAGCCGCGCGAGATGTCGAAGCTGACCCGCACATCGTGCGCCTCGAGCAACGGCGGGGCGTCGGCGGCGACGGGGCGGACCGCCCGCTCGGGCCGACTGCCGAGGAGCTTCTGCGTATAGGGGTGCCGGGGCGCGGCGAACAGCGCCGCCGTCGGCCCGCACTCGACCAGCCGGCCGCGCTCCATGACGCCGACCCGGTGGCTGAAGCGGCCGACGAGGTTGAGGTCGTGGGTGATGAAGAGGAGCGCCATCCCCATCTCCGCCTGCAATTCGTCGAGCAGGGCCAGTATCTGCGCCTGGATCGTCACGTCGAGGGCGGTCGTCGGCTCGTCGGCGATCAAGAGCTTCGGCCGCCCGGCCAGCGCCATCGCGATCATCGCCCGCTGCCGCTGGCCGCCGGAGAGCTGATGCGGATAGGCGTCGACCCGGCGCCCGGGCTCGGGAATGCCGGTCCGCTCGAGCAGCTCGATAGCGCGGACGCGCCGGCCGCGCTCGCCGAGCGACCCGTGCAGCGCCAGCGCCTCGATGATCTGGGCGCCGACGGTGTGCAGGGGGTTCAGCGCCGTCATCGGCTCTTGGAAGATCATCGCGATCTCGCCGCCGCGCACGGCGCGCAGCTCGCGCTCGCGCAGCACGCGCAGGTCGCGTCCTTCGAAGCGGACGACGCCGCTCGTCGTCGCGCCGTCGACGAGGCCGAGCACCGACAGCGCGGTGATCGACTTGCCGGAGCCCGATTCGCCGACGAGCGCGAACTTCTCGCCGGCCCCGACCGTGAACGAGACGTCGTCCACGACCGCCGTGCCGCCGAAGCGGACCGTCAGGTGCTCGACGTCGAGAAGCGCCATCATGCAGCGGCGCGTGCCGGGCTCGATTTCTTCGCGATCGGGCGGAGCAGCCCGCGGCAGGCGTCGCGCTCAGCGCCGCTGCGCTCGCCGGCCGCACAGAGCGCGTCGAGTCGCTTTTCGAGGCGCGCCATCGGGGCCGCGTGCGCACCGCCGCGGTTCCACGTCTGCAGGCTCTTGCCAACGCGCTGCAGCGAGCGGGCGCTGCGCTCGTAGAACGCGTCGGGCTGCGCGGTCGCTTCCTGCCAGAGCGTCGACGCGGCGGCCTCGATTGCCGCTTCGTTCGCGGGCGCGAGCTCGACCAATGCCTTGACGTAGCCGGCCCCCCACTGCAGGCGCGTCGCCGGCCCTTCACTCGCCTCGAACGCCTGGCGATACCAGTCGAGCGCCTCGGCGCGGTCGCCGCGCTTCTTCGCGTTGCTCGCCAGCTCGAGCATAAGGTAGTAAGGCGAATGGCTCTTCGCCAGATTGGCCTTCAGAAGGGCATCGGACTCGTGAACGAGCCCCGCGCGCTCGAGCAGGTAGGCGGCCGAGGTGATGACTGCCTGGCGCTCGTAGCCGTTCGTGATCTCGCGGTCGGCGCGCGCGACCTGCTCGCGGATGTCAGCCAGCAGCGCCGGCGGGAGCCGCACCGAGGCGTGGCGGGCTCGCCGCGGCGACGGCGCCGCGTCGTCGGGATCGTCGATGCGGGCGAGATCGACCTGCGCGATCAGCGCCTGCATGCGGTCGGCGCGCGAAAGCGTCGCATCGGCCTCGAGACGGCGGAGCACGGTGTCGAATGCGACGAGCAGCCGGCCGCGCTCGGCGCTCTTCGGTGCGGCGAGCGAGCGCACGATCTCGGCCGCGTAACCGCTCAGGAGATCGGCCTGCTCGCGCGCTGCAGCCGGTTCGGCGAGCAGGCGCTCGACCTCGGCAGCCGCACGCCGGGCGGCATGCGCCGGCCGCCTGCCGTCGGAGAGCGCGAGAGCCCTCAGGCGCAGCCGCATCGCGACCTCGCTCTCGGGGGCAGGAGCGGCGGCAGCGAGCGCCGAGAGCGTCGACGCGACCCGATCCTTGGCGACGACCTGCTGCTCGTCAGTCTCCCATGCGTAGAAGGCGAGAAGCCGCCAGTCGGCGGCGGTGAGCTTGCGCCCGGCGAGGGCGTCGGCGACAAGCTCCTTCACCGGACGCGCCGCATTCATCGCCAGCGTCATCACCTGCGTGTAGCGGACGGGGTCGACCTCGCCCGGCAGCCGCGTGACCTCCTGTCCGGACGGGCTGAAGAGCACCATCGTCGGGTAGCCGCTCACGTGAAATCGCGCCCCGAGCTTCTGCGCGCCCGGGCTGTCGCCGTCGACGTAGACGGCGACGAAGGCGCGCGTGCGCTCGATGAAGTCCTGCCGGTTGAAGAGCGTCGCCTTCACCTGGTTGCACGGCGGGCACCAGCCGGCCCCCCAGTAGACGAAGACCGGCCGCCCTCCGGCCTTGGCCACGGCGAAGGCGGCATCGACCTCGGCGTCGGTGGCCGCGTGGTGCCAGGCGATGCCGGCTTCGGCCGCGGCGTGTGGTCCCGGCGCCGTCCCACTGGCCGTCGTGGAAACAAGCAGCGGCGCCACGGCGGCAGGAGAAACCGCGACGTCGGCCGCCGGCGCGGCCGGCACCGGAACCGGCTCGCCAGCCCTGGAGCAGCCGGCGAGCGCGGCGACGGTCACCGCCGCGATCGGCGCAAGGCGGGCAAACAGGCGCATTCGACGTCGCGACATCGGTTCCTCCCAGGATAGGAGTCAATGATGGATCAATCGACCGGCGCCGGCGACTCCCGCACCGGATCGCGCGGCGACGACGAGGTGAACTGCGCCAGCGCGACGCCGGCCAGGGTGAGCGCCGCGCCGGCGATCTTCATCGCGGAGTAGCGCTCGCCAGTGATGCCCCAGGCCACGAGGCCGGCCACCGGCGGCATCAGGTACATGAGCGGCGCCGTCCGGGCGACGCCGCGCACGGCGTTGACCCAGCCCCAGACGAGCCAGCCGAGAAAGGCCGAGATGAGCACGGCGTAGAACGTTCCCGCCCAGATCGCCGGGCCGACGTCCCGCCACGACACCGCCAGCCCCGCGGGCAGGCTGAGGGCGACGACCGGCAGGCTGCCGAGCAGCACGGCGTAGGTCATGACGGTGATGCCGCCGAGGCGCTCGATCAGCGGCTTCGCGGCCACCGTGTAGTACGAGAAGAACGACGCCGCCACGAGAAGCACGAGGTCTCCGGCGCTCGCCTGCCAGCGGCCGACGAGCAGCTTGTCGGAGAGGAAGACGAGGACCCCGGCGCAGGCGACGGCGACGCCGCCGATCTGGCCGTGCGTCAACCGCTCGAGGCCGTGCCAGCGCAGGATGAGCAGGGTGAAGATCGGCCCGCAGGCGAGGATGATCGAGCTGGAGAAGGCGGTCGACCAGTGGATGCCGTAGGTCACCATGCCGACGTGCAGCAGGTGGCCGACGAGGCCGAGCCGGAGCAGCGCGAGCAGGTCGGCGCGCGAGACGCGCGGCCAGCGCAGGCCGTGGCGCCAGAGCAGGAGGGCCGCCGCCGCGACCGGCATGACGAGATAGCGCACGAACAGGAAGCCGCCCGGCGAGAGCGCCGTGAAGATCGCCTTCTGCACAGTGAAGTTGGCACCCCAGACGACCACCAGCACGAGCGCTGCCCAGAGGGCGCGACGCGAGCGCAGGTCGGCAACGGCGAGCGCATCGCCAGCGGCGCCAGCGGGGGCGATGACGGTGGCAGGGGTCGCGAGTCGCTCCGGCTGATCGATCTGCATCCGGTCAGGCCGCCCCGTCCTGGCCTGGAGGCGGATCTTCCCCGCCGCGCGGGTCGCCGAGCGCGCCCTGCGCGTCGGCGAGGCGCGAGCCGTCCACCGGGGTGGCGCGTGCCAGCGCCATCCAGAGCCCGAAGCTCGGTCGCGCCGGCCGCCGGGGCGCCGGCCGGGCCACCGTGAGCCCGGAGTCGCGCGCGATGAGCACGCCGCACTCCGGCGGGATCTCGTCGACCTCGCCGATGCCTTCGCGAATGGCGTACCAGCATTCGCCGCCGATCTGCAGATACGCCTCGCGCTTGGCGCTGCGGCGCAGGTCGGCCAGCAGGTCGCTTCGCTGCACCTTCACTTCGTGCACGATCGGCTCGAGGTAGGCCTCGACGGTCGTATGCCGGACCGAGAACACGTCGGGCATCGCGATCACCCAGCCGGCCTCGACGCGCGCACGCACCGCCAGGCCGCGCCAGGCGAGCCGGCCAGCCCGCGTCAATTCGGCAGCGATCCGCGCGACGAGCGCTTCGTGGGCATCGCGCCGGGCCCGGTTCTTCCGCAACGTCTCGGCCAGCACGGCGATCCCGGCATCGGTGACGCGCAGCGTCTCGTGACCGAACGGCCCGCGCTCGCGGGCAATCAGCCCGGCAGCCAGCAGCTCGATCTCGACGGCGTCCTGGCACGGCCAGCCGGCCGACCGGTACACCTCGCGCAGCCGCCGCCGATGAACGACGCCCACGGCGACCCCGGGAGGGGCTGTCGGATCGGGGTGGGAGGAAGGGCCGGCGAGCATCGCGTGAATCGTCGGGGCAGGCCTCGATCGACGCCTCGAACCATACCGGCTTTTCGACGCCGGCTTTCGGGTCGCAGTTAGGATTCGAGCCTGCCTTTGCCCCTGTCGAGGACCCACCGTGACGCCTGTCCGCCTCCTGAAGTCTTCCGCCCTCTTCCTGGCCGCGCTGGCCGGCCTGGCGCTGTCGGCGCCGGCCGCGCTCGCCGCCGACCCGAAGGTGCTGAACATCTACAACTGGTCCGACTACATCGCCGACGACACGATCAGGAACTTCGAGAAAGAGACCGGCATCAAGGTCAACTACGACAACTACGACACCAACGAGATCCTGCAGGCCAAGCTCGTCGCCGGCAACACCGGCTACGACATCGTCGTGCCCAGCTCGCACTTCGCCAAGCTGCAGATCGAAGGCGGCCTGCTGCAAAAGCTCGACCGCTCCAAGCTCACGAACTGGGGCAACCTCGACCCGACGCTGCTCAAGCAGCTGGCCTCGGTCGACCCGGGCAACCAGTACCTCGTCGACTGGATGTGGGGCTTCGTCACCGTCGGCATCAACGTGCCGAAGGTCAAGGCTGCGCTCGGCTCGATGCCGATGCCCGAGAACGCCTGGAGCCTGATCTTCGACCCGAAGTACGCGGCGAAGCTGAAGAGCTGCGGCATCAACTTCCTCGACTCGGCCTCCGAGGTGCTCCCGGTCGCCATGCTCTACTTCGGCAAGCCCCCCTACAGCGCGAACGCCGCCGACTACGCCGCGGCGGCGCAGATGCTCAAGTCGGTGCGGCCGTACGTCACGCGGTTTTCTTCGTCGGGCTACATCAATGACCTGGCCGGCGGCTCGCTCTGCGCCGTGATGGGGTACTCGGGCGATATCAACATCGCGCGCGCCAGGGCGATCGAGGCGAGCCCGAAGCAGCCGCCGGCGATCGAGGCGCTGATTCCCAAGGGCGGCGCGACGCTCTTCTTCGACACCATGGCGATCCCGAAGGACGCGAAGAACGTCGAGAACGCGCACCTCTTCATCAACTACATCCTGCGCCCGGAGGTCGCCGCGTCGATCACCAACAAGGTCTTCTACGCCAACCCGAACGCCGCCTCGCTGAAATTCGTGAAGAAGAGCGTGGCCGAGAACCCGACCATCTTCCTTTCCGACGCCGACAAGGCACGCATGACGCCGCCGAACGCGGTGCCGCAGGCGATCCGGCGCGTGCAGACGCGCATCTTCACCAACTTCAAGGCCGGCAAGTAGGGCCAGCGCGGCGGGCAGAGGTTCCTCAGCCGACCTGCACGCCCTTCCAGAACGCGACGCGGTCCTTGATCTGCCGCGCCGCCTCGCTGGGCTCGGGGTAGTACCAGACCGCGTTCTCGTTGAGCTCGCCGTCGACCATCAGGCTGTAGTAGTGGGCCTGGCCTTTCCACGGGCAACCCGTCCGGTGGTTGCTGAACGTCACGTACTCCCGGTTCAAGGTGGACGCCGGAAAGTAGTGGTTGCCCTCGACGACGACGGTGTCGTCGCTCTCGGCGATCGTGGCGCCGTTCCAGGTGGCCTTCATGAGTGGAGTCCTTTGGTTGCTGTTGCGCGGTTCGCCTGTCATCGTATCGACCGCGCCGCGACCAAGGGTTATCGGGGCCTTCCGCTCGCGGTCGGCCGGACTCGACGCCACACTCGCGGCCAGGCTGGAGGCCGAGACAACCGATTTGCCACGCCCACGGCCGAAATAGGCGCCGTCCGACGCTCACCGCCGCATCGCCCGGTTACGCTCTGGTTTGTTGCACTGCAGCAAAGTGCGTCGGACGAGTGAGGATCCGTTGAATTCATTTTTCAGGAAATTCCTGGCCGCCAGTCGGCGAAGCAGCCGGAACGGCCTGCTCGAGGCAACCGAGGCGGTGCAGCGAGCGCTGCACTCGGCGACGGCGGCGGTCACGGGCGCGCCAGCGCCGGTGGCGAGCACACCGAAAGCGCCCGCGCCGAAGGCACCCGACGCCAACCGCCGCGCCAGCGCCGAGGGCGGGTCCGCGCCAGCCTGGCGGGCGGCGGAGGCCGCGGTCGCGCCGGCCGTGAACCGGCCAGGCTCGGCGCGGTTCGACGAAGGCAGTTTCAGCGCCGCCTCCGGCTCGCGCCACTACAAGCTCTACGAACCGGCAGGATTCGACGGCCGGACGCTGCCGCTGATCGTCATGCTGCACGGCTGCACCCAGGACCCCGACGACTTCGCGCTCGGCACGGGCATGAACGAGCTCGCGGCACTGCAGGGCGCATTCGTGCTCTACCCGGCGCAGCCACCGCGCTCGAACGCCTCGAAGTGCTGGAACTGGTTCGTTCCCGGCGACCAGCGGCGAGGCTCCGGCGAGCCGGCTGTTCTCGCCGCCATGACGCGGCATGTCGTCATGAGCCATGCGATCGACCCCCGCCGCGTCTTCGTCGCCGGGCTCTCCGCCGGCGGCGCGATGGCGGCCATCCTGGCCCGCGAGTATCCCGATCTCTTCGCCGCTGCAGGCGTCCATTCGGGCCTGCCACCGAGCGCGGCGCACGACGTCGCCTCGGCCTTCGCTGCCATGAAGTCCGGTGCCCCGGCGCCACCCCGGCCTCTGTCGGGCCTGGCCGGCCAGGCGATGGTGGCTGCCTCGCCACTGCGCACCCCCCTGGCGGCCTGGCCGAGCACGCTGCGCACGCCTCAGGCGGGCGACGCCGCCGGCCGCCCCGGATCGCCCGCGCCCGGCGCGGCACGCGAGGCAGCGAGCGGTGCTCCCCTGATCGTGTTCCACGGCGACGCCGACACCACCGTCAATCCGCTCAATGCCGCTCACGTGGTCGAGGCCGCGCTCGGCACGGCGCCCTGGGACGTCACGCGCGAGCGGGTCGCCGCCCAGGCCGGGCAACGCGGCTACACCCGCACCGTCTATCGACCGGAGGGCGCTTCGACGCAGGCGCCGAGCCGGGCCGAGTCGTGGCTGGTGCATGAGGCATCCCACGCCTGGGCGGGCGGCAACAGCGCCGGAAGGTTCACCGAACCCGATGGCCCCGACGCGTCGCGCGAGATGCTTCGTTTCTTCAGCGAGCATGCGCTCGTGCCGGCGCGCTGAGGGACGTCGAAGCGAGTCGCCGGCTCGGCGAATGCAAATCGTGCAGAGCGCGTGCCCGCGAGCCGCAACGTGCGAGCCGAGTCGAACTAGATCAAACGTTTGATCTTGGGCTAGAATCGCCGCCCATGTCCTGGACGCCTCCTGCCCTGGCCCCCCGATCGATCCGCAAGGACGGCGAGCTCTCGCGCGCACGCCTGCTCGAAGCCGCGCTCCGGCTCTTTGCGCAGAACGGCTTCGCGCGGACGTCGACGCGCGACATCGCCGAAGCGTCGGGCAGCAACTTGGCCGCCATCAGCTACTACTTCGGCGACAAGGCGGGCCTGTACCGGGCCGTCATCGAGAGCTCGATGCGGCTGCCCGAATTGCACGGCGACGCTGCGGACACCAGCCTCGAGGCGACCCTGCGCGCGCTGTATGCGGGATTCCTCGAGCCGCTGAAGCAAGGCGACCTCGCGCGGCAGTGCATGAAGCTGCACATGCGCGAGATGATCGAGCCCACGGGCCTGTGGTCGGGCGGCATCGCCGGCAGCGTGCAGCCGCTGCACGAATCGCTGGTCGCGGCGCTTCGCCACCACCTCGGGCTGCGCCGGGCCGACGACGAAGTGCGGCGACTCGCCATCTGCATCGCCGCCCTCGGCGTCCATCTGCACCTGGGCTGCGATGTCACCGAGACGCTGGCGCCCGGGCTGGGCGGCACGCCGGCCGCGCTCGACGCATGGCTCGAGCGGCTGGTCATGTATGCCACGGCGATGGTCGCCGCCGAAGCCGCGCGGCGAAAGCCCGCCCGCGCGGCGAGAAGCCGGGCCACGGTCCGATGACCGGACGGACGACGGCCGCCCCGGCCCCTGCATCGCGGCCCCGGTCACGGACCCGCGGCGTTGCCGTGGCCGTTGCCGCTGCGCTCGTCGGCTGCGCCGGCCTGCCGGCGCCGGCACCCAGTCCCGTTCCCGCGGCGAGGCCGGCCGCCGCCTGGCAGGCGCCGCTGCCGCACGAGGGCTCGCTCGCCGAGCTGTCGGCCTGGTGGTCGCAGTTCGACGACCCGCTCGTGGCTTCGCTCGTCGACGCCGCCGAGGCGGTGAGCCCCACGGTCGGCAGCGCCGCGGCGCGGATCGCCGAAGCCCGCGCCACCCGCGTCGCCGCCGGCGCCGCCCTGCTGCCGTCGGTCTATGCCAGCGCCGGCCTCGGGCGCGGGCGCAGCGACCCGCTCACGCCCACCGGTACCACCGCCAGCGCCGGCCTGCAGGCGAGCTGGGAGATCGACCTGTTCGGGCGCAACCGCGCCGGCCGCGATGCCGCCGAGGCGCGCCTTCAGGCGTCGGCCGCCTCCTGGCACGACGCCCGCGTCGCCGTCGCCGCCGAAACCGCCAGCGAGTACGTCGGCCTGCGCGCCTGCGAGGCGCGCCTGGCCCAGGCCCGGCTCGATGCCGCATCGCGCGGCGAAACCTCGCGCCTGACCGACCTCAGCACGCAAAGCGGCTTCGAGTCGCGCGCCAACGCGGCGCTGGCCCGGGCTGGAGCGGCACAGGCGCGGGCGAGCGTGACCCAGCAGGCAGAAGCCTGCCAGCGCAGCGTCAAGGCGCTGGTCGCCCTCACCGGGCTCGACGAGCCCGCCTTGCGCGTGCGCCTCGACGCGTCGACCGGTCGGCTGCCGGAGCCGGCGGCGATCGCGGTGCCGAGCGTTCCCGCCGCGGCGCTGGCGCAGCGGCCCGACGTGCTCGCCGCCGCGCAGCGCGTGACGGCGGCCAGTGCCGACGTCGCCAAGTCCGAGGCCGATCGCCTGCCGCGAGTCAGCCTCGCCGGCAGCATCGGCGTCGCCCGCTTCGAGTCGAGCCTGGGCGATTTCGAAGGCACGACGTGGAGCATCGGCCCGGTCTCGGTGACGCTGCCGGTGTTCGACGCCGGCATGCGGGTCGCCAACGTCGCCGCGGCCCGCGGCCGTTACGACGAGGCGGCGACGGCGTACGCGGCGACGTTGCGCGGCGCGGTCCGCGAAGTCGAGACCGCCCTGCTCGCCCTGCAGAGCACCGGCGAGCGCGGCGACGACGCCCGCGTAGCCGCCGACAACTTCGAGGCCTCGACCCGCGCCGTCGAGGCGCGCTACAAGAGCGGCTTCGGCACCCTCTTCGAGCTCGAGGAGGCACGGCGCAACGCGCTGCTCGCGCAGAACACGCTGATCGACCTGCGCCGCGAGCGCGTCGCCGCCTGGATCGCCCTCTACCGCGCCCTCGGCGGCGGCTGGCGCGCCGGCGACGCCGCCGTGATCGCCGCCCAAACACCCCCGGGACCCCGATGAATCGTCTCGCTCACCGCTTCGCTCCCGCGGCCGCGGCGCTCGTCGTCGTCGTCACCCTCGTCGGCTGCGGCCGCAGCGCCGACACGGCCGACAAGCCCGCGGCCAGCGCCGCTGGTTCTGCACCGAAGCCGGCGCTCACAGTCACCGTCACGCAGCCGATCCGCCAGACGTTGCCACTGCGGATTGGCGCCAACGGCAACATCGCCGCCTGGCAGGAAGCCATTGTCGGCACCGAGGCCAACGGCCTGCGCCTGGCCGACGTGCGGGTCAACGTCGGCGACGTCGTCAAGCGCGGCCAGATCCTGGCCACCTTCGCGACCGACACCCTGGACGTCGACCTCGCCCAGTCGCGCGCCGCGGTCGCCGAGGCCGAAGCGACCCTCGCGGAGGCGGCCGTCAACGCCCAGCGGGCGAAGAGCCTGGAGGCGACCGGCGCGCTGAGCGAGGCGACGATCAACCAGTACGTGACCGCCGAGCGCACGGCGAAGGCGCGGCTCGACGCGCAGCGCGCGGCGTCGCGATCGCGCCAGCTCAAGCTGTCGCAGACGGCCGTGCTGGCCCCCGACGCCGGCGTCATCTCGTCGCGCAGCGCCACGGTCGGCGCCGTGCTGCCGGCCGGGCAGGAGCTCTTTCGCCTGATCCGGCAGGGCCGGCTCGAATGGCGCGCCGAGGTGCCGTCGGCCGATCTCGCCCGCATCAAGCCGGGCACCCACGCAGCGGTCGTCGCCGGCGGCGCCGAGATCTCCGGCACGGTGCGCACGACGGCGCCCACGGTCGACCCGCAGACGCGCAACGGCATCGTCTACGTCGACCTGGCCCGGCCCGGAAGCGCTCGCGCCGGCATGTTCGCCAGCGGCGAGTTCGACGTCGGCGACGCCAGCGCGCTCACGTTGCCGCAGAGCGCCGTGCTCTTGCGCGACGGCTTCAGCTACGTGCTGACGGTCGGCGCCGACGCCAGGGTGAGCGAGGTCAAGGTCGCCGTCGGTCGGCGCATCGGCAACCGGATCGAGGTCAGGAGCGGCCTCGATCCGTCGGCGCGGGTTGTCGTCGCCGGGGGCGCCTTCCTGAGCGACGGCGACACGGTGCGGGTCGTCGAGGCCAGGCCGGCCGACGCGGCTGCCTCGACGATGGTGAGGCGCTGATGTCCGCGCTCGGCCAGGCCATCGTCGGCCTGTGGTTCCCGGCGCAGGGCAAGGGGTCGACGGCGTGCAGATGAACGTCTCGGCCTGGTCGATCCGCAACCCGATCCCCGGGGTGCTGCTCTTCATCATGCTCACGCTCATCGGCCTGATGAGCTTTCGGGCGATGAAGATCCAGAACTTCCCGGACATCGATCTGCCGACCGTCGTCGTCACCTCGTCGCTGCCGGGCGCCTCACCGGCGCAGCTCGAGACCGATGTGGCGCGCAAGATCGAGAACTCGGTGGCGACGCTGCAAGGCGTCAAGCACATCTACACGACGGTACAGGACGGCACCTCGACGACCACCGTCGAGTTTCGCCTCGAGAAGCCGACCCAGGAAGCCGTCGACGACGTGCGCGACGCGATCGCGCGCATCCGCTCCGACCTGCCCGCCGATCTGCGCGATCCGATCATCTCCAAGGTCGAGCTGAGCGGCTCGCCCATCCTCACCTACACCGTCGCCTCGAGCCGGATGGACGACGAGGCACTGTCCTGGTTCGTCGACGACACCATCACCCGCGCCCTCCTCAGCGTGCGCGGCGTCGGTGCCGTGTCGCGGGTCGGCGGCGTCACCCGCGAGGTGCGCGTCGAGCTCGATCCGGCGCGCCTGCAGGCGCTCAACGCCACTGCCGCCGACATCTCGCGCCAGCTGCGCCAGGTCCAGCGCGAGGGATCGGGCGGGCGCACCGACGTCGGCGGCGCCGAGCAGTCGGTCCGCACGATCGCCACGGTGCAGTCGGCGGCGCAGCTGGCGACGATGCAGATCGCGCTCAGCGACGGCCGCAGCATCCGCCTCGACCAGGTCGGCCGCGTCAGCGACACGGTCGCCGAGCGGCGCTCGGCGGCGCTCCTGAACGGCAAGCCGGTGGTCGGCTTCGAGATCGTGCGCACCAAGGGCGCCGGCGAGACCGACGTCGCGGCCGGCGTGCGCGCCGAACTGGCGCGCCTGAAGACGACCCACCCCGAAATCTCGGTCACCGAGGCCTTCAACTTCGTCGACCCGGTGCAGGAGAACTACGACGGCTCGATGGCGCCGCTGTTCGAGGGCGCCGCCCTCGCGGTGCTGGTCGTCTTCCTGTTCCTGCGCGACTGGCGGGCCACGCTCGTCGCGACGACGGCGCTGCCGCTGTCGGTCATTCCGGCGTTCTGGCTGATGTCGCTGCTCGGCTTCACGCTCAACGCGGTGACGCTCCTCGCGCTCTCGCTCGTCGTCGGCATCCTCGTCGACGACGCCATCGTCGAGATCGAGAACATCATGCGCCACCTGCGCATGGGCAAGCCCCCCTTCAAGGCGGCGATGGAGGCGGCCGACGAGATCGGCCTGGCCGTCATCGCGACCACCTTCACGCTGGTCGCGGTGTTCCTGCCCACCGCGTTCATGAGCGGCGTCGCCGGCAAGTTCTTCGTCCAGTTCGGCTGGACGGCGGCGATCGCCGTCTTCATCTCGCTCGTCGTCGCGCGGATGCTGACGCCGATGATGTCGGCCTACGTGCTCAAGGCACCGAAGAAGGAACGCCCCGAAGGCGCCTGGCTCGGCGTGTACCTCCGCTGGGTGCGCTGGTGCCTGAGGCACCGCGTCCTCACCACGCTCGGGGCGACGGTCTTTCTTGTCGGCTCCATGCTGCTCGTCACCCAGCTGCCGACCGGGTTCATCCCGCCCGACGATCTGTCGCAGACGCAGGTGGCGATCGAGCTGCCGCCAGGGTCGACCTTCGAGCAGACCTACGCCGCCGCCGAGTCGGCGCGGCGCATCGTCGAGAAGAACCCCGCCGTGCGCCTCGTCTACACCGCCGTCGGCGGCGGCCGGACCGGTTCCGACCCGTTCGCGCCGTCGGGCGCCGCCGAGGTCCGCAAGGCCACCCTCACGATCAACATGACGCCGCGCGACGAGCGTCACGGCGTCAGGAAACAGGCCATCGAGCAGGAATTGCGCGACAGCCTGGCCCAGCTCCCGGGCGCCCGGGTCAAGGTCGGCTTCGGCGGCTCGAGCGAGAAGTACGTCCTCGTCCTTGCCGGCGAGGACGGGCGGCTGCTCTCCGAGCATGCACGCCGCGTCGAGCAGGACCTGCGCACCATTCCCGGCATCGGCAACGTCGTGTCCACCTCCAGCCTGGTCCGGCCGGAGCTGATCGTGCGGCCCGACTTCGCCCGTGCCGCCGACCTGGGCGTCACTTCGGCGGCGATCGCCGACACGCTGCGCATCGCCACCGCCGGCGACTACGACCAGGGGCTGGCCAAGCTGAACCTGTCCCAGCGCCAGGTGCCCATCGTCGTCAAGCTCGCCGCCGACGCGCGCACCGACATCGACCTGCTCTCGCGCCTCGCCGTTCCCGGCGCGCGCGGCCCGGTGATGCTCGGCAACGTGGCGACGCTGACGATGGCCAGCGGGCCGGCGCAGATCGACCGCTACGATCGCCTCCGCAACATCAACTTCGAGATCGAGCTGAACCAGCAGCCGCTCGGGCTGGTCGAGAAGGAGGCGCTCGCCCTGCCGAGCCTGAGGAAGCTGCCGCCCGGCATCTCGCAGACGACAGTCGGCGATGCCGAGGCGATGGGCGAGCTGTTCGCGAGCTTCGGCCTGGCGATGCTCACCGGCATCGCCTGCATCTACATCGTGCTCGTGCTGCTGTTCAAGGACTTCGTCCAGCCGGTGACGATCCTCGCCGCCCTCGTGCTCTCGATCCCCGGCGCATTCCTCGCCCTCTTCATCACCCACACGGCGCTGTCGATGCCGTCGATGATCGGCCTCATCATGCTGATGGGCATCGCTACCAAGAACTCGATCCTGCTCGTCGAGTACGCGATCATGGCGCGCCGCGACCGCGGGATGAACCGCCTGGACGCGCTGCTCGACGCCTGCCACAAGCGGGCCCGGCCGATCGTCATGACCACCATCGCCATGGGCGCCGGCATGATGCCGATCGCTCTCGGCATCGGCACCGACCCGAGTTTTCGCGCGCCGATGGCCATCGTCGTCATCGGCGGGCTCATCACCTCGACCTTCCTCAGCCTGCTCGTCATTCCGGTGATCTTCACCTTCGTCGACGACGTCGTGCAGAAGCTGCGTCGGCTGTTCCGCCGCCGCCGCGCCACACCGGCAACGGCGGGCGGGGCGCTGGCCGGGCCGGCCGACCGGCACTGAGGCGCCGCGGGCGGGTAGCATGCGCGGCACTGAAGGCGCGCGCATGAAAGTCCTCCTGCTCAACGGCCCCAACCTGAACCTGCTCGGCAGCCGCGAGCCGGCCGTCTACGGAAGCGACACCCTCGCCGACGTCGAGGCGGCCTGCCGCAGCGAAGGACAGTCGCTCGGCCTCGAGGTCGCGGCCTTCCAGAGCAACCACGAAGGCGCGCTGATCGACCGCGTGCACGCGGCGGCAGCCGAGGGTGTCGGCTTTATCGTCATCAACGCCGGCGCGCTCACCCACACCAGCGTCGCCCTGCGCGACGCCCTCTCCGGCGTCGCCATTCCCTTCATCGAAGTGCACATCAGCAACGTGCACCGGCGCGAGCCGTTTCGCCACCATTCCTTCCTGGCCGACATCGCCGAAGGCGTGATCGTCGGGCTCGGCACGCTCGGCTACCGGTTGGCGCTGCGCGCCGCCGCCGAGCGGCAACGACCGCCCGTCCGCGTCTGAGCCGCGCTGCCGCGCCGCCCACCCTCGAGACCGCCATGTCCAAAGACGCCGCCGCCGACGCCGAGTTCCTGATGCGCGACACCACGTCGCATCCGCCGGCGTACACGCCGCAGTACAAGACCAGCGTCCTGCGCAGCCCGCGTTTGGCGCTCATCTCGCTGCAGCAGTCGCTCTCCGAGGTGACGGCGCCGGTCTTTCGCGCCGACGAGCTCGGGCCGAAGGACAACGACCTCATCCTCAACTACGCCAAGGAGGGCCTGCCGATCGGCGAGCGCATCGTCGTCCACGGCTTCGTCAACGACCAGCTCGGCCGACCGGTGACGAACGCCCTGGTGGAGGTATGGCAGTGCAACGCCTCGGGCCGCTACCGGCACAAGAAGGACCAGTACATCGGTGCCCTCGACCCCAATTTCGGTGGCTGCGGCCGCATGCTCACCGACGCCAACGGCTACTACGCCTTTCGCACCATCAAGCCGGGCCCCTACCCGTGGCGCAACCGCGTCAACGACTGGCGGCCGGCGCACATCCACTACGCGATCGCGGGCGACGGCTGGGTCCAGCGGCTCGTCACCCAGATGTACTTCGAGGGCGACCCGCTCATCCGCAGTTGCCCGATCCTCGGCGTGGTGCCGAGCGAGGAGCAGATCCGCGGCCTCATCGCGCTGCAGGACCTCGGCGCCTTCGTCCAGCTCGACAGCCGCGCCTACCGCTTCGACATCGTCCTGCGCGGCCAGCGGGCGACGCTGTTCGAGAACCACGTGCAGCGATCATGAAGCGCGAGACGGCGTCGCAGACGGCCGGGCCGTACGTCCACATCGGCCTGGCGCCGGAAGTCGCCGGCTTCGACATCTTCGCGAACAACTTCGGCAACGTGCTCGTCAGCGAGGCGACGAAGGGCGAGCG
>JBBRFB010000012.1:0-42583 GCA_038225015.1 Burkholderiales bacterium
GTCATCGCAAACAAGACTACCGACTTCTCGAAATGGGCTGTCGAGAAGTTCGGCAATCCGCAGCGACGCATCTACGAGGGCGGCGTCGACGTAGTCCTCAACTTCACCGGCGGCGATACCTGGGTGCCCTCGCTGAGATGCCTCAAGCGTGGCGGCAGCCTTCTCGTGTGCGGCGCGACGGCCGGCCACGATCCGAAGGAAGATCTTCGCTACGTCTGGAGCTTCGAGATCAAGATCATCGGCTCGAACAGCTTCTACGACGACGACCTCTCGGCGCTGATGGCGCTGATCGCCAGCGGCCGCATCAAGCCGGTGATCGACAAGGTGCTGCCGCTCGAGGAAGCGGCCGACGGCCTGCGCCTGATTCGCGACCGCGAAGTGATGGGCAAGGTCATCGTCGCGCCCTGACCCCCAACCAACCCGGGAGAACATCGACATGGAAGACAAGGCGCTCACCGTAGCCGACGTGCAGGCCCTCATCAGCCGCGGGCCGTTCCACCAGTGGCTCGGCCTCGAGGTGCTGAGCGTCGGCGAGGGTCAGATCGAGATCAAGGCGACGTGGCGCGAGGAGTGGGTGGTGAACCCGCAGGGCCGCTACACGCATGGCGGCATCCTCGCCGCCCTGATCGACCTCACCGCCGACTGGGCCCTGGTGTCGACGACCGGCCGCGGCGTGCCGACGATCGACATGCGCGTCGACTACCACCGTGCGGCGATGCCGGGCGACCTCACCGTGAAGGGGCAGGTCGTCAAGGCCGGCCGGCAGTTCTCGGTCAGCGAGGCGCGGGTGTTCGATGCCGAGGGGCAGTTGCTCGCGAGCGGCCGCGGCGTCTACGCGACGGCGCCGCCGAAAACCTGAGCAGCGACCCCGTTCGCAGCAAGGCTCGTGAGATGAGCGTCGAGGTGGACCATGCCGTCATCAACGTGATGACTCGGATGGACGCGGCGGTGGAGCGCTTTTCCAGCCTCGGCTTCACGCTCACGGAGCGCGGCTTCCACTCCCTCGGCTCGATCAACCATTTGATGATGTTCGGCACCGACTACCTCGAGCTCGTCGGCATCGAGCCCGAGGCGAAGAAGGTGCGCCGGGAGGTGGCCGACGGCCCCGTCGGCCTGAACGGCCTCGTCATCCGCACGCAGGACGCCAGGGCGCTTCACGCCACGCTCGCCGCGTCCGCCATCCCCGTCCTCGACGCGGTCGACTTCGACCGGCCGGTGGCGTTCGAGGGGCGCATGCAGCGCGCCGAGTTCACCACCGTCCGCATCGACCCGGGCTGGCTCTCCGGCGGCCGCGTCTACTTCTGCGAGCACCGGACGCCGCAGCTCGTCTGGCAGCCGCAGTGGCAGCACCATGACAACGGCGCGGTCGGGCTGGCCGCGTTCACGATCGTCGTACCCGATCCAGCCGATGAAGGCGGTCGCTATGCCCGGCTGCTCGGTTGCAAGCCCAAGATGCGGCGGAGCGACGAGGTGGAACTCGATCTCGGCCGCTTCCAGCTCGTGCTCTGCACCCAGGCACGCTATCTGGAACGCTACGGCGACTGCGCCTCGTCGCGCGTCAACTCTGCGGAAGCCGCCTTCATGGGTGCCCTGTCGGTCCGCGTCGCGTCGATGCGCCGCGTGCGAGATTGCCTGGCCCGGCCGGCGGCCGCCGACGTGCGCTGGCGCACCTCGGGCGACCCTCGCCACGCCGTTGGAGGCGACGACGCGGGGGTGACGATTGCAGCCTCGTCGGCCTACGACTGCGCGCTCGACTTCGTCGCGTAGGCCGATCGCGTTTCCATGCGCACGCGCTTCAACCTCGGCGACCTGATCGACCGCGACAACGGCCGGCTCGACGAGCCCGCCATCATCGACCTGGCCGGCGCCGAGCCGCGGACGGTGAGCTTTCGGGCGCTCGACAACATGGCGGCGGCCGCGGCGCGCGGCCTGCTGGCGAGCGGTCTCGTCCGCGGCGACCGCGTCGCGATCCTGTCGGCCAACCGGAGCGAATACCTCGCCGCCTATCTCGGGGCGATGCAGGCCGGCCTCGTCGCGGTGCCGATCAACTACCGCTTTCCCCGGGAGATGACCGACGTCGTGCTCCGGGATGCGGGCGCGAAGATCGTCTTCTGCGATGTCGAGCGCCTCCCGGCCTGCCCCGAAAGGCTGCCCGCCGTTGTCTTCGGCGGTGCGCAGACCTCCGCCGGGCCGCGCAGCTTCGAGGCATTCTGCCGACCCGGGTCGTTCGAGCCGGTCCGGCCGGCCGACGGCGAGACGGCCATGATCCTCTACACCTCCGGCTCGACCGGGCGGCCGAAAGGCGTCGTCCTCTCGCACGCCAGCCACCTGTGGGTGGTCAAGACGCGGATGGCGGCGCAGGACCTTGCGCCGCACCGGCTCCTCGTCGCGGCGCCGCTCTATCACATGAACGCGCTGGCGCTGGCCAAGCTCTCCATCGCTTCCGGGGCGACCATGGTGCTGCTGCCGCAGTTCACCGCCGCAACCTACATGGAGGCGATCGCGCGCTATCGCTGCACGTGGCTGACCGCCGTGCCGCCGATGATCGCCATGGTGCTGCGCGAGAAGGCGCTCGTGGCAGGCACCGACTTCTCGTCGGTCGCGTTCCTGCGCATGGGGTCGGCGCCCGTGAGCCCGGCCCTTCTCGAGGCGATCCACCGCACCATGCCCGCCGCCACGGTCGTCAATGCCTATGGAACGACCGAGTGCGGGCCCGTGGTGTTCGGCCCGCATCCTGGCGGGCTGGCGCAGCCGCCGCTCTCGGTCGGCTATCCGCATCCGCTCGTCTCGCTGCGTCTCGTCGACGGCAGCGACCGTCAGGCGACGCAGGGCGTGCTCGAGATGAACTCGCCGGCGCGCATGACCGGCTACCACGACCGACCCGACATCCCGCCGCCCTTCGCCGCAGACGGCTTCTACATCACCGGCGACGTGTTCCGACGCGACGGCGACGGGTTCCATTACTTCGTCGGCCGGACCGACGACATGTTCGTGTGCGGCGGCGAGAACATCTACCCGGGCGAGGTCGAGAAGCTCCTCGAGCGGCACGCTGCCGTGGCACAGGCCTGCGTCGTTCCCGTCGACGACGAGGTCAAGGGCAAGAAGCCGGTCGCGTTCTGCGTGCGGCGCGAAGGCGTGGCCGTGAGCGAAGACGAGCTGAAGCGGTTCGCGCTCGCACACGCCCCGGCGTACATGCACCCCCGCGCGGTCTGGTTTCTCGACCGGCTCCCGCTCACCACGACCAACAAGGTCGACCGCAAGGCACTGCTCGATCGCGCCGCAGCGTCCACCCTATCATCCGGACGTGAGCCTTGAGCGCTGCCGATAAATTGGACGACATCGATCGCCGACTGCTCGCCCTGCTGCAGGAGGATGCCAGCCGCCCGGTAAGCGAGCTGGCCGCCCTGGTCGGCCTGTCGACGACGCCCTGCTGGAAGCGGATTCACAACCTCAAGGAAGAGGGAATCATCTGCAAGGAAGTGGTTCTCTGCGACCCCGACAAGCTCGACCTCGGCACGACCGTCTTCGTCGAGATCTCGACCAACCAGCACAACGAGACGTGGCTGAAGAAGTTTGCCCAGGCCGTGCAGGCGATCCCCGAGATCGTCGACGTCTACCGGATGAGCGGCGACGTCGACTACCTGCTGCGCGTGGTCGTGAAGGACATCCAGGGCTATGACGCGGTCTACCGCCGTCTGATCCACAGCTGCGAACTGCACGACGTCAGCTCCAGCTTCGCGATGGAGCGGATCAAGTCGTCGACCGCCCTGCCGGTGGGTGGATCGTTGCCGCCGAAGCCGGCGGCGCCGGCCAAGCCCAAGGCCGGCAAGCGAGCGGTACGGGACGCCGGCCGCTGAGCCGGAGCTGGCGCGACGCGGGTTCGCCTCAGGCCGCGACGCGGACGAGGCGATTCACGTGCGTCGCGACGCGGGCGCCGTCGACACCGTAGGCGTGCACCGAGATCGCGGTCCGGTCGCCGGCGTTGCCGAGGCAGTGGATCTCGTCGAGCCCCGCATGCGAGAAACGGGCCGTGCCGGCCGGGCATGCCGTCGTCCGCAGCGGCCTGGCCATCGCGATGTCGGCCACGTAGCCGTAGTCCGACTCCTGCAACGCTCCGGCAACGACGCCATAGCTGCACCAGGTGTAGTGGCTGTGGACCGGGCTGAATTGCCCCGGCTCCCAGACCAGTGCGACCAGGGTGTAGCGCCCGGCGGGGTCGGCATGAAGCAGGTGACGCGCATAGCGCTCCGCATGGCCGCGGCAATGCCGCAGCGCGAGCAGCTCTGCCTCGAGGCAGCCCCGCCCCATCGCATCTGCCACGGCGAACTCCAGTACCTCGCTCGGACCGGCGCAGGCCGTGTCGAGCGCCTCGACGAGGCTGGCGAGGGCAGACCCCGGCGCCAGGCGAGCTGCGCCGCCAAGGCCGGAGGGCGTTGGATTATGTTTTCGCAACACAGGCTGATTATAGATTGCATTTCCGCGAATTCCTAGTATCGCGGTAGACGTTTCTACGACGTCCGCCTGTCCCTCAGGATGGCGTGCCGAGGCGAACCGGCCCGGGAAAGAAGGCGTTGGTCCGCGCGATGTAGTCGCGGTACGCCGGCCGCCGTTCGCCGATGTCCTTCTCGAGCAGGCCGACGCCCGACACCTTCAGCAGCAGCACGCTCATGACGATCGGCGAGACCACGCTCCACCAGCCGCCGGCGGCCAGCGCCATCGCGAAGAGGCCCCACCAGACGCAGAACTCGCCGAAGTAGTTCGGGTGCCGCGTGTAGCGCCAGAGGCCCGTGTCCATGACGCGGCCCTTGTTCGCCGGATGCGACTTGAAGCGGGCGAGCTGCTGGTCGCCGACGGCCTCGAACACCAGCCCGACGACGACGACCGCCGCGCCGACCGCATCGAGCACGCCGAAAGCGGTGGAGCCGGCGAAGGCGACGAGGAGCGGCGTCGAGACCAGCCAGGCGAGCACGGCCTGCAGCACGAAGATCAGGTAGACGCTCTTCAGCGCGAAGTTCGGCTCGTTGCGGGCGCGGATGACCTGGTAGCGGCGATCTTCGCCATGACCCCAGTTGCGCCACGTCACGTAGAGGGCCAGGCGCACCGCCCAGGCCACGAGCAGCACGACCATCACCGCCGTTCGGGTGTCCCAGCTCGACAGGACGATTGCATACGCCACCGTTGGCAGCGCGATGAGGAGAGACCAGACACGGTCGACCAGGCTGACGTCGTGCCGAACGAGGCTCGCGAGCCAGGTGAGCAGAGCCGCACCCAGGACGACGGCGAAGCCGGCCAGCGCCGCGGTGGCGACGGCGTTCACGCGGCTGCCGTCGCCGGCCGCAGGCGCGGCTCGAAGAGATAGTGGCTCACCGCCCAGCACTGCCCGCCGTCGTGGCCGAACAGCTCGGCGCAGGAGAGGAAGAAGAGCCGCCAGCGCACCCACCAGGTGGCCGCGTCGCTGCCGTAGGTCGTCTCGAACAGGGGCCAGAGGGCGCTCCTCGCCAGGTCCATGTTGGCCAGCCACGCCTCGGCCGTCCGCTGGTAGTGCGTGCCGCTCCAGCGCCAGCGGTCGACGAGGCGCAGGTCGTCCTGGAAGCGCGGCGCGAGGTCGTCGCTGGGCATCATGCCGCCGGAGAAGAAGTGCCGGCTCATCCAGTCGCTCTCGTCGCGCTCGACGAAGGCGTAGGGCGTCGTCCGGTGCGCGAACACGTGCATGAAGAAGCGACCGCCGGGTACGAGCCAGCCGGCGACACGGCGGAATGCCTCGGGCCAGTTGCGAAGGTGCTCGAACATCTCGACCGAGACGACCCGGTCGAAGCGATCGGAGGTCGCGAAGTCGTTCATGTCGCCGGTCACGACCCTCAGGTTGCCGAGGCCGCGCCGGTAGGCTTCGGTCTCGATGAACTGGCGCTGCGAGTGCGAATTCGAGAGCGCCGTGATCGCGCTTGCCGGGTAATGCTCGGCCATCCACAGGCTGAGCGAGCCCCAGCCGCAACCGAGCTCGAGGACCCGCTGACCGTCGGCCAGGACAGCGCGCTCGCAGGTCGCGGCCAGCGCCGCCGCCTCGGCGTCGGCCAGAGTCGGCGTGCCGTCGTCCCAGTAGCAGCCGCTGTACTTTCGATGCGGCCCGAGCACGCGGCCGAAGAACTCGGCCGGCACGTCGTAGTGCTGCTCGTTGGCCTTGTCGGGCAGCAGGGCAACCGGCGCCTGCGCCAGCGTCTCGGCGAACGCCTGGGCGAGCCGGGCCGAGGCCTCGATGTCGCCGTCGCCGATCTCCTCCAGCCGCTGGCGCAGGAGGCGACGGATGCCGAGCCGGACCACCCGGTCTGGAACGAGGCCCTGCTCAACCCAGCCGAGCGCTGTGGCGGTGCGTGTGTTCATGAAGGAAAACCTTTCCCTGCGCCTGAGCGACCCCGCTGCTTCGGCCGCGCGGCCGGGTGGCGCTGGCGTGGCAGGGGTGGCGCAAGCTGTCCTTACGCAGGCCGGACAGGTCCGGATTCAACCCATAATCGCCCCGCTTTCTCATCGTATCGTCATCGTGCCGCAGCGCATCGCTCCCCTCCAGATCACGGCATACACGGCGACGACGGCGGCTGGCCCGGGCAAGGCTGCATTGCTCGCGGCGCTCGCCGGCCACCGCAGCGCGCTGACACCGAACGATTTCGGTCCCGAGCCGCTGCCCACCTGGATCGGTCGGGTCGCTGCCATCGAGGCGTCGCCGCTGCCGGCGCCGCTGGCGGCCTGGGAGTGCCGGAACAACCGCCTTGCCTGGCTCGGCCTCGCCGCCGACGGCTTCATCGACGCCGTCCACGCTGCGCGCGAACGCCACGGTGCGACCCGGATCGCGCTCGTCCTCGGCACCTCGACGTCGAGCATCGGTGCCACCGAGGACGCCTACCGCGCGCTCGACGCCGAAGGCCGGTTCCCGGCCGGCAACCGCAACCCGCGGGTGCACACGATGCACTCGCTCGGCGGCTTCGTGCAGGAAGCGCTCGCCCTCGAAGGGCCCAACGTCACGGTCTCGACGGCGTGCTCGTCGAGCGCGAAGGTCTTCGCCACCGCCGAGCGGATGATCCGGCTCGGCCTGGTCGACGCGGTCGTCGTCGGCGGCGTCGACACGCTGTGCGGCAGCGTCCTCTTCGGCTTCAACGCCCTGCAGCTGGTGTCGACCGAGCCGTGCCGGCCGTTCGACGCCGCAAGAAGCGGCATCAGTCTCGGTGAAGCGGCCGGCTTCGCCCTGCTCGAGCGCGCGGAGGCCGGGTCTGCGGCGCCGCGGCTCGTCGGCTACGGCGAATCGAGCGACGCCCACCACATGTCGACGCCGCACCCCGAGGGGCTCGGTGCCGAGCGGGCGCTCGACGACGCCCTGGCGCGGGCCGGCATCGGCGCCGAGGCCGTCGCCTACGTCAACCTGCACGGCACGGCCAGCGCAAAGAACGACGAGGTCGAGGCCGCCCTGGTGGCGCGCCGCTTCCCCGCGAGCACGCATGCCAGCTCGACCAAGGGGCTCACCGGCCACACGCTGGGCGCGGCAGGCATCGTCGAGGCGGTGGCGAGCCTCCTGGCGATCGACGCCGGCCTCAGGCCGGGCACCGTCAACACGCGGGACCTCGACGCCGTCTGCGGGCCGCAGATCCGGCTCGCGCCGGCGCAAGGCGAGGTGCGCTACGCGCTCAGCAACTCGTTCGGCTTCGGCGGCAACAACTGCGTCCTCGTCTTCGAAGGCGCGGCGCGATGACGGCCGGCACGCTCGAGCCGGTGTTCGTCGAGTCGGTCGCCTTCTGGGCGCCGACGCTGCCGTCGTGGGCCACGGCCCGGGCTGCGTTTCGCGGCGAGGGCGAGCTGCTCGAGCCGCCGGCGAAGCGGCCGTCGCCGGAGCTGCTGGCGCCGGCCGAGCGACGCCGCGCCCCCGACACGGTGGCGCTGGCGCTCGAGGTCGCGGCGCTGGCGGTGCGCGAGGCCGGCCTGCCGGCCGCCGAGCTGCCGTGCATCTTCACGTCGGCGCACGGCGACCTCGCCGTCAGCGACTACATGTGCGCGACGCTGGCCGCCCAGCCCGGCCTCATCTCGCCGATCAAGTTCCACAACTCCGTCCACAACGCCGCCGCGGGCTACTGGACCATCGGCACGGCGTGCATGGCGGCAAGCACCGCCGTCACCGCGTTCGAGTACAGCTTCGCCGCCGGGCTGCTGGAGGCCCTGACGCAGTGCCGCGCCGACGCCCGCCCGGTCCTGCTCGTCGCCTTCGACGTCCAGTCGGTCGGGCCGCTGGCCACGGTGACGACGAGCGCCGGCCTGCTCGCCGCAGCGCTCGTCATCGCCCCGGCGCGAAGCGACCGCAGCGTCGCCGCCTTCGCCGCCTCGCTCGTCGGCGGCACCAGCGCCCGCCCGCCGCTTCGCTCCGAGGCCGCCCGTTCGCTGGCCGGCAACGCCATGGCCGACGCCTTGCCGTTCCTCGAGTCGCTGGCGCTCGATGCGCCGGGGCCGGTCGCCCTGCCGCTGTCGCCATCGCTTGCCCTGCGGATGGCGCCGATCCCCTTCGCCTGACGCGGCGCCGGCGGTGCAGGCATCATCGCGGCCATCGCCCCGACGCCATGGCCACGAACCCTTCTCCCGCCCTCGAATCCCGACGCCACGACGTCGTCATTGCCGGCGGCGGCCTGGCCGGGCTGACGCTCGCGCTGCAGCTCAGGCAGGCGTTCGCCGACATCGACATCCTGGTCCTCGAGCGGCGGCGCCACCCGGTGCCGATCGCTGCGCACAAGGTCGGCGAGTCGACGGTCGAGATCGGCGCCAACTACTTCAGCGAGGTGCTGGGCCTGAAGGCGCATCTCGAAAACAGCCAGCTGAAGAAATTCGGCTTTCGCTTCTTCTTCTCCGACGGTCGGCGCGACGTCGACCGAGTCACCGAGATCGGCGCCAGCCGCTACCTCTCGGCGCCGAGCTACCAGCTCGATCGCGGCCTGTTCGAGAACTTCCTTGCCGAAGAAGCGCAACGTCGTGGTGTCCGCTTCGACGACGGCGCCCTGGTGCGAGACATCGCGCTCGGCACCGGCGGCGAGCCGCACCGACTCACCTACACGCACGACGGGGCGACCCGGCAGGTCGAGGCGCGCTGGCTGGTCGACGCCTGCGGCCGCGCCGGCCTCATCAAGAAAAAGCTCGCGCTCGCCGAACCGAACGCGCACGACGCCGGTGCCGTCTGGTTCCGCATGCGCGACCGGATCACGATCGACGACTGGTCCGACGACTCGGGCTGGCGAGCACAGTGCGAGCCGCCGGCCCGGTGGCTCTCGACCAACCACCTCGTCGGCGCCGGCTACTGGGTCTGGCTCATCCCGCTCGCGTCCGGCTCACACTCGGTCGGCATCGTCGCCGACCCGAAGCTGCACCCGATCGAGACGATCGATTCGTTCGAGAAGACGATGGACTGGCTCGCGGTGCACCAGCCGCGCCTCTTCGACGAACTCGACGGCAAGCGCGACCGGCTGCAGGACTTCGCCTTCTTCAAGCGCTTCTCCTACGGCTGCCGGCAGGTGTTCTCGAACGACCGTTGGGCCATCACCGGCGAAGCCGGGCTCTTTCTCGACCCCTTCTATTCGCCCGGCAGCGACTTCATCGCCATCGCCAACACCTACATCACGGAGCTGGTCGGCCGCGACCGGGGGCGCCGGCCGCTGGCGGCGCACGCCCAGCTCTTCGATCAGATCTTCCATTCGTTCTACGAGAGCACGCTGGCGCTCTACACCGGCCAGTACGCCATGTTCGGCGACCCCGAAGTGCTTCCGGTGAAGGTGATCTGGGACTACACCTACTACTGGGGCGTGCTCGCGCAGTTCTTCTTCCAGCGACGGCTTGCCGACCTCGCCGCGTTCTCGGCGCTGCGCGACGAGCTCGCGCACTGCCAGGCACTCAACGTCGGCGTGCAGGAGGTGCTTCGGGCCTGGTCGGCCACCGTCCCGGCAGCGGCGCGGCCGAACCCGGCGACGCTGCTCGACCAGGCCGCGCTGCCCTGGTTCAGCGAGCTCAACCGCAGCCTCAACGACCGGCTCGACGACGCCGGCTTTCGCGCCCGCCTGCGCCACTCGACCGCGCGCATGCGCGACCTCGCCGAGGAGATCGCCGGGCGCGCCGCCGCGGCTGACACCGACGTCCGCTCGCTGCGCGGCCTGCTCGCCGAAGGCGCTCGCCACGGCACGCTCGGCACTGTCGACGCCGCCCCACCACCCCTGCTCTTCGCAGCAGCCGCCTGAGGGATGGCGCTCGGCCCGTGGAGGCCGTAGATCGGCTCGACCGATTCGATCGTGTGGCCGCTCCGGACCTGCGCCTCACCAGCTTTTCGCATGGCGGCGGCCGCGGCTGCAAGATCGCACCGGTCGTGTTCTCGGTTGGTCGTCCCGGGAGGGGGTCAACCGATCGTCCGCGCGAAGCTACGGCCCTGCGGCCAGCAGGTCGGCGACCAGCGAGCGCACGGCGCGGCGCTCGGCGGCGGGGCGAAAGAGCGGCTCGCGCGCTGCACATTGCGCCGCCAGGTGCGCCGCGAAGGCCGGTTCGGCCGCAAACCGGCACATCAACCGCGCCAGCTGGTCGGCAGCGCCGACGTCGAAGTAGCCGTCGTAGTCGACGCCGAGCAGGCCGACGTTGCCGTCGATCCGGCTGGCCAGAACGGCCACACCCGAACGCACCGCCTCGATGACGACGTTGGCGCCGCCCTCCATCCGACTGGGATGAACGAGGGCGCGGGAACGCGCCACCACGCGTCGGGTGGCGCCGTGCGGCATGGCGCCGAGCCACGCATAGTCCGGGCATGCGGCCATCGTCGCCCGAGCCTCGGCCGCAAGCGTCTCGTCGAGCGGCCCGCCGATGTGGGCGATCGACACGCCGACGCCGTCGGCCGCCAGCCGCCGCGCTGCCCGCATCAGCGTGAGAGGGTCTTTCTCGTCGCGCAGGTGGCCGACGGCAACGAAGTCGGCGTCGTCGGGCGACCGGGCGGCTCGCACGGCCGTGGCCGACTGGACGATGACACGCGCCTTGACCCGGGCCGCCGCCGGGAGTCGGGCAAGACCCGCCTCCTGCAGCACCACGAGGGCGCTGGCACACTCCAGCGAATGCTGCGCGTGCGGATCGTCGTCGATGTCGCGATACAGGTCGGTCCCGGTGAGCACGAGCGCCAGCGGCGACTCGGGGTGCCTGTCGCGAAAGCGCGCGATCGACTCGGCCGAGCGGCGCGCGTGCAGGGCGATCAGCAGCGACACGGGGGCACCGTCCCAGCGGGTGACGACCTCGACCTCGGCGACCGGCGCCAGAAAGCGCTGCCAGCGCGTCGCCGTGTGCGCGTTGCCGTTGTTCGCCGCGGCCAGCGCCGGGGTGACGATGCCGACGCGGGGACGAGCGGTCGACACGGAGCGCATCGAACGATGATGGCACGCGAGGCCGACGCGGCGAGCCCGGCGGCCGGTGATGGCCGCTGAAGCACGCCGCCTCGCCGGCGCCGAACTTGCCGACGCCATGCGCGACAGCCGAGCCACGACGCTGGCCCGCGTCACCCGCCGCGACGACGCGGCCTGGCGCATGCCGGAGCAGCCCGGTGTGAACCCCGTGGCGTGGGAGCTCGGTCACCTCGCCTGGTTCGCCGAGTTCTGGATCCTGCGCGGCCCGCACGCATTGAACGGCGACGGGTTCGTCGACGCGGCGCGGCCGCCGCGCATCGCCGGCCCCGACGCGGTGTTCGACTCCGCCCGCCTCGCCCACGGCGAGCGCTGGCGCACGCCGATGCCGCCGCGCGACGCGCTGCGGGCCCGGCTCGACGAGCAGCTCGCTGCCTGCATCGCGGCAATTCCGGCCGCCGAAGACGACGACGCCGCGAACTACGCGCACCGGCTCGCCCTCTTCCACGAAGACATGCATGGCGAAGCCTTCGCCTGGCTCGGCGCGACGCTTGGCTGGCCGGCACCGGCCGGGCACGCAGCGATGCCGCCGGCCGCTGCCGCAACGCCGCTCGCCTTCGAAGGCGGCCGCGTCGAGGTCGGCCGTCCACGGCCGGCGCCCGGCTTCTCGTTCGACAACGAGCAGCCGGCTCGCACGGTCGAGCTGGCGGCCTTCGAGATCGACTCGTCGCCGGTGCAGGCCGCATCGTTCCTGCGCTTCGTCGACGCCGGCGGCTACGACGATCCCGCGCATTGGCCGGGCGAGGCCGGTGCCTGGCGAAAGCAGCACGGCCGCTCGCATCCGGCACGCTGGCGCCGCGCCGACGAGGGCCGCTGGGAGACGCGCTGGTTCGACCGCTGGCAGCCGCTCGACCCGGCCGCGCCCGTCGTCCACGTCAGCGCCTGGGAGGCCGAGGCGTTCTGCCGCTGGTCGGGGCGGCGCCTGCCCAGCGCCGCCGAGTGGGAGCTCGCCGCCCGCGACCGGCGCTTCGCCTGGGGCGGCACGGTCTGGGAATGGATGGCCGACCCCTTCCTGCCCTACGCCGGCTTCGAACCCGGACCCTACAGCGACTACTCCCGACCCTGGTTCGGCGATCATCGCGAGTTGCGCGGCGGCTCGTTCGCCACGTCGGCGCGGATGCATCACCGGCGCTACCGCAACTTCTTCCTGCCGGGTCGAACCGACGTCTTCGCCGGCTTTCGCACCTCTGCCCGCCCACACTGACCACAAAAGGCCACCATGACTCTTCGCCGTACCTTCCTCGCCGCCGCCGCGCTCGCCCTCGGCCTCGGCAACGCATCGGTCGCTTTGGCGCAGGCGCAGACCGTGCTGCGCGTCTCGGCCATTCCCGACGAAGCGCCGACCGAGCTGCAGCGCAAGTTCAAGCCGCTCGGCGACTACCTGAAGAAGGAGACCGGGCTCGACGTGCAGTTCACGCCGGTCACCGACTACGCCGCCGTCGTCGAGGGCCTGGCGACCGGCAAGATCGATCTCGCCTGGCTCGGCGGCTTCACCTACGTGCAGGCACGCCTGCGCACGAACGGCGGCGCGAAGCCCATCGTGCAGCGCGCCGAGGACGAGAAGTTCACCAGCCGCTTCATCGTGCCGGTCGACAGCACGGCGAAGACGCTGGCCGACCTGAAGGGCAAGACCTTCGCCTTCGGCTCGCCGTCGTCGACCTCGGGCAGCCTGATGCCGCGCTTCTACCTGCTGAAGGCCGGCATCGACCCCGAGCGCGACTTCAAGTCGGTCGCTTTCTCCGGCGCGCACGACGCCACCGTCGCCTTCGTCGCATCGGGCCGCGCCGAGGCCGGCGTGCTCAACGCCTCGGTGATGGACAAGCTCGTCGAAAGCCACAACCCGAACGCCGCCAAGGTGCGGGTGCTCGCGATCACGCCGCCCTACTTCGACTACAACTGGACCGTGCGCCCCGGGCTCGACCCGGCGCTGACGAAGAAGATCACCGGCGCGTTCCTGAAGCTCGATCCCGCGAACCCGGAGATGAAGGCGATCCTCGACCTGCAGCGCGCGAGCAGGTTCATTCCCACCCAGGATTCGAACTATGACGGCATCGAGAACGCCGCCAAGTCGGCCAAGCTGATCAAGTAGGCCTCGTCGCCGTTCGCTTGTCGTGAGCCTGCAGCTCGAAGGCGTCGGCCTCGTCCACGCCAACGGTCACCGCGCGTTGCGCGCCGTCTCGCTCGAGATCGGCGCCGGCGAGCGCGCCGCCGTCATCGGGCCCTCGGGCGCCGGCAAGACGACGCTCGTGCGCCTGCTCGGCACGTCGCTGCGGCCGACCGAGGGCCGCATCGTCGTCGCCGGCAGCGACCCGTGGGCGTTGGCGGCAGGCACGCTGCGGCGGCTGCGCGCGGGGATCGGCGTCGTCCACCAGGTGCCGCCGATCCCGCCGCGACTGCGCGTCGTCACTGCCGTCCTCGCCGGCCGGCTCGGCAGCTGGCCCGTGTGGAAGTCGCTGGCCTCGCTGCTCGTCGCCAGCGACGTCGAGGGGGCCCGCGACGCGCTCGCCCGCCTCGACCTCGACGACCGGCTCTTCGACCGCTGCGATCGCCTCTCGGGCGGACAGCTGCAACGGGTCGGCATCGCCCGCGTGCTCTACCAGCGGCCGCGGATCATCCTCGCCGACGAGCCGGTCTCCGCCCTCGACCCGACACTGGCCGACCAGGCCGTCAGCACGCTGGTCGAGGCGAGCGAAGCGAGCGCGGCCACGCTGGTCGCATTGCTGCACGCGGTCGACCTGGCGCTGAAGTGGTTCCCTCGCATCATCGGCATGCGCCAGGGTGAAGTCGTCTTCGACCGGCCGCCTGCCGCCGTCTCGAACGAGATGCTGCACGAGCTGTACGCGACCGAAGGCCGGGCCCTGCCATACCAGGGGGTCGAGCCCGGCGACATCGACGCGCCGACGGCCAACGTCGTGCGCCTGAAGCGCCCGGGCTGCCAGTGAGCGGCAGCGCGGGAGCGGGCGTCGGTGCGATGACGGCGCCGTGGTCCGGGCGCGACCCGGCGACGCGCGGACGCCTGGCGGCGCTCGTCATCGCCCTCGTCGTGCTCTGGCCGCTCCTGGCACTGGCCGAGTTCCGGCCGTGGACGTTGTTCGAGAGCGGCAACCTGCAGGTGATGGCGAACTTCCTGGCCGGCTTCCTGCCGCCGGCGACCTCGAGCGAGTTCCTCGCCCTGCTCTTCAAGGCGACGCTCGAAACGCTGGCGATCGCCACCTGCGGCATCGCCCTCGCGTTCGTCATCGCGGTGCCGCTGGCGGTCGCGGCGACCCGCCCGCTCGCCGTCAGCCGGATCGGCCCCGGCCCGGGTGTCGGCCGCGGCCTCGCCTTGCGCACGGCGGTTCGCGGCGTGCTCACCGTGCTGCGCGCCATCCCGGAGGTCGTCTGGGCGCTGGTCTTCGTCCGCGCCCTCGGCCTCGGCCCCGGCGCCGGCGTGCTCGCGCTGGCAGTCACCTACGGCGGCATGCTCGGCAAGGTCTACACCGAGATCCTCGAGAGCGGCGACACCCGCTCGGCGCGCGCGCTGCTAGAGGCCGGCAGCCCGCGCCTCGGCGCGCTCTTCTACGCGCTCGTGCCGGGCGCCGCGCACGAGCTGGCCTCGTACACCGTCTACCGCTGGGAGTGCGCCGTGCGGGCGTCGGTCGTCATGGGCTTCGTCGGCGCCGGCGGGCTGGGCCAGCTGATGGACCAGTCGATGAAGATGCTCAACGGCGGCGAGACGAGCTCGATCCTGCTCACCTTCCTGCTCCTGGTGCTGCTGGCCGACGCGCTCAGCGCGCTCATCCGCCGCGTCCTCGCATGACGACGACCGGCAGCAACGCGGCCCCCGTCAGCGGCGCCACGTCACCCGGCCCCTGCTGGGCCTGCTTCGCGCTCGCCGCCACGCTCGTCGCCGCCGTCGTCGCCAGCTTCGCCTACCTTGCGGTCGACTACCGCCAGATGTTCAGCGGCGAGTCGTTGCGGCTGATGGTGAAATTCATCGCCGAGTTCTTTCCGCCGGACACGTCGATGCCCTTCCTGGCCAAGGTCGCCTGGGGCACCTTGCAGACCTTCGCCGTCGCCGCCATCGGCACCTTGCTCGCGGTCGGTGCCGGTGGCCTGCTGGCGCTGCCGGCGGCCGGCCGCTTCGGTCTCGCCGGCCGGCTGGCAGCGCGCTTCGTCCTCAACTTCCTGCGCAGCGTTCCCGAGCTGGTCTGGGCCGCGCTGATGGTGATCGCTGCCGGCCTCGGGCCCTTCGCCGGCACGCTCGCCCTCGCCCTGCACACCACCGGCGTGCTCGGACGCCTCTATGCCGAGAGCCTCGAGAACGTTCCACCCTTGCCCGAGCGCGCGCTGCGCGACGCCGGCAGCTCGCGCATCGCCGCCTTCGCGTACGCGACGCTGCCGCTCGTCACGGCGCAGGGTGTCGCCTACGCGCTCTACCGCCTCGAGATGAACATCCGGATGGCGGCCGTGCTCGGCTTCGTCGGCGCCGGCGGGCTCGGCCAGATGCTCTACTTCCACCTGTCCATCTTCCAGCAGGCGCAAGCCTCGACCCTGCTGCTGGCGATGTTCGTCCTCGTCTTCGCGGTCGACTCGCTGAGCGCCTGGGTGCGCGGCCGGCTCCTTCCGGCGCACGGCTGAGCCGACGGGACGTCGGCCAGGGGCTAGCTCGCCGCGAGGTCGAGCGCGGCGCGCGGCGCCCAGTCGGGGCCGGCCGCCTCGACGACCTTCGGGGCGCCCAGGAACAGCCGCGCGGCGGCGACGTCACGGCTCGCCAGGTAGTCCCGCACCGCCACCGCCCGACGCACCGCGAGCTGCGGCATGACGCTGTCGGCAACGGTGATGCCGGCGAGCAGCAGCGACTCCATCTCGGCGGTCGGCAGGTCCTTGGCGAGGCCGAGCGCGTTCTTCGGCTTCGTGTCGAGGTCGGCACGCTTGTAGACCTCCTTCAGCAAGGCCGGATACTCCTCGGCGCTCACCGTGACCGAGGGGTCGGGTCGACCGCCCGCGCCGCCGCTGGCGCGGCGCTTCTCGGCGCGCACGATCTGCTGCAGCCGCTGCCGCTTCCAGGCGTCGCGCTCGCGCTCGCCGCTGCTCTCGCCGACGATCGTCAGCGTCAACTGCGGCCGCTCGACGAGCGCCGCCGCGACCTTGTCGAGGCTGGCCCGGGCGTCGCCCGACAAGTCCGCCGAGCCGAGCGCGAACGGCACGTGGCTGGCGCCGGCCGCGCTCTCGCCGCCCAGCGCAGACGCCAGCAGCGAAAACGGCGCCGTCACCGCCTTGACGATCAGGTTCGAGACCACCTTCCAGATGACTCCGCCGAGCGAGAACTGCGGATCGTTGATCGAGCCGCTGACCGGCAGGTCGAGATCGATGACGCCGTGCCGGTCGGCGAGCAGGGCCACCGCCATCTTGACCGGCAGGCTGGCCGGCGCGCCTTCGACCTTGTCGCCGAAGGTGAGCTGGTTGAGCACGATCTTGTTGGTCGCCTTCAGCTGGCCGTCGGGCTCGACGACGTAGGCGACATCGACGCTCATCTTGCCGCGCTGGATGCCATAGCCCGCGTACTTGATCGCGTAGGGCGACAGCGGCGGCAGCTCGAGGTCGCGCACCTTGGCTTGGATGTCGAGCGCCAGCGGCTTCACCAGGGGGTTGATCCGGCCGCTGATGTCGAGCGCGGCGGTGCCCTCGGCGCGACCCTTCAGCTCCAGCGCGGCGAGCTCGGGGGCCGCACCTGCCGCCGGCGGCGTCGACGAGAAGGCGCCGAGGCGGCCGCTCAGCTCGGTCAGGTCGGCGCTGTAGTTGGGCTTGATGAAGCGGTCGTTGAAGGCGACGCGGCCGTTGACGAAGGCGATCGGCCCGATCCGCACGGCAGCCGCCGGTGACGCCGTGGCAGCCGCGACGGCCACGGCGGAAGACGCCGCGGCGTCGGGCGCCCCGGCGCTGCCTGGCGCCGACGCGGGCGCAGCGGTCTTGACGAGGTCCTGCAGGTTGAGCCGCCCGGTCGGGTCGAGCACGAGGCGGGCGAAGAAGTCGCTGAGCACCGTCTCGCCGACGTCGACGCGAGGGGGCCGGCCGGGCGCGATCGAGACGTCGATGCCGTGCATCGAGAGCGACTTCCAGCTCAGCAGCTGGCGACCGGCGCCGGGCCGGTCGGCCACCATGGCGAGGGCACGGCGCGGCTCCGAGCCGTCGAGCGAGGCGCTGCTGGCGCGGAAGTCGTCGACCGACGCCTCGCCGGCGAGCTGCAGGCTGGGCCCTGCAGCCGCCATCCGGTAATCGAGCTGGCCGCGAAAGCTGGTCTGCGCCTTCTGCACGACGACGTTCAGCAGGTCGGCGAGATACGGGTCGACCAGTTGCAGCGGCAGGTCGGTCAGCTCGACCTTGGCGCGCGCCCGGGCCGGCACACCGGCAGCGAATTCGGCGAGCTCGCCCTGCGCGGCGACGCGGCCGACGATGCCGGCGCCGGCTGACGTCGCGCCGCCGCGCGATGGCACCGAGACACGCGCTGCCAGCCGGAAAGGCGCTGTCTGGACGCTGTCGAGGCCGGCGTGCTGCAGGCGGAGATCGATGGCCGAGACGTCGATGGCGGCGTCGATGCCTGCCCGCTGGTCGACCCAGGCGAGCGCGCCCTTGTCGATCGTGAGGTCGCCGACCGCGACCCGCCAGGGCGCCAGGCGGTCCGTGCTCTGCGTCGGTGTCGACGGCGATGGCGACGGCGATGGAGCCGCCGGCGCCAGCGTCACGATCGACGACGCGGCTGATGACGCCGCATCCCCCGCCGCGGGCGGCGCCGACGCCGACGCGGCGGGCTGCGCCCAGCGCGACATCGCGAGCACGCCGTCTGCGGCGCGAACGACGCGCAGCCGTGGCGCGTGCACGGCGAGCGAGCCGAGGGTCGCCGAGCGGCCGCTGACGTCGACCGTCGCGTCGGCGAGCACCACCTGGTCGACGACGACCTCGGGCGATTTCGCATCGCCGAGACGGAGCGCGTCGACTGCGACCTTGCGGGCGACGACCGACAGCCGCGCTGCACCCGCCGGATCCTGCTGCCAGTCGATTGCCAGATCGGCACTGAGCGAGCCGGTCAGGGGCGGGGCAATCAGACCGGCGACATAGGGCTTCGCGAGGACGAGAGGCAGCGACGTGACGGTTAGCGAGGTCTGCGCGCGCTGCGCCGTGGCCGTGCCCGAGAAATGCAGCGTGCCGCTGGCGGCGGGAACGACGGGCGCGGACGCGGGCGTGGGCGGGCGCGCCTTTGTCTTCGGTCTCGCCTTTGCCGGAGTAGTCGTCGGCGGCGTCGTTGCTTTCGTTGCTGCCCTGACGGGCGTCGACGAGGTCTCCGTTGCCGGCAGTTTCGCAGCGCCGACCGTCGCCAGCGTGCCGCCGCCTTCGAAGGCGATGGGCGCGTCGAGCGGCCAGGCGATCGACCGCGCCGCCAGGGTGAAGTCGCGCAGCGCCAGCGCCGCGGCCGGTGCCGTCGTCGCGTCGCGCCAGTCGAGCACGCCTGCCTTCACCGACAGCGACTGCAGGCTCGCTTGCCAGCCCCGCGGCGCGGGCGACCGCGTCGCTGTCGTCGCGGCTACAGCGCTCGCGCGGCTGGCTTCGCTCGCGCTGCTCGCCGCGCTCGCCGCCGGCATGGGCAGCGGCAGCCCGGCGATCACCGCCGGCGCCTGGCCGGGCGTTTCGACGGCGACCTGCAGGTTGAGGCGGCCGGCGCCGTCGCGCACCACGAACACGTGCGGCGCATCGACATCGACCTGCCTCAGGCGGACGATGCGCTCGAGCGGCCGCAGGTCGTCGATCGCGACCTTGATCGAGCCCGCCTGCATGAGCTCGTTCGAACGCGCGTCGACCACCGCGATGTCGCGCGCCTCGACGCTGCCGCTGATGATGAGCGACAGCCGCGGCCGCTGCTCGAATTCCAGCCGCAGGTCGGCGCTCAGCCGGGCCGAGCGCGGCAGCACCGGCAGGCCGCGCGGCAGGTAGGCGAAGTACGGCACGAGGTCGACATCGGCCAGCTTCAGGGAGGCCTGGCCGTGGCCGCTGGCGCTGAAGGGGGTGGCGGCGGCTGCCGAATCGAAGCGGTTGCCGTCGAGGCTGAACGACAGGCGCGGCTCGACGTCGATCTGGCGCTCGGCGGCGAGCGAGCTGAGGAAGGGCAGGGCCAGCTCGAGCGCGCGCAGGCGCCGGGTCGCGCCGACCGGCTCGTCGACGAAGTCGGCGCTGCCGTCGCTGACGACGATGTTGTGCAGCGCGAAGCGCGCCGGTTCGTCGTCGGGCTTGGCGGGCGCGGCCGTCGCCGCCAGCGTGGACAGCACGTCGTCGACGTCGTAGCTGCCGTCGGCGCGGCGAACGACGCGCAGCTGCGGCGACTCGATGCGCAGGTGATCGACGATCGGCGCCAGCCGCAGCAGCGAGGTCGCCGCCGCGTCGGCGTAGAGCCGCTTCACGGCCAGTTGTGGCGGATCGGTGGCCTTGGCCCCTGCGACCACGAGGTCGTCGATCGTCAGCTCGAGCGTCCAGGGATTGAACGCGACGCGGCCGACATGGACGGCGCGGCCGAGGCGGGCGCGGCCGGTCTTCTCGATCTGGTCGCCGACCAGCGCCGGCACGGCGAACCAGGCCGCGCTCCAGAGCAGCGCCAGGGTCAGAAGAACGAGCAAAGTGCGACCGAGCCAGCGCGGCACGGCCGGCGGGCGGCTGAGCTCTGACCGCTGCGGCGTGGCCTCGTCCATGCGCCCGATTCTGTCTTGAATGCGCGACCCGGCGCGCCCAGCGCACTCTCGCCGGAAACGCGGCGGCGCAGGAGGCCTCAGCGCAGCCCGAGCCGCCTGTCGAGCGACCACCCGCCGCCGCCACGGGCGGCCAGCAGCAGCAGCGGCGCGGCCCAGGAGAGGTGGGTCGGCCACGCGTCCGGGTAGACGAAGACCTCGATCACCAGCGTCATGCCGAGCAGTGCCAGCGCGGCAAAGCGCGTGAGGAGGCCCAGCACGAGCAGCAGCGGGAAGAGGTGCTCGGCGTACGCCGCCGCGTGGGCGGCCCACACCGGATCGACGAGCGGCAGCCGGTATTCGTTGCGAAAGAGCGAGACGGCGCTGTCGGTCACGCCGAGGAAGCCCTCGACCTTGGTCCGGCCCGAATACCAGAACACCGCAGCGATACCGATGCGGCTGACGAGAAGCACCAGATCGAGGCCGATGACGCGTTCGAGCAGCGCCGCGCCCCGGTTCCAGCCATCGCGAAAGACATGACTCATCGCCCGGCTCCTTCGATGCGCGTGAAAGCGCCGGCCGCGACGAGCATCGGCAGCCACTGGCCGGGCCCGGCGGACCCGTCGGCCGGCGGCTCCGGCAAGGCGTCGACGATGTCGACGAAGGGGCGGCCTTCGGCGCAGCCCGACATGAACGTCGCCGCGTCGCGCTCGAGCGCCTGCCAGGAGACGCGGCCGGCGGGCCGCACGAGCAGCGCGCTCTCGCCCTGCCACGAAAGATCGTCGCCCGGCGACAGGCCTTCGCGGTGCCGACGCCAGATCGTGTAGACGGGCAGCTCGGCGAACGTCGCCCAGCGCGCCGCCGGGTGCGGCACCAGCACGGCCGCTGCGAGCTGACCGGGCGAGAGGTCGCCGAGCGCGCCGGCGTCGAGCACCGGGGCGTCGGCAGCGAGGTGCGCCTCCGTCCACAGGCGATCGAGCTGCGCGACGCCGGACAGGTAGGGCAGCTCGCGGGCCGGCTCGAAGCCGGCGAGGAAGTCGGCGAAGCCTTCGCCGTAGCGGGCCATCGCGCCCGCCAGCGGCAGCCGCTGGCGGACGAAGATCGCCGCGGCGTCGCGAAACCAGTCGTCGCCGACCAGCTGCGCCACGCTGGGATAGCTGGCGGCGAGCGCGTCGACGCAGGCCACCATCACCGAGTTGCGATAGACGTCGAAGCCGGCCTGTCTGGCGATGCGGGCCATGGGCGAGTCGTCGGCGATCTCCCCGAACAGTGCCGCCGTGAAGTCGCGCTGGAAATCGGCGAGCTGGGAGACGGCCATGCGCTCGGTCTCGTCAGGCGGCGAGCGCCGGGAGGGCAACGAGTCGCGCATGCGCGGCATCGCGCTCCTGCATGAGCTCGGCGAAGGATGGCAGCTCGGCGTCGCGCTCGATCAGGGTCGGCCGCGGGCCGGCGCGCGCGACGAAGCGCTCGAACAGCGCCCAGACCGGCGCGGCGATCGGCGCGTCGTGTGAATCGATCAGCAGCCGCTCGCCGATGCGCGGGTCGCTGCGGTGGCCGGCCAGGTGCACCTCGGCGACGCGGGCAGCCGGAAAGGCGTCCGTGTACTCCTCGGCCGAGGTGCCGAGATTGCGAGCGCTGACGTAGACGTTGTTGATGTCGAGCAGCAGCGCGCAGCCGCTGCGGCGGGCGATCTCCGAGAGGAAGTCGATCTCGCTCCAGTCGTGGCCCTCGAGCGCAAGGTAGTGCGACGGGTTCTCGAGCGCGATCGTGCGGCCGATCGCGTCCTGGACCCGGCCCACGTTGGCGCACAGCGTGTCGAGCGCCTCGTCGCTGCGCGGAAAGGGCAGCAGGTCGGGCAGGTACGCGCTCCCTTGGCGCGACCAGGCGAGGTGCTCCGACACCAGCGCCGGCTCGATGCGGCGAACGAGTGCCGCGAGCTGCGCCAGCGTGCCGGCGTCGAGCGGCTCGGCACCGGCCAGCGACAGCGAGACGCCGTGCAGCGAGAGCGGATGCTCGCGCCGCACGGTCTCGAGCCAGGCCAGGCGGGGCCCGCCGTCGACCATGTAGTTCTCGGCATGCACCTCGAACCACAGGCCGCCGGCGCGGCAGGCGAGCGCTTCCTCGAAGTGCTCGGCCTTGAGGCCGAGACCCGCGGTCAGCAAGGGCGACCCACCTCGGTCAGGCATGGCAAGCCCCGGCTGGCGCGGCAACGGCTCAGGCCTTGGCGCTGAGCGAGCCGTTGCCGTTCGGGGTCTTGATGTCGGTGCAGGTGCCCTCGGCGACTGCCTTCCAGGCATTGCCCTGATAGTCGACCTTGGACGTCCCGGCGCAGGTGGTGCCGGCGCCGGCCTTGCAGTCATTCTTGCCGGCGAGCGCGACGCCGTAACAATGCTCCATGGCGACCGGCTTGTCGCCCTTGGCCATGTTGTCGGCGGCGAAGGCCTGGCTGGAGAGGACGGTCAGGGCCGCGGCGGCCAGTGCAATTGAACGAGCATTCATCGATGAAACTCCTGGAGTGGTGGGTCGAGAGTCGAACGCCATCGGGTCGCGTGGTCGCTGTCCCCGGCGCATCCTTGAGTTCGTCCCCCGGCCACCGCCGGTTACACGGCCGCGAAAAAAAACCCGCGCAATGTAACCCGATGCCCTTCGCCGACGAATTCAAGAAGACGTCTTGAAGCAGACCGAAGACACACTGCGATCCCTGCTGCTCCTGGCCCTGGCCGGGGACAACGCGGCCTACAGCGAGTTCCTCGCCCAGTCGAGCGGCCGGCTTCGAGCCTATTTCCGGCGCCGCCTGGCGGCGTGGCCGGACGACGTGGAGGACCTCGTGCAAGAGACCCTGATCGCGCTGCACAACCAGCGCCACACCTACCGGCCGGGCCAGCCGCTGACGGCCTGGCTGCACGCGATCGCCCGCTACAAGATGATCGACTCGCTGCGGGCGCGCTCGGCACGCGAGGCCGTGGTCGCGCCGATCGACGTCGACGACGCCGACGAATCCTTTTCGGCGGTCGAGCCGCTGGCCGGCGAAGCCCACCGCGATCTCGCCAAACTGCTCGACGGCCTGCCCGAGCGCTTTCGCCTGCCGATCGTGCTGGTGAAGCTCGAGGGACTGACCGTGGTCGAGGCTGGCGCCCGCACCGGCATGTCGGTCTCGGCGGTGAAGATCGGCATCCACCGCGGCATGAAGCTCCTGGCTGCGAACGTGCGAGGCAGCCGATGAAGACCGACGAATTGATTGCGCTGCTCGCAGGCGGCCCCGTCGCCGTGTCTGCGCATGGCCCCGAACGGCGCGTCGCTGCGGCCGAGGTCGTGGCGCTGCCGTTCGTCATCGCGGCGATGCTTGTCGCGCTTGGCGTGCGGCCCGACCTCGCCGCGGCGGCGACGCTGCCGATGTTCTGGCTGAAACTGGCCGTTCCGCTGGCGCTGGCCGCAGCCGCCTACGTCGCCACCACCCGCCTGGCCCGGCCGGGCGGCACGGCCGCCGGCGCCTGGACCGGCGTCGCCCTGACCGTCGGCTCGCTATGGCTGATGGCCGCCGCGAGCCTGCTCGCCGCTGCACCTGGCGAGCGCGGCGCGCTCGTCGCCGGCCGCACCGCGCTGCCGTGTGTCGCCAGCATCGTCGCGCTGTCGCTGCCGCTTTTTGCGGCAACGCTCTGGGCGCTCCGCTCGCTCGCGCCGACGAGACCCCGACTCGCCGGCGCGGCCGCCGGCCTCCTCTCGGCGGCGCTGGCGGCGGCCGTGTACGCCCTGCATTGCGACGAGACAGCGATCGGTTTTATCGCTGTGTGGTACGTGCTCGGCATGGCGATCCCGGCCGTCCTCGGTGCCCTCGTCGGGCCGCGCGTCCTGCGCTGGACCTGAGGTCGCTCAGCGAGAGAGCAGCCCGGTGAGGCAGCCCACCGGGGCCTGTACCGGTCTTGCGGTTGGCAGAGAGCCGCGATCAGCGACCGACGAGTGTCAGCCCGTCATCTCGAGGACGCTCAGGAGCTCTTCGGCGACGCGCCTCATGTGCGGGTCGGGGTTGGCCTCCTGCATGCCCTCGTCGTCGATGCTTTGCGCCGCGGCCTTCAATTCGGCGATCGTCTGCTCGGAGAGAAGCCGAACGATCATCTGCAGCACGATGCCGTGCGCGATGAGGCGGGCCTCGAGTTCCTGGATTCGCGACGAAGCGGAGTCTTCCATCGATGAAGTGCCGGGTCGGCTGAGTTGAAGCGGGTAAGGAGGCATCGCTCGGCGCCCGAGGCGCTCGCTGGCCAGAACGATTCTGGACGATAAGGCGGGCACTGTCGTCACGCCAGCGCATCGGCCCGCGGGCGGACGAGGGAGAACGAACCGCGGCGGCGTAGGAATGCTCCGACGCGACGGTCCGCGGCGCGCGCTACGTGTCGGCCTCGATCCGGGCGTTGGCCCGCGCCTCGGCGCGGCCGGCGGCGAAGATGTCCCACACCGAAATGAACATGGCCGCGATGACCGGGCCGATCACGAATCCGTTGAGCCCGAACAGGGCCAGCCCGCCGAGCGTCGAGATGAGCACCAGGTAGTCGGGCATCTTCGTGTCCTTGCCGACCAGGATGGGCCGCAGCACGTTGTCGATCAGGCCGATCACGACGACGCCCCAGACGATCAGCGCGACACCCTTCCAGACCACGCCGGTGGCGAGCAGATAGAGCGCGACCGGCGCCCAGATCAGCGCCGCGCCGATGGCCGGCAGCAGCGACAGGAAGGCCATGATGACAGCCCACAGCACCGCACCGTGGACGCCGAGCGCCCAGAAGGCGAGGCCGCCGAGGGCACCCTGCGCGGCAGCGACGAGGATGTTGCCCTTCACGGTGGCACGGATCACGGTGGTGAACTTCGACAGCAGCCGCGTCTTGTGCTGCGGCTCCAGCGGGATGGCGGCCTTGACGCGATTCGCCAGCTCGGCGCCGTCGCGCAGCAGGAAAAAGAGCAGGTACATCGACAGGCAGAAGCCGACGACGAAGTCGAGCGCGTTCTGGCCGATGTCGACCGCACTGGCCGCGAACGCCTGGCCGCGCTGCGCCAGGCCGGCGGTGAGCTTGGCCTGCACGTCGGCCATGTCGTTCAGGCCGAAGCGGTCGAGCAGGCCGGTCGCCCACGACGGCGCCACGGCGAGGATCTGGTCGAAGTAGCGCGCGAAGTTCATCTCGCCGGACTGGATCTTCTTGTACACCGCCGCCGTTTCCTGCAGCAGCGACGCGGCGATGAAGGCGACCGGCAGGATGACGAGGACGAGGATGACGGCCAGCGTCGCCAGGGCCGCCGGCGTCCGGCGCCGGCCGAATCGGCGCAGCAGCCGGCGAAAGAGCGGCTGGAACAGCAAGGCGAGCACCGCACCCCAGAAGACGGCGCCATAGAACGGCCAGAGCACGAACGCGAAGGCGATCGTGATGACCACGAGCAGGAGCAGGAAGGTCCTCTGTTCCAGGTCGCGCGGCGGGCTCGGATCGGGTGGGGTCATCGAAACGCCAAGCCGAGGCTCGACCGTTCAGCAGGGACGCCATGGTATCGCCCGGGCCGACGGGAGTCCGACGGCTGCAGTGCAGGGTCTCGTCTTGACTTCGGGTGGGCTCCGGCAGGCTAGCCGGCCAGCGCCGCAGTGGCGGCCCGGCCGGCGCGGGTGCCGTGGTAGAGCGCCTCTTCGAATACCGAGTAGCCCGACAGGTCGGCATGCGCGAACTGCACGCGCCGCTGCGGCTCGGCGAGCGCGCGCAGCGCCGGGTGGCTGCGCACCCCGGGCAGCGGCACGCTCATGGCGTGGCCGTAGCGCATGAGGTCGACCCGGCGCAGCTTGTCCGGCAGGTCGGGATGCGCAGTGCGAAGCTCGGCGACGACGCGCGAGGACCAGCGCTGCCAGTCGTCGGCGAGCAGGCTGGCGCGCCCGGCGCCGAGCGCCTCGGCCGAATCGCCGCCGAGCGCCCAGTACGACGTCAGCACCGTCGGCCCGGCGAACGGCAGCAGGCTCTGGTGGGTGGCGTCGACGTAGCCGAGCGACGGACTGCCGTAGAACACGTTGTCCCAGGAAGGTGGCGCCCCGGGGCGATCGTCGATCGCCCGATCGACCAGGAGGTTGGCGACCAGCCAGGGCGCGTGGCGCATGGCGCGGCTGGCGGCGACGAGCGCCGCCGGCGGCGTCTCGAGCAGCCTCGCCGCGACGAAGAGAGGCGTCGCCATGACGACCTGCGGAGCCGTCCAGCGCTCGAGGCGCTGCGCCGACACGTTCCAGGCGTCGACCGTCGCCGAGTCGCGCTCCTCGTGCACGCGAAGAACGACGAAGCCGGGGTGCAGCCGCTCGCCGAGCGGTGCCGCCAGCCGCTCGGCGAGCCAGGCGTTGCCCTCGGGCCAGGTGAGGACGCCCTCGCCGGCATGGGCGCCACGACCGGCATCGGCGCCGGGATCGCGAAAGCCGTGCCGGCTCGCGAAGTAGTGCAGGCCGGCCCAGGCCGACACCTGTGCAGCACCGGCGCCGTAGTCGTCGCGACAGCAGTAGTCGAGGTACCAGCGCAGGGCAGGCGCGTCGAATCCCTGCTCGCCGAGCCAGGCCGCGAAGGTCGTCGCGTCGAGTGCGTCGAGCGCCGGCGCCCAGCGCGAACGCGCGGTCGGCAAGGCGAACGCGCCGCCGCGCCCCACTTCGGCCACGGCGGCGCTGAAGCGTCGGTACTGCGCCAGAGTCGCGGCGCGCTGGCTCGCCGGCAAGGCGTCGACCGGTGGCAGCAGGCCGTCGCGCCAGGCGCCGCCGATGAAGAGACGTTCCTGCGGGCTGTGACAGAGCATGCGCTCGTCGTAGACGGCGCGGCCGGCCACGAGCCGGCGCAGCCGCAGCTCGTCGAGCAGCTCGATCACCTCCGTCGCCTGCTCGCCCGGCAGCGGCAGGTAGTGCGCGCCGAGCGGGCAGCGCATGCCGCCCAGGCTGTGGCCGCGGCTGTTGCCGCCGGCCTGGTCCTCGAGGTCGAGGACGCAGATGTCGTCGACCCCGCCCCGAATCAGCGCCCGCGCGGCCGCGAGACCGGCGACGCCGGCACCGATGACGACGGCGCCGGTGCGGTGAACGACCGAAGGGGCGTACGTCGCCTTGGAATCGGCGGTGGCAGCGCGAACGAGATGACCGCGCTCGTGCGACGCGCCGACCCAGGCACCGTCGTACGCGGCATCCCTCGGTCGATCGCAGCCGCCGAGGGCGCCGAGCGGCGCGAGCGCCGAGGCGGCAAGAAGGGCGCGCCGGCGCGCGTCGATCGCGCCACCGTGGGGTTTCATCGCTGCACCTGCCCCCACTCGTCCTCGAAGGTCTGCACCAGCACCTGGTTCGAGAGCCGGTTCACCTCGGCCGGCACACGAGCCATGTCGGGCGGGAAATGAAACAGGTCGGGCAGGCCGGCGACGTCGAGAAAGCGCAGACCGGGCGGCAGCGACGTCGGGAGCCGAAACGGCCGGCGGCTGGCGATGATGAAGCCCCATTCGCCGAAGCTCGGCACGTGCGCGTGGTACGGCGTCGCCGTGAAGCCGGCGGCCTCGAGCGTCGTCACGACCGTCCAGAAACTCTTGCGCGCGATCAGCGGCGACGTCGTCTGGATCACGGCGTAGCCGCTGGCGGCGAGGTGGCGCTCGACCAGCTCGTAGAAGGTCTTGGTGTAGAGCTTGCCGATCGAGAAGTTGGTCGGGTCGGGGAAGTCGACGACGATGGCGTCGAACATCGTCTCGTTCTGGCCGAGCCACGTGAAGGCGTCGGCATTGACGACCGCGACCTTGGGCGAGCGAAGCGAGTCGGCGTTCAGCGCCCGCAGCTGCGGCTGCCCGGCGAATAGCGTCGTCATGTGCGGGTCGAGCTCGACCAGCGTCACCTGCTCGATCGCCGGGTACTTGAGGATCTCGCGCACGGCCATGCCATCGCCACCGCCGAGCACGAGCACCCGACGCGGTGCGCCGTGCGCGGAGAGCGCCGGATGCACGAGTGCCTCGTGGTAGCGGTACTCGTCGCGCGAGTGGAACTGCAGGTTGCCGTTCAGGAAGAGCCGGGTGCCGGCCCGGCTCGAGGTGACGACGATCCGCTGGTAGGCACTCGTCTCGCTGTAGAGCACGTGGTCGCCGTAGAAGCGGTCCTCGGCCCAGGTGGTGACGACATCGGCGGCCGCCAGCGCCGCGCCGAGCGCCGCCACCGTCAGCACACAGGCCAGGGCGTGCGCGGCGAAGCGCCGGATGTCGGCGCGGAAGAGCCAGAGCGCCCAGACGGCAACAGCGGCGTTCATGAGGCCGAAGACGGCGCCGGTGCGCAACAGACCGAGCTGCGGCACGAGCAGAAGCGGAAAGGCGATGGCCACGGCGAGCGCGCCGAGGTAGTCGAAGGTGAGCACCTGCGAGACCAGCGTCTTCAGGTGGCCGCGGCCGTCGCCGGAACGCCCGATCTGCCGCTTCAGGATGCGCATGACGAGCGGAATCTCGAGGCCGACCAGGGTGCCGACCACGAACACCATCGCATAGAGCGCGAAGCGAAACGACGAGGTCGCGATCGACTGCAGGGCGAAGAGGGCCGCCGGCATGAGGCCGCCCACGAGGCCGACGAGCAGCTCGATGCGCAGGAAGTGGGCGACGAGCTGGCGCTCGAAGAAGCGCGACAGCCACGAGCCCACGCCCATCGCGAACAGGTAGGTCCCGATGACCGTGGAGAACTGCAGGATCGAGTCGCCGAGCAGGTAGCTGGCGAGCGTCCCCGCAGCCAGCTCGTAGACCAGGCCGCAGGCGGCGACGACGAAGACCGAGGCGAGAAGCGCGACCTCGGCCGGCCGGACCGGCGCGGGCGCCGCGTCGGCCGCGGGCTGCTCACTCACCCATGCACCGCCGCCGCGACGATCAGGCCGATGGCGATGCACATCGAGCCGACCACGATGGCCAGCGCCGTGTTCTTCCTGTCGACGATCTCCTCCCACAGGCGGTACGGCGTGATCTTGTCGAAGATCAGGAACGACAGCCACAGGATCAGCACGCCGATCAGCGCGTACAGGATCGATCCGAAGATGATCGCCGGCTTCAACCACTCGAGTCCCGTCATGTGAATCTCCTCTGAGAGAAAAGGCAACGAACTGCGCGGCGCGGCACCCTCACTTGTGGCCGCCGCCGCTCGAGAACCCGCCGAAGGCGCCGCCGCCGGTGCGGTAGCCGCCCCCGCTGCGCCGGCTGTTCAGGCAATTCTGGTACTCCTGCGAGGCGGCGCCGAAGGTGTTGCGCGCCTCGCTGCAATCGGCGGCACCGCCACCGCTGCCGCAACGAAAGAGCAGCAGGACGACGACGACGATGAAGCCCCAGAAGAAAATCCTCGCCAGCAGCGACTGCGTCTTGAACGTCGTCGGGGCGGCGTCGCGGCGCAGCGCCGCGCGCAGCGAGGCCGGCAGCCGAAACGCGGCCACCACGGCCTCGGCGGCGAGCGCTTCGCCGGCCGACCAGACGACCTCGGCCGTGCCCTCGCCTTCGGTGCGCTCGCGGTTGAGTCGCTGCGACGTCGCCGGGCCGGTGCCCTGGTAGTCGGTGTTCGCGGTGCGCTGGCCGCGGCTGAGCTGCCAGTAGAACTCGCCGAGCACGTAGGTGATCTCGCCGACGTAGTCGTACAGCTTGCGGTAGGCGACCCCGGCATAGCGCGCGCCGTCGCCCGCGAGTTGTGGCGCGCCGGTGACCGCGACCGTCCAGCTCCAGCCGTCGTCGGCATCGACGAGAAAGGCGAAGCCCTCGGTCCGATGGTAGAGGAGGTATTCGCGCCAGACGGTCTGCTCATCGTCGTCGTCTTCCGGCACCTCGCGACGTTCGACGTAGCCGACGACCTGCCACGGCAAGGCCGGTCTGCCGCCGAGGGCCAGTGTGCCGACGGTGCCGAGCGGGATCTGCGGCTCGCCGCCGTGCGTCTGCGCGTAGTGCGCGAGGTCGCCGGCCACTCCTTGCGAGACGTCGATCACCGACTTGCACTGACGGCAGACGATGGATTGCGTGCTCGCCAGTGCGACCTCGACCGCCGCGCCGCAGTTCGGGCACGACAGGCTCCGGCCACCGATCGCCTTCTCGCTCGGCTCGGCGAGACCGCTCAGGGCGAGCTCGCTCAAGACGACCGACCGGCCGACCGACCAGGCTGGCTTGGCGGGGTCGGTGTAGTCGAGCGTGCCGACCTCGTCGCGGCCGCTGCGCAGGTCGGCGACGACGAAGCCGTGTTCGAGATTCGGCCGCTTCGGCAGCTCGCCCTGGGCGGCGATCAGTCGCGCGGCGACGACCGACGCGACCGACCAGCTCCCCCCGTTGACGGTGAGTGGTGCGCCCGGCTGCAGGCGTTCGGCGGCCGGGACTGCCGTCTGCAGCGGCGCGTCGAAAGCGACGACGTAGCGGCCGTTGTCTTCCGAGAGCCAGCCCGACTTCTGCAGCTCCGGCCCGCTCGCAAACAGTGCATGCCATTCGTTCCAGGTGCCGTCGGCATAGCGGTACTGCAGGCGGCCGACGAGGGTGAAGGCGGCACCCTGGTAGGTGCCGGACGCACCGAGCTGCAACGGCGAGTGGTCCTCGAAGACCTCGGCGCTCTGGCCGATCTTGCGCAGCACGTCACCGGCCCGGACGACGGTGGCCTGGCAGTAGCTGCAGATGGCGAACGGCGAGGCGGCCGACCGGAACTCGACCGGTGCACCGCACTGCGGACAGGCGGCGCGGTAGGCGCGGGACGCAGACGTGTCCGTCACGTCGATGGCCTCGGTCTGCGGTCATGCGAGCGGCCCCGCGAATGCAAAGGCAGCCGCGGCGGCCGCGACGCCGCGCCACCGGTCAGCCTGTCACTCGCCGCGCGCATGGGTCGCAATGTAGCCGCCCAAATGCAGGAGGGGCGCATCGCGCCCCTCCGAGGTCATCGAGAAGGCGAGCCTCCCGACTTGGCTTTCGCCCGATGGCGACTCAGGCCGACCTGCGGCGCCGCTTGCCCATCCAGCCGACGAGGCCGAGGCCGCCGAGGATGAGCGCATAGGTCTCGGGCTCCGGCACGCCAGGGATGAAACGGCTGTCGTTGTCGGTGTCCTGGACGAAGCTCCAGTCGGTGCGCGGCCCGGTGGTGTCGAGGAAGTCGACGGTCAAGGTCTGCCACAGGTCGCCGAGCGCCGCGGCACCACCGATCGAGGTGAGCCCCGAGTAGGTCGCGTCGACCGCGCAGCTGTCACAGGTGTCGCTAGCAAAGGAGAAGTCGAGGCCTTGCGCCGAACCGGGCGTGCCGTCGTTGGGAAGGGTGCGATCGAGCACGGTGAGGCCCGTGGAGCCGTCGAGCACGAGCCGGGTCAGCTGGCCGAGCGTGTACTGCGGGTCGAAGGTGAAGTTCCAGAGTCCGCCGAAGCTGTCGCCATCGAGCGACAAACCCCACCCGGTGCCGCTGACGCCGCCCGAACCAGCGCCGGTCGTGGACCAAGCCATGGTCTGCGTGACGCCGCCGGTGAAAGTGGCCGTGACGCTCAATCCGGTCATGTCGGCGCCCGTCGTCTGGAAGCCGGTCAGTCCTGGAAGATCGGCCGTCGGCGCATTGACGGTGCCGTAATTCACCGACGACGCGGTCGCCGTCGTTACGGCAAGGCACGCCGCCGTCGCCGCGATCGCGGACGCAAGTTTCGAAATTCGATGTGACATGGTGTCCCCTCTCGTGGCAAGAACACCGGAGTCTGAACTCCTGAGTTCTGACGCCAACCCCCTACATGAGGGGTCGTGTCTCGCCTCGATTCATGCCAGCTTCTTCAGCAGCTCGACCTTCTTCGCATCGAACTCCTCCTGCGTGAGGATGCCCTTGGCCTTGAAGTCGGCCAGCCGCTCGAGCGTGGCCATCACGTCTTCGGGCTTGACGCCACCAGCACCTTCGGCCGCCGCGCCGACCACTGCTGCCGGCGCCCCCGGGGCCGCGCCGGCGAGTCCCTTGCCGAGCTGATTGGCCATCACCTGGCCGAGCGCCACGCCGGCGCCGAGCCCGACCGCGCTGCCGACGATTCCGCCGCCGCCTTCGCCGCCGGCACCGGCGGCCAGCGCCGGAATCGACTGCGCCGTCTGGTACTGCATGAACTTCGCGGTGTCGCCGACCATGCCCATGCCGATCTTCTGGTCTAGGATCTTCTGCAGCTCCTCGGGCAGAGAGATGTTCTGCATCGTCACGATCTCGAGCTTGAGGCCGAGCTTCTCGAAGGCCGGCTCGGTGGCCGTCTTCAGTGCCGCGGCGAACTCGTTCTGGTTGGCAGCGAGATCGAGAAACGGAATGCCGCTCTCGGCGACGGCGTCGGAGATGTGCTGCAGCATGATCCCGCGCAGTTGCCCGTCGAGATCGGTGATGGTGTATTGCTCGCGCGTGCCCGAGATCTCGTTGTAGAAGAGGCGCGGGTCGGCGACGCGGTAGCTGTAGTTGCCGAAGGCGCGCAGGCGCACGGCGCCGAAGTCCTTGTCGCGGATCGTCACAGGCTGGCTCGTGCCCCAGCGCTGGTCGATCTGCTGGCGCGTGCTGAAGAAGTAGACGTCGCTCTTGAACGGGCTCTTGAAGAGCTTGTCCCAGTTCTGCAGGTAGGTGAGGATCGGCAGCGTCGCCGTGGTGAGCGTATAGCGGCCCGGCCCGAAGACATCGGCCACCTTGCCCTCGTTGACGAACATCGCCATCTGCGATTCGCGAACGGTGAGCGAGCCGCCGTTCTGGATTTCGCGGTCTTCCATGGGGAAGCGCCAGGCGAGCACGCCGTCGCCGGCTTCCGTCCACTCGATGATGTCGATGAACTGTTTCTTGACGAAATCCATCAGCGCCATGGCAGCGTTTCTCCCTGCGATACCCCAACATCCGGGGCGCGGCGAATAATACGCCGCACGCCATGAGATCGAATCGCGCAACGGGCGTGCCCGCATGAATCCATCACCGCCGCTGCGGCTGGCCGTCGTCGGTGCCGGGCCCGTCGGCCTGGCGCTCGCCCTGCATGCCGCGAGCGCCCTGCCCGCGGCCGAAATCACGCTCTTCGACGCCCGGCCCGAGAACAAGGATGTCTCCGGTGATCCGCGCACGATGGCGCTCTCGCTCGGCAGCGTGCAGCTGCTCGAGCGGCTCGGCGCCTGGCCGGCAGCGCGCGCCGAGCCCATCCGCGAGGTGCACGTCTCGCAGCAGCCACCCACGCTCGCCCTGCCTTTTGCGAGCCGCCTGGCCGAGCCAGAGCTGGTGATCCGCGCTGTCGACGAAGACGTGCCGATGCTGGGCGCCGTGCTCGCCTACGGCGCCATCGTTGCCCCACTGCAAGCGGCCTGGCGCGACGCCGTCGGGCGCGAACCGGGCCGAATCTTCAGCCGTTTCGGTACGCCGGTGGCCGCCTTGAAGAATGTCGAGGCCGGGGTCGAGGTCGACAGCGGGATCGCCGAGCGATTCGATCTGGCCGTCGTCGCCGAAGGCGGCGTCTTCGCGCCGGCCGCCGGCTCGGAGGCGGTGGCGCAGCGGCCGGCCGCACTCCGCCACGACTACGCGCAGACGGCATGGGTCGGCCAGGCGACGTTCGCCTCGCCCGACGCGGGCGCCACGCGGCCGCGCGGCATCGCCGTCGAGCGCTTCACGCGGCACGGTCCGGTCGCGCTGCTGCCGCTGCCCGATGGCCGGGCCGGCCTGGTCTGGTGCGTGTCGAGTGCCGACGACCCCGTGCCCGAGCTCGACGACGCCCAGCGCGTCATCGTGCTGAACACCCTCTTTCATCCCTCGACGCCGCGCCTGGCGTCGATCACGCCGCTGAAGAACTTCCCGCTCGGTCTGAACGCCCTGCGCACGCTCACCGACGGCCGCACGGTGCGTATCGGCAATGCCGCACAGACGCTGCACCCGGTCGCCGGCCAGGGCCTCAACCTCGGCCTGCGCGATGCCTTCGAGCTGGTCCGCTCGCTGGCGCGCGACGGCGACGTCGCCCGCGTCCTGCGCCGCCTCGAATGGCAGCGCGCGCCCGACCGCTGGGCCATGATCGCCGCGACCGATTTCCTCGCCCGCAGCTTCACCTGGCGCCTCCCCGGCGCCGGCGCTGCCCGCGGCCTCGGGCTCGCGGCCGTGCAGGCGCTCGGACCGGTGAAGTCAGCCATCGCGCGACAGATGATGTTCGGCTCGCGCTGATGCCCGGGGCCGCTGCGCACGACGCCCTGTCGTGGCTGGCTGCCGGCGGCCTCGACGGTCATGGGGTGGCGATGCTGGCCCTGACGGCGATCGTCTTCGCGGTCTTCGCGTGGGACCGCGTGCACATCGCCTCGGTGTGCCTGGCTCTTCTCGTCGTGCTGCCGCTCTTCTTCAGTGCCTTCCCCTATGCCGTCGACGGCAAGGCGCTCGATCCCGGCCGCTTCTTCTCCGGCTTCGGCCATCCGGCACTGGTGACGATCTGCTCGCTGATGATCCTCGGCCACGCACTCGTCGTCACCGGCGCGCTCGATCCGCTGGCGCGCCGCCTCGCCGCGCTCGTCGCTTCGCGACCGCGCCTGGCGCTGGCGGCGGTACTCGTCGGCGTGATGCTGGTGAGCGGCTTCGTCAACGACACGCCGGTCGTGGTGCTGATGATCCCGCTCCTGCTCGCCGCCACGGCGCGCGCGAAGATCTCGGCCGCCAGCGTGCTCATGCCGATGAATTTCGCTGTCCTGATCGGCGGCATGTCGACCTCGATCGGCACCTCGACCAACCTGATCGTCAACAGCATCGCCTCGAGCCTGGGGCTGGCGCCGTTCGGACTGCTCAGCTTCTACGGCATCGTCGCGGTCGCGGCGGTGCCGGCGCTGCTCTACCTGTGGCTGGTCGCGCCTCGCCTGCTGCGCTCGGTGCCGACGGGCGAAGCGGCGCCGACCGAAGACGCGTTCGATGCCGAGCTGCGCCTGAAGCCCGACAGCAAGTTCGTCGACAAGGAACTGCGCGAAGCGGTCAAGGCCACCGGCGGGCGCATGCGCATTCTCGACCTGCGCGACGAGCGAGGTCGGCCGCGCAGCCGGCTGCCGACGATGCTGCTGCGCGCCGGCGACCGCATCACGCTGCAGGACACGGTGTCCAATCTGAAGGAGTTCGAGAGCGTCCTCGGGGCCGTGCCGCACCACCTGCCCGACGACGACGAGGATCCTGCTGCCGACGCCGGCGAGGCGCGCGACAACGAGAAGGCGGGCGACAGCCCGGCCGCGACGGGGCAGCTCGACACCAAGGAGGAGAAGGGCTCGCCCCGACATGCCGACGCCGTGGTGGCACAACTCGTCGTCACGCCGCAGTCGCCGCTCGTCGGCCGGTCGATCCGTGGCCTGAACGTCGCTGACCGTTATCGCCTCGCCGCGGTCGGCCTGAAGCCGGCGCAGGTCGAGATGCTGCTGCCGCTGGCCGGCCAGGCCTGGCAGCGGGCGCGCAGCGCGTTCGGCGCGTCAGGCGCGGCGGCGACGCCGCGCTCTCGACCGGACATCGCCGATCGCACGCTGGCTACCGGCGACGTGCTGCTTCTGCAGGGGCGGGTGGCGGCGCTGCAGGACGCGCAGCGCGACGGCCTCGGTGCCCTGCTCGACGCGACCCTTGTGCTGCCGCGGCAGCACAAGGCGACGCTGGCACTGATCACGATGGCGATTGTCATCGCCGTCGCGGCCACGAAGCTGGCACCAATCGCCGTCGCCGCCCTCGCCGGCGTGCTGGTGCTGGTGGCGAGCCGCGCGCTCGCCTTCAGCGAGGCCGGCGCCGCCCTCTCGGTGAAGGTGGTCCTTCTGGTCGCCGCAAGCTTCGCCCTCGGCGATGCTCTCACCCTCACCGGCGGCACGACCTGGCTTGCCGGCCGCCTGGTCGAGTGGACCGGCGGTCTGGCACCGCGCTGGATCCTCGTGCTCCTGATGCTCCTGATGGGCGTGCTCACCAACTTCGTTTCCAACAACGCGGCGGCGGCAATCGGCACGCCGCTCGCCATCGAGCTCGCACGCAAGCTCGGCGTGCCGCCCGAGCCCTATGTCCTGGCCGTGCTGTTCGGCTGCAACCTGTGCTACCTGACGCCGATGGGCTACCAGACGAACCTGCTCGTCATGAATGCCGCCGGCTACCGCTTCGGCGACTTCGTACGGGTCGGCACGCCGCTGTTCCTCATCGTCGCCGCGTCGCTGTCGGCGGCGCTGATCCAGCACTACGGGCTGTAGTGCCACACCGGGAGAACCGATGAGCGACATCACCGACCTGACCGCGCACGAGCTCGCCGCCGCCGTTCGCACCCGCACGCTCTCGTGCCGGGAGACGATGCAGGCCTTCCTCGCCCGCATCGACGCCGTCAACCCGCGCGTCAACGCAATCGTGAGCCGACGTGACAGCGACGCGCTGCTCGACGAAGCGGCCGCCTGCGATGCATTGCTCGGCCGGCCGGGCGAGCGCGATGTGGCGCGCCCGTTCCTGTTCGGCCTGCCGCAGGCGATCAAGGACATGGCGCCGACCGCCGGGTTGACCACGACGTCGGGCTCGCCGCTCCTGCGCCATCACGTGCCCGCGACCGATGGCCTGATGGTTGCGCGCATGAAAGCCGCCGGCTGCATCGTCGTCGGCAAGACCAACACGCCCGAGTTCGGGCTCGGCTCGCACACCTTCAACGAGGTCTTCGGTGCGACCCGCAATGCCTTCGACCCGAGCCGGTCGGCGGGCGGCAGCAGCGGCGGCGCCGCGGTGGCCCTGGCGACGCGGATGCTGCCGGTGGCCGACGGCAGCGACTCGATGGGAAGCCTGCGCAACCCGGCGGCGTGGGCCAACGTCTTCGGCTTTCGCCCCAGCCAGGGCCGGGTGCCGCAGGTGCCGGCGCAGGATGTCTGGGTCACCCATTTCGGCATTGCCGGGCCGATGGCGCGCAGCGTCCGCGACCTCGCGCTGCTGCTCGACGTGCAGGCCGGCTACGACGCGCGCGCTCCGCTGTCGCTGGCGAGCGAAGCCTCGTTCGCCGCGCGCCTGGAAGAAGGCGCCGGCGACGAGTACGCCGCGCCGACGCGCATCGGCTGGCTCGGCGACCTCGGTGGCCACCTCGCCTTCGAGGCCGGCATCCTCGACGTCTGCGCCGCCGGGCTCGCCCGGCTCGAGTCGTCCGGCTGCCGGGTCGAGCCGATGGCGCTCGGCTTTTCTCCCGAGCGGCTGTGGCGGGCCTGGCTCACCTGGCGCTGGTGGCTCGTGCATGGCCGCATCGCGCCGTACCTCGTCGAGCCCGCGAACCGTGCCCACATCAAGCCCGAGGCGCTCTGGGAACACGACCAGGGCGCGCTGCTCACCGCGGCGCAGATGATGGCGGCCAGCGTCGAGCGCAGCGCGTTCTACCAGCATGTCCTGACGCTCTTCGAGAAGGTCGACGTCCTCGCCCTGCCGACGACGCAGGTGTGGCCCTTCCCCGTGCAATGGCGCTGGCCGGAGCAGATCGCCGGGCGCACCATGGACACCTATCACCGCTGGATGGAGGTCGTGATCCTCGCCACCTTCGCCGGCCTGCCCTGCATCAGCGTGCCCGTGGGCTTCAACGCGGCAGGACTGCCGATGGGCATGCAGCTCATCGGCCGGCCGCGCGCCGATCTCGCCGTGCTGCGCCTGGCCAAGGGCTACGAAGCCGCCGCCAGCGACCTGCTGGCGGTGCGGCCGGCACTCGGTCGCACAGAACCGATGCCTTCTGTCGGCGATGCGGGCTTGTCCTACGCAAACCTCAGGGTTCCCGGTCGGCAGGCCCGGCCGCCCGTGCGTTAAAACGGGCTACGCCGCAGGTTCGACGCGGCTTTACCGGAGAGCCCCATGAATCACCTCCTCAGACCCCTCGTCGGCGCTGCCGCCCTCGCGTTCGCGGCACACGCGTCGGCGCAAATCACCTTCTACGAGGGTGAAGGCTTTCGCGGCCGGGCGTTCGCCACCGACAAGGAGGTCCAGAACTTCAAGCGCAGCGGCTTCAACGACCGCGCCTCCTCGGTCGTCGTCGACCGCGGCCGCTGGGAGGTGTGCGAGAACGCGCGCTTCGAGGGCCGCTGCGTGGTCCTTCGTCGCGGCAGCTACGACACGCTTCGCGGCATGGGCATGGAAAACCGGGTCTCGTCGGTGCGCAGGGTCGACGAGCGCCGGCATTACGACAACGAGGCGCCGCAGGCGCTCGCCGCGCCGACCTACGAATACCGCCGCCGGCCGAACGAGCGGTTGCGCGAGGCGCCGGTCACTTCCGTGCACGCCGTCGTCGGGCCGCCCGAGCAACGCTGCTGGGTCGAACGCCAGCAGGTCGCCCAGACAGAGCGAGGCGAGCTCAACGTGCCCGGCGCCATCATCGGCGGCGTCATCGGCGGCATCCTCGGTCACCAGGTCGGCGGCGGCACCGGCAAGGACCTCGCGACGATCGGCGGCCTGGCCGGCGGCGCGGCGGTCGGTGCGAATGTCGGCCGCGACCGCTCCCCGGAGACGACCGGCACGCGCAACGTGCGACGCTGCGAGAACGTGGCGGCGAACGGCCCCCCGCAGTACTGGGACGTGACCTACGAGTTCCGCGGCGTCGAGCACCGCGTGCAGATGAGCACGCCGCCGGGCCGGACGATCACGGTCAACCGCGACGGCGAGCCGCGCCTGTAGCGCGCGGCGATGGCGCCGGCCGGTCAGCTTCCGGCCCGGCGATCCGTCAGGTGACCACGGTGGGCGCGCTGCGCCCAGTCCGGGCGCGAATGCCGGCGATCGCGTCGGCGGCGGCGATGAGCGGCGCCAGCGCCTCCTGCGTCTCGGTGCCCTGGCGCGCCGGATCGGCCTCGTAGCGCTCGAGATAGACGCGCAGCGTCGCACCTTCGGTGCCGGTGCCCGAGAGCCGGAAGACGATGCGCGAGCCGTCTTCGAAGCCGATGCGGATGCCCTGGGCAGTGCTCACCGAGCCGTCGACGGGGTCGGTGTAGGCGAAATCGTCGGCGGTGGCGATCACCGCGCCCGCGATCGTCTGGCCCGCAAGGGCGACGAGGCTCGCGCGCAGATGGCTCATGAGGCCGTCAGCGGCGGCGCTGTCGACGCCTTCGTAGTCGTGACGCGTGTAGTAGTTGCGTCCGAACTGTGCCCAGTGCTCGCGCACGATCTGCGCCACCGGCTGCCGGCGCACCGCGAGGATGTTGAGCCAGAAGAGAACGGCCCAGACGCCGTCCTTCTCGCGCACGTGATCGGAGCCGGTGCCCGAGCTTTCCTCGCCGCACAGGGTCGCCATGCCGGCGTCGAGCAGGTTGCCGAAGAACTTCCAGCCGGTCGGCGTCTCGTAGCAGGCGATGCGGAGGTGGCGGGCGACGCGGTCGACGGCGGCGCTGGTCGGCATCGAGCGGGCAACGCCCTTCAGGCCGCTCGCGTACCCGGGCACGAGGTGCGCGTTGGCGGCGAGGACGGCCAGGCTGTCGCTCGGCGTAACCACGAAGCTGCGGCCGACGATCATGTTGCGGTCGCCGTCGCCGTCGCTCGCCGCGCCGAAGTCGGGAGCGTCGGCGGCGAACATGACCTGCATCAGGTCGGCAGCGTAGATCGGGTTCGGGTCGGGGTGGCCGCCGCCGAAGTCGGGCAGCGGCGTCGCGTTCATCAGGCTCGACGCCGGGGCGCCAAGGCGGCGCACGAAGATCTCATGCGCGTACGGCCCGGTGACCGCATGCATGGCGTCGAAGCACATGCGAAAGCCGGCGCCCTGCAACAGCCTCCCGATCGCCGCGAAGTCGAACAGGCGCGCCTGCAGATCGGCGTACTCGGCTACCGGATCGAACACCTCGACCGCCGCGGCACCGACCCGCGATTCGCCCAGCGTCGCCAGGTCGAGGTCGGGCGTGTCGAGCGTCAGGTAGCAGTCGATGGCTTCGCTGCGGCGCCACACCGCCTCGGTGATCTTCTCCGGCGCCGGCCCGCCGTTGCCGGCGTTGTACTTGATGCCGAAATCGCCCTTGGGGCCGCCCGGGTTGTGGCTGGCCGACAGGATGATGCCGCCGAACGCACCGCGGCCACGGATGACGCAGCTCGCCGCCGGCGTCGAGAGGATGCCGTGCCGGCCGACCAGGATCCGGCCGAAGCCGTTCGCCGCCGCCATGCGCACGATGGTCTGGATCGCGCGATCGTTGTAGAAGCGACCATCGCCGCCCACGACCAGCGTCTGCCCGGTGACGCCTTCGAGCACGTCGAAGATCGACTGCACGAAGTTCTCCAGGTAGTGCGGCTGCTCGAAGACATCGACCTTCTTGCGCAGGCCAGAGGTGCCAGGACGCTGGCCGGGAAAAGGGCGGGTGGCAATTCGGCGGGGCTGCATCGCCCGATTTTGTCGCCGATCGCCCGGCGGCTGCCGGTTCCGGGCTTTCATCGCCAACAATCGGTCACCCCGGCCGAGCCGGACATGAAGTGACGACCTGCGGCACATGAGTACCCGCCAGCATTCCCCCCGCTCGGGCCTGGCCGCAACCGGCCGGCCCCGGCCGACCCTGGCCGGGCTGGCGCGTGAGCTCGCGCAGCGCAACGCCGAGCTCGCCGTGATCGGCGCGATCCAGCGCGGCGTCGCCGGGCAGCTCGACTTCCAGGCCATCGTCGAACTGGTCGGCGACAAGCTGCGCGAGGTGTTCGCGACGGGCGATGCGAGCATCGCCTGGTGGGACCACGACACCGACCTCGTCAGCGTGCTCTACCGCTACGAGCATGGCGCCGCTCTCCCTTTGCCGCCACCGCGCAAGCTGACGCCGGATTGGGGCGGCTACCCCGTGCTGAAGGATCGGCACGTCGGCGTGCTGAACACGCGCGCCGAGATGCTGGCCGCAGGCCTCACGCCGCGGCCGGGCACCGACTGGTGCCGCTCGATGGTGGCCGTGCCCATCATCGGCAGCAACCGCGTACTCGGCCTCGTCAACCTGCAGAACCACGAACGCGAGCACGCCTATGCCGAAGCCGAGGTGCGGCTGCTGCAGACGATCGCCGCGAGCATGGGCCTGGCGCTCGAGAACGCACGTCTGGTGGAAGAGACCCAGGTGGCGCTGGAGCGCCAGACGGCCACCGCCGAAGTGCTGCAGGTCATCAGCAGCTCGGTGGCAGACACGCAGCCGGTGTTCGACAAGATACTGCGCAGCGGCCAGCGATTGCTGGGCACCAACTTCGTGAACCTGGCACTCATCGGCGACGACGGCTTGGCGCACATCAAGGTGACCGACGAGCCCGAGTTCCCCGTCGACGACCACTACCGCGCGGTGATCCGGCTGCTGAGAGACTCGCACCCGCGGCCGGCACGAGACTCCATGCACGGCTATGTGGCCCACAAGCGCAAGGTCGTCCATTTCCCGGACACGATGCACGGCGAGGGTGTGCCCGATGCGTTGCGTGAAGCTCAGCGACCTTACGGCAACTCCTCGCAGTTGCTCGTGCCCCTGGTGTGGGAAGGCAAAGGGATCGGCGCCATCGGTGCGGCGCGCTTTCCGCCCAGGCCCTTCGCCGACAAGGAGATCGCGCTGCTGAAGACCTTCGCCGACCAGGCGGTGATCGCGATCCAGAACGCGCGGCTGTTCAACGAAACGAAGGAAGCGCTGGAGCAGCAGAAGGCATCGGCAGAGATCCTGTCCGTCATCAGCAGTTCGGTCGCCGACACGCAGCCGGTATTCGACAAGATCCTGCAGAGCTGCAAGAACCTGTTTGGCGGCGACGAACTCGACGTACTGCTGGTGGACGAGCAAGGCCAGCTGACCATCGGTGCCTACCTGGGTGCGCAGCACGACATCGTCGCGGCCACCTTCCCCGCGCCAGTGGAGAGCACACCGGCCGGCCGCGCCATTCGCGAGCGGCGCGTGATGCACTGGCCCGACCTGGTCGACGGCGACGACGTGCCCGGCGTGCTGCGCAAGATGGCCAGGCTGATCGGCTACCGCTCGATGATGTTCGCCCCGATGTTGTGGGAAGGGCGCGGAATCGGCGCCATTGGCGTGGCGCGCTCCACCGGCCCCTTCAAGCCGAACGAACTGGAGCTCGCGCAGACCTTCGCCGACCAGGCAGTCATCGCGATCCAGAACGCGCGGCTGTTCAACGAGACCAAGGAGGCGCTGGCGCGTCAGACCGCCACGGCTGAGGTTCTGCAGGTCATCAGCCAGTCCGTGGCCGACACCGCGCCGGTCTTCGAGAAAATCATCCAGAGCTGCGAGAAGCTGTTCGGGGTGGACTACGCGAACGTGGCGCTGGTTCGCGACGACGGGTTGATCCACCTGATCCAGGACTCTTCGGCGTCGGTGAACGCCGGGTTGCGGGAAGCCAAGTCGCGCATTCAAGCGAGCTTCCCCCGGCCGGTCCGCGAATCGATTCATGGCTATGCCATCCACAAGGGCCGGGTACTGCACTTCCCGGACGTGATCCATGGCGCCGACGTTCCGAAGGGCCTGCGCGAGCAGGCCCTGGCAGACGGCAGCAACTATTCGGCCATGTTCGCGCCCATGTTCTGGGAAGGCCGGGGCGTCGGCACCATCGGCGTGCAC